>NZ_JBHWKU010000005.1:0-383553 GCF_042730645.1 Streptomyces sp. NPDC059906
TGTGTGTCTTCGGGGGCGGGCGGGCGCCGGCCGCGGCAGCGCCCGTGCGGCGCGCGCGGCCGGCGCCGGAGCCGGGCCGGGTCAGGCGCCGGGGCGGCCGGACGGGGTGAGGGGGCCGGCCGGCTTGCCGCCCGACTGCAGGAAGCGCTGCAGGGCGAAGTTGTCGACGATGCCCCAGCGTTCGGCGATCCGGTCGCCCTCGAAGCGGAACCAGATGATCGCCTGGTGCTGGACCTGGAGACCGGTCGGCTGGATCCCGATGAAGGGGCCCGTGTGCCGGCCGTGCATCACCCAGCGGATGGCGGCCTTGTCGCCCATGGCGATGAAGTCGAGGATCTCGTACTTGATGTCGCTGAAGGCGGACTGCTGGATCCGGATGGTGTGCTTGAACGCCTCCGGTCCGCGCATGGAGTCGTCGTGGCTGCCGTGGTTGCGGAAGTCCGCGGTGAGGTAGCGGTCGGCGGCCGAGAGGTCGCCGAGGTCGAGGCCCTCGTGGAAGACCTTCTCGATGAGTTCCTTCTGCTGGTCCGGCGTGAGCGTGGTGGGCATGGCGGGTTCTCCTTCGCTGGGATCGGGCTACTGGGCGGGGGTGCCGCGGCCGCCGCGGGTGTCGAGCGTCCGCGCGTCGACCCGGGTGACACCGGCGGGTACGGCTCCGGTGGTCCACACGATGCGCAGCCGCAGCCGGTCGAAGCGCCAGCCGTCCGGCGTGCGCCGGGCCGTACCGGCGAAACGGCCGCCGAGCTGGAAGTACTCGGAGGCGTCCGGCGGCAGCGGCGAGCCGTGGTGCACATGGGAGGCGATCAGGCTCCAGCCCACTTCGGCGCGGTCGCCGTCGACCTCGACCGTGCTCTCGGAGCCGTGGTGGTGCGTACGGCCCCAGCGCGCCATGATCCGCGCGGTGAAGCCGTCGACACCCGCGCTGCCGCGGTGGCTGCCGACCGGGAACGTCATCTCCACGTCGTCCGTGAACAGCGCGCCGGCCCACGCCGCGTCGAAGGTGCCCGCGTCGAGGCTGGCCAGATAACGGTCGGCGAGGTCCTTGAGTGCCGTGACGTCGGACAGCCGGGCCACCTCGGCGGCCAGGTCGGCGGGGACCGCGGCCTGCACCGGGGCGGTCATGACACCCTGCGCGCTTCGGTCCGGGCGCCCGTCGCGTAGATCACGGCGTCGTCGGGGCCGTGCACGACGGCCTTGCCCTCGCCGGTGAGCGTGTCCCCGGTGAGGCGCGCCGTAATGTCGATCTGTATGTACGCGGCGTGGTGGCCGTTCGGGCTGATCTGGGTGACGTCGACGTTGAAGTCCTCGCGCAGGGAGAACTCCAGGGTCTCGTCGCCGACGGCGGTCCACGCGCCGTAGCCGGTGCTCTTCTGCGTCGTGACCGAGAGCGAACCGTCCGCGGCGAAGGCGACCGTGTACTCGTCCACCTCGTCGTCGTGCGTGACCGTACCCGTCCATCGTCCGACGGGGGTCCAGGTAGAAACAGGCATCGACCACACTTCCTCGAATGGGGGCGGCAGAAAAAAGGAGATCCGCGGCGGGTCGGTGCTGCCGACTCGCCGCGGATCTCCTGGAACGTGCGGAACGCGGGGCTGCGAAGAGCCTGCCGCGGGGCGCGCCGCCCGTGGAGAGTGCCGCCGAAGAAGTGGCGGCGTCCGGGCATGGGGGCGCCGCAGAAAGTGTGACAGTCGTCGCCCGCGTAGTCAACTGCCGTTATGCATAAGGGAGTTGACGAAAACGGCCTGCCCCCGCGGCCGGTGGGCCGCGGGGGCAGCTGTGGACCCGATCCCCGCACGGATCGGTCCTTGAGGAAACGGTCGGTCAGCAGGAGGGCCGTTGCGGGCCCGCGTCATGCGCGGGGGTCGCGACGGGTCAGGGCCAGCAGTTCCTCCAGGTCGTACTCCGCGCGCTGGGGGCCGCCGTGCCGGGTGATCTTTCCGCGGCTGGCCCATTTGCGGATGGTGGCCTGGGAGACGCCCATCGCCAGAGCGGCCAGTTCCGTGGGCACCGTACGGCGTCGGGCCGTCCCGCCGGTGCGCTCCGCGAAGCCGCTCACGCGGCCCGCTCCTTGTCCGTACGGCCGGCCAGCAGCAGCCACTGGCGGGGCGGCACCGGGTGGCCGGCGTCGCAGGAGACATGGCTGGGAACGCGGTCGCGGTCCGCCGGCCGGACGCCGAAGAGGGCGCCCTCGCACTCCGGCCGCGGACACGGCCCGAGCGGGAACCTGCTCACCGGCCCGGGACCGAACAACTCGTCCAGATCCGTGAGCAGTTCGGTGATCTCCTCGGTGAACTCGACACCGGCGGGGTGGTCGGCGAACCACGGCAGTTGCTGCCCCAGGAACCGCACCAGCCGGCCGATCCCCCGCTCCGTCGTGCCGAAGGCGGCGTCGCCGCGCTCGTCCAGGACGAGCCGGGCCCACAGGCTCAGGGTCTCGGCCACCCGGCTCCGCAGGGACACGACCCGCTCGTCCAGCACGATGCCGACGCTGCCCCGACTGCCGCTCACCCGCTGCCGCAGCGCCGTCGCGGGGGTGGCGGCCAGGGTTTCGTCGCTCTCCTTGTACAGGGCGAGCAGCGTCCGCAGTTCACGGCCGGTCCGGTCCAGGCAGCGGGTGCAGATCCGGCCGCACCGCCGGGCGCAGTCCCTGCTCGTGTGCTCCTCGGTGGCTCTCTCACGCTCATCCATCGAAATCCCCCGATCCGTGGCAGTTTCGCAAGACGGCATTCAGTCTCACCGGGCTCCCGGGGCTACTTCTACCGACGGCGATGCAGGGTTCCATCAAGCATTCGAGGTTGGGTCAGCCCCATGTCAACGCCGTGCCAAGTGCCCAGATCGGGGCGCCCCGGCGAGCGGCCGATCCAGGAAAACATACAGGCAAGTCTACTCGGTTCTGCGGTGATTGGTCGTTTCGGAAGGGAAGGTTCAGGCCATTTGACGTATGTATGTGGGGGATCTGTGAATGAACGAAGATCATAAGAGGGTGTCGCATGCGGATGTGGGTCCGGTAAAACAGACCTCCTTGTATGCTTCCTTGGGTTGAGAGGTCGGCAAGGACGAAGAAGGCAGGTGGGGTCCGATGCAGACGCGGTCCGAGCGGACTCGTGAGGCTCTGATCAGGGCCACGGCGGAGCTGATCGCGGACGGCCGGCCGGCCGACGCGGGCCTGGTCAACATCTGCCGCCGGGCCGGCGTGAGCCGCGGCGCGCTCTACCACCACTTCTCCTCGACCGCCGCCCTCGCGGCCGCCGTCCACGAACAGGCGCGCGGCCGGCTGGAGGAGATCGTCGACGTGGCGTTCTCCGGTGCGGCCGTGGACGCGCCGGAGCGCTTCTGTCTGGCGCTCACCGAGGCGCTGGGCAGCGACAAGATCGTCCGGGCGGGCATGGAACTGGCCCCGGACGGCTCAGCGGGGCCGCCGAGGCTGCGCGACCACCTGATGTCGCTGCTCCGCGACCGGGTGGCCGCCGCGCACGAGGCGGCCGGCGGGCGGCACGGCGTGCCGCCCGGGGACCTGGCCGATCTGGCCGTGGTCGTGGCGGCCGGCATCGAGACACTGGGCCGGTCGGACCCCGCGTGGTGGGACGGCGACACCTCCCGGCGCCTGTGGGGACTGATACGCCCGTCGTTCAGCCAGGCGGACGGCGGCCACCGCCGCCTGCCGTGACAACGTTCGCCCGTAGTGACAACGTTCGCCCGTCGTCCGTGAACGGGGTCAGGACGCGGGGGCCGCGGTGCGGAGCCGGCCGATCAGGCCGGGGGTGGCGAGTCCGGGCAGGAAGAAGCGCCAGAAGGAGGCGACCCGGTCGCCCAGGTCCTGTCGGCCGGTGTACGCCTGGGACATGACCTGCAGGCCGGTGAAGCAGCCGACGATCGTGGACGCCGCCTCGTCCACATCGATGCCCGGCAGGAGCTCGTCCCGTTCCTTCGCTTCCCGCAGCAGCTTCTCGATCGCCTCCAGGGACTGCTCGTAGGCAGTCTGCGGAGGGCGGTGGAAGGAGGTCTGCTCAGTGGTCAGACGCACGCTGGCGCGCAGTACCGGGTCCTGCTGGAGACGGCGGGCGAACTCCAGGGTCAGGTCGATCACCGACTGCAGCCGCACCGGCCCCTCCGGTACGTCCAGGGCCTCGCCGTGGGCCTGGATCAGGGCCACCGCGATGGCCTCCTTGGACGGGAAGTGGTGGTAGAGGGACCCACGGGTGAGCCCGGTGCGGGCCAGTATGTCGTTGGTGCTGGCGGCGTCGTAGCCGCGTTCGTCGAAAACGTGGGCGGCGGCCTCGAGAATCGACCGTCGCGACTGCCTGCCGCGTTCCTGTTGAGCCATGCCTCATCCTTACCGTGCCGCTGTTAGCCCAACAGACTAGTCTGTATTGTTGCCGCGGTCACGGATGGCCGAGCCGGAAACCCACCCCGCGCACGGTGATGATCCAGGCGCTGGAGCCGAGTTTGCCGCGCAGGGTGCCGACGTGGGTGTCCACGGTCCGGCCCCGCGGTGACCAGGCGTCGTCCCACACGTGGGCCATGATCTGACGCCGGGTGAGCACCGTGCCGGCCTGCAGGGCCAGTAGGTGGAGCAGGTCGAACTCCTTGCGGGTCAGGTCCAGGGGCTCCCCGTGGAGGGTGGCCGCCCGGGCGGCCACGTCGATGCGCAGCCCGGCGTGGGTGATGACCCGGCCGGTGTCCGCGGTGACCGTCCGGCCGTGCGAGCGGCGCATCACCGCCTCCATGCGGGCCAGCAGCTCGCGGAAGCCGTACGGCTTGACCAGGTAGTCGTCCGAGCCCGCCTGGAGGCCGAGCACGCAGTCGAGTTCCGAGCGCCGGGCGGTCACCGTGATGATCGGTGTGTCGCTGATCGCCCGGATGGCCCGGCACACCTCGAGGCCGTCCAGGTCGGGCAGGTCGAGGTCGAGCAGGATCAGGTCGGCGTCGCGGTGGCCGCGCAGCGCCTGGGCGCCGGTGTCCACGCCCCGCGCGGCGTACCCCTGCCGGGTCAGCCCCCGCAGGAGCGTTTCGGCGGACCGTTCGTCGTTCTCGACGACCAGTACGTTCCGGGCCGCCCGGCGGACCGGGGCGGCGGGTCGGAGAGGGTGCTGCGGCGACGGTCCGACGAGCTCCGCGTACTGCCGGTTCATCTGTCCCCCTGGAGGCACCTGAAAACACACCACGTCATCACGGGCTGAGGTTCACGGGGGAGACAATACCAAACAGACTTGTCTGATTGTCAAAGGCCGTCTCATGTCTCTGGGTGACCCTTCGATTACGGGGGTCCGTGCCTGGTGAGCTGTGTGTTTCCCGCGCACGGGTGGAGGAGGTGTCGCCTTCGCGTGCGTGTGAGCAGTGGAAATACTTGGCCAAGAGCGGGTCAATCCGCTCGGAACCGTGCGCGTCGGCATGTTTCATCGACCGGCCCGGTCGGGGGCCGCGGGAGAGTCGCGCGTACAGCACCTGACGCACGTGTGGCCGAGGAATCCTTCCTGCCTCTTGAAAAACTGGACCGACCTGTCTGTATCTTTAGCCGCAGCTAGTCGGCCACGGGGGTGAGCAGCCGACTTACGGCCGTGCCGCCCCCTGTCTGCACCTGATGGGAGCCCCGCACATGCCGAACCTCGCCCCGACGGCACCCGGCGTCACGGCACAGCCCCGGAAGCTGACCTCCACGGTTCCACGTGAGTACGTGCACCGCGCAGCCGTCTCCGAAGTCCTGCTCACCGGCTGGGAGCACGACGGTTCCGCCGCCGGCGACCGCAGCGGTTTCGTGGTCGGGGCCCAGTGGCCCCGCTGCCACTCCCTGTTCGCCTCCGACCGCGGCTACCAGGATCCGATGCTGCTGGTCGAGTCCGTGCGGCAGATCGGTTCCCTGCTCGCGCACGCCGAGTTCGACGTGCCGTTCGGCTATCAGTTCCTCATGTCCGACCTCAGCGTGAGCGCCGACCCGGAGCTCTTCAGGGCCGGCGCGGTCCCCACCGACGTCGAGATGCACACCCTGTGCCGGGATGTCGTGCGCCGCGGCCGCAGCCTGCGCGAGATGCGCTACGACGTCACCGTCCGGCGGGGCGAGGAGGTGCGGGCGACCGCCTCGGCCGCCTTCCGGTGCATGAGCCCGGACGTGTACAGACGGCTGCGGGGAGAGCGCCCCACGGACTGCCACCGCACACCCCCGCCGGCGCTCGACCCCGCGGCCGTGCGCCACGGCAACCCCTGGCACGTCCTGCTGGGCGAACCCTCACCGGCGATGCCGGGCCGCTGGGAACTGCGGGTCGACACGGCCCACCCGACCTACTTCGACCACCCGACCGACCACATACCCGGCATGGTCCTGCTGGAGGCCGCCCGGCAGGCCGCCCACGCCATCACCGGACTCCCCTGCGCCCTGCTCTCGGGCGTGCGGGCCGACTTCGCGCGCTACGCCGAGTTCGACGCTCCGTGCTGGGTCACGGCCACCGTCGAGGGGCACGGCACCCGGGGCGAACTGCCGGTGCGGGTGTGCGGTAGCCAGGAGGACGAGACCGTCTTCACCGCCGACCTCGTCCTGCGTCCCCGCGTCAGCTGACCCGGCCCGACTCCTGGGAGAGTGCTCCGTGCTCACCGTACTGATCACCGGCGCGTCCGGCTTCGTGGGAGGACACGTGGTCCGCGAGGCGGAACGGCGGCGGGCCGGCGTCAGGCTGCTGGCGCACCGTCGTCCCGTCCCCCGCTCCGGGGCGCGGTGCGTGCGGGGCGACCTGACCGACCCCGAGAGCCTGCGCGGCGTCTGCGACGGCGTCGACGTGCTGATCCACTGCGCGGCGCAGATAGGCGGCACGGAGGCGGCCAACGAGGCCGTGAACGCCGGCGGCACGGCGGCACTGGTCGCGGAGGCCCGCCGGGCCGGGGTCCGCCGTGTCGTGCACCTGAGCACCGCCTCGGTCTACGGCCGCGGCACCTACCGGGGCCAGCGGCCCGAGGAGCTCGTCCGCAACCCGAGGTCCTGGACCTCGCGCACCCGCGCCGCCGCCGAGGACGCCGTGCTCGCGGCCGGCGGGGTCGTCCTGCGGCCCCACCTGGTGTACGGGGAGGGCGACGCCTGGGTCGGGCCCGGCATGGCCCGGGTGCTGCGCGAACTGCCGGGCACGGTGGCGGGCTGGTCCGCGCGGATGTCGATGATCGCCGTACCGGATCTGGCCCGGGCCCTGGTGGGTGTCGCGTTCGCGCCCGACTCGGCGCTGTCCGCGTCCGTCTACCACGCGGCGCACCCGGACCCGGTCGGCGTCGGCGGCGCCCTGCGCGCCGTCGCCGCCTGCGCCCGGATCCCCTGGCCGCGGCGTGACCTCACGGTACGGCGGGCACGGGACCTGCTGGCCGGCGACGACGTCCTGCCAGGCGTGGTCGACCTGCTGACCACCGATCACCTCTTCGAGTCCGACACCCTCTGGTCGGACCTCCGGGAGGCGCCGGGCGACCCCTTCGGTACCGGGTTCCGGCGTGCCGAGCCCTGGTACCGGTCCACGCTGTCGTCCGCCGGGCGCCGGTGAACGGCGAGGCCCCCCGCCGGTCGCGCGCCCGGCGGGGGGCCTCGGAATCGGGGAGCGGGCACTCGCCCGTGCTCCGCACCGTCAGGACTCGCGCCGCCACAGCGCCGGCACGTTCGGCGGTTCCCAGCCCGCCATGGAGGTGTGCGCCTGGAGGCAGCGGTAGGAGCTGCCCCCGTACGTCACCCGGTCACCGGAGGTGTAGGCGTGGCCGCTCGCCCAGGTGCCGCCCGGCGGGTCGGTGGGCGGGTCGGTGGGCGGATCCGTGGGGCCGGTGTCGCCGTCGACGTTCAGGACGAAGTCGAAGGTGCCCTCCTTGCCGCCGCCGGCGCCGCGGACGTTCATCAGCAGGGCCGGGTCGAAGATCATGTCCGTGCTGTTGCGGGGCTCGCCGGGGAAGTAGAGCTGCGTGGTGAGCACGGGCTCGCCGGGGGCCTGCACCTTGACGTGGATGTGCCGGGTGCGGCCGGGATAGAGGCCGGGCACGATCGTCTGCAGGGCGAAGGCGCCGGTGGCGTCGGTGAACTGGTGGCCGCGGAAGGTGTACCCGGCCATGTCGTAGTCGCCTGCGTTGTCGGCCTGCCAGAAGTCGAGGAGCACACCGGACAGCGGCACGCAGTTCCGGCCGAAGACGTAGCCGCTGACGGTCAGCGGGGTGCCCGGGGTGCCGGGGGTGACCAGGTTGGTCCGCAGCGGGGAGTTCGGCTTGAAGTACGGGCCCTCCATCTGGTCGGGCGTCAGGTCGTCGCCGTCGTCGCAGTACGGGGTCGGCGTCAGCCTCTGCCCGCCGTCGGAGCGGGCGGCGTCCCGGGCCAGCGCGATGCCGCCGGTGGCGAGCAGCGGGACGGCGGCACCGGCGGCGACGGCCGCCCTGAGCAGCGTCTTGCGGCTGATCCCGCGGTCGGCGCCGGAGCCCGGGCCGGGTTTGGGCCCGGGCTCGTCAGGGGTGGTGGGGGTGTCGGAGGTCATGGCGGTTCCTCGGTCTCCTCGGTGAGTGGTCCCTGGGGAAGCTGGACGGGACGTGCGACATCCGGGACGTCGGGGACAGGGAGCGCGCCCGCCGGCGCGGGGCAGGCTGCTGTTGCTACGACGGGCGCGCTCCGTGGTGATCGCTGGCCACCGTAGGCGCGCCGCGGGGGTCGGGGGCACCTCCTGTTTCACCCCCTGCCCGGCGTTATGAGGGCGGCGGGCCCGGCCCGTGTACGGGCGGTGCGGCCGGCGGTACGGTCGTGGCGCGCCGGAGCCCGGGGCGGCCGGGTGGCCGGTCGGGCGCGACGTGGTACGACGCGGTACGGCACGGTACGGCGCTGTATGGCACACGCGTGACGCACAGGTGCGGACGAGCACGACGAGCACGACGAGCACGGAGAGGGCGGCCGGGATGACCGGGGCGACGGTGGGGACGGGCACGGAGGCGGCGACCGGGGAGGCGGCGTCCCGGGCGGTGTCGGCGGCGCGTGCGGACGGCGACGGGGACAGGGACAGGGACGGGGGCGGGGACAGGGACGCGGAATCGACGGCCGGTGCGGCGCGGGGCGGTCGGGTGCCGTACGTCCCGGGGTTCGCGCGGTGGCCCGTGGCCGGTTCGCCGAAGGCCGAGGGCAAGGCGCTGCGCACCCGCGTCCCCCGGTCCGCGCACGCCGCGCTCGACCTGGACGCCGCCCGGCCGGACGCGGTGAGCGCGGTCGAGGAGTCCAGCCGCGGCCGGATACCGGGGCTCGCCCCGATCCGCGCCGGGCGGATGGCGGCCACGCCGTTCGCGTTCCTGCGCGGGTCGGCGGGCCTGATGGCGTACGACCTGGCGCGTACGCCCGTGACCGGGATCGGCGCCCAGATCTGCGGTGACGCGCACGCCGCCAACTTCGGTCTCTACGGGGACGCCCGCGGCGGCCTGGTCATCGACCTGAACGACTTCGACGAGACGGTCCACGGCCCCTGGGAGTGGGACCTCAAGCGGCTCGCCGCCTCCCTCGTGCTCGCGGGCCGGGAGGCGGGCGCCGACGAGGACACCTGCCGCGAGGCCGCCCACGACGCGGCGGGCGCCTACCGGCGCACCATGCGGCTGCTGGCGAGGCTCCCCGCGCTGGACGCCTGGAACGCCATCGCCGACGAGGAACTGGTCTCCCACACCGACGCCACCGACCTGCTCGGCACCCTTGAGCGGGTGGCCGAGAAGGCGCGGGCCAACACGAGCGGGCGCTTCGCCGCGAAGTCCACCGAGTCCACCGGGGACGGCGGGCGGCGCTTCGTGGACGCCGCGCCGGTGCTGCGCCGGGTGACGGACGCCGAGGCGGCGGCGGTCGCGGGCGCCCTGGAGGCGTACCTAACCACCGTCTCCGAGGACCGGCTGCCGCTGCTGGCCCGGTACGCCGTGCACGACGTCGCCTTCCGGGTCGTCGGCACCGGCAGCGTGGGCACCCGGTCGTACGTCGTGCTGCTCCTCGACCACCGGGGTGAACCGCTCGTGCTCCAGGTCAAGGAGGCCCGGCCCTCCGCGCTGCTGCCGCACCTCGCCGCCGCCGGGTTCGAGGCGCCCGGGGCCGCGCACGAGGGCCGCCGGGTCGTCATGGGGCAGAAGCGGATGCAGGTCGTCAGCGACATCCTGCTGGGCTGGACCTCGGTCGACGGCCGGCCCTTCCAGGTACGGCAGTTCCGCAACCGCAAGGGCAGCGTCGACCCCGCGGCCCTGGCCGCCGACCAGCTGGACGACTACGGCCGGATGACCGGCGCCCTGCTGGCCCGGGCCCACGCGCACAGCGCCGACCCGCGGACGATCGCGGGCTACTGCGGCAAGAACGGCGAGCTGGACGAGGCGGTGGCCGCCTTCGCCGTCGCCTACGCCGACCGCACCGAGGCGGACCACGCGGAGCTGGTGGGCGCGGTGCGTACGGGGCGGATCGCGGCGGAGCTGGGGGTGTGAGCGGAGCCGGGGGTGTGAGCGGAGCCGGGCTGTGAGGGGGGCGGGGGCCGCGCGGGCGGCCCCCCGGGTCCGCAGGCCCTAGGCTGGTCGGGTGACGACGCCCGAAGCTGAGCCCGAGCAGGGGGGTGCGCCGCGTCCCGAGGAACGGCTGGAACAGGCCGTACGGGCCGCCGAGCAGGCACTCATCGAGTACGAGATCGCCCTGGAGACCTTCCGCGTGGAGGTCGAGAACTTCTCGCGGCTGCACGAGCAGCGGCTCGGCCCGGTGTACGCCCGGCTGGAGGAGCTGGAGGCGCAGATCCTGGAGGCGAGGGCGGCCCGCACGGGCGACGCCGACGACCGGCACCGGGCGGACGAGGCGCGGGCCCGGCTGATGCCGATCCCCGGGGTCGAGGAGCTGCTGAACGGCTGGATGGACGGGGACGGGCTGTTCCCGGAGGCCACCGCGATGCTCACGGACCAGGCGGTACGGCCCCCGCAGCGGGTCCGGCCGAGCGAGGAGGCCCGCAAGCTCTACCGCGAGCTGGCCCGCAAGGCCCACCCCGACCTGGCCCAGGAGGAGGCCGAGCGGGTCCGGCGCGAGGAGTTCATCACCCGTGTCAACGCCGCCTACGCCCGCGGTGACGTGGCGGAGCTGCGCGAGCTGTCCGAGGAGTGGGCCGCCGGGCCGGTGCCCGAGCGGCGCCCGAGCCGCGGCGAGGAGCTGTACGTCCGCCTCGAATGGCTCGACCGGCGCAAGGAGCTGCTCACGCTGCTCGCCAAGGAGCTGGAGGAGAGCGCGATCGGCGCCATGCTCAGGCTGGCCCCGGACGACCCCGACCGGCTCCTCGACGAGATCGCCGAGCAGCTGGCGACCCAGGTGCGCGAGCGGGAGGCCGAGCTGGCGGCCGCGCTCGCACAGGACTGAGCCGGGCGGCCGGCTCGGGTAGCGTCTGGGGCATGAGTTTCGGAGCGGGTGTGCCCACGGTCGGCATCGAGGACCTCGAGGACGGCGACTTCCTGCTGGACGTCCGGGAGGACGACGAGTGGCAGGCGGGCCATGCCGCCGGGGCGCTGCACATTCCCCTGAGCGAGTTCGTGGCCCGCTACGGTGAGCTGGCCGAGGCCGCGCCGCAGGACGCCCGGGTGCACGTGCTCTGCCGGGTCGGGGGCCGCTCGGCGCAGGTCACCATGTACCTGGTCCAGCAGGGCGTCGACGCGGTGAACGTCGACGGGGGCATGCAGGAGTGGGCCGCGGCCGGGCGTCCCGTGGTGGACGACAAGGGCGGTCCGGGGCACGTTCTCTAGGCTGTCCCCCGCCGGATGTGGCGACGGCCACGATGCGGTCGGCCCATCGGGGGCTGTGCGGGTGGCCGGTCCTGAGTACCGTTCGCGTGCGAACGTCGCCGAGCAGCCGCGAGGGTGGCGCGTGGGCGCCCCCGGCGGGGCGGGCGGATGGACGGATCGGGACCGAACGGGGCGGAATGGACGCGTACGACAAGGGCTCGGACGCCCGGCATGGCCAGGGCCAGGGGCAGAGGCTGGGGCTGGGCGGGCCGGGTGGCACAGCGGGTCCGGAGGAGGCCGCCGGGCCGACCGGGACCGCCGGGCCCCCGGAACCCTCCGGGCCCTCGGAACTCTCCGGGCCCCCGGAATCTGTCGGGCCCCCGGAATCTGTCGGGCCCCCGGAATCTGTCGGGCCCCCGGAATCTGTCGGGCCTCCCGAATCTGTCGGGCCTCCCGAATCGGCCGGGCCCACCGAGCCCGCTGAGCCCACCGAGCCCGCTGAGCCCACCGAGCCCGCTGAGCCCGGCGAACCCGCCGAGCCGGGCCCGCCCGCCGAGCGTGCCGCAGCTGTCGAACAGGCCGCTGCCGCCGAGGCAGCCGCGGCCACCACCGGCGAGGATGCCGGAGCCGCCGGTGCCCCGCGCCCTGCCGTGACCGCCGCGCCTGCCGTGACCGCCGCGCCTGCCGTGACCACCGCGCCTGCCGTGACCACCGCGACCGCCGCGCCCGCCGGGCTCAGTACCGGGGTCGCCGCGCTCTCCCCGCGCTACCAGGTCGGTGCCGTGGTCGCGCTCGCGGTGGTCGCGGTCGCCGTCTGTGCCCACATAGGCCTGGTGTTCCTGCACGTGGCCCCGTCCAACACCCTGACCAAGCAGCACGGTTCCGTGGTGGACGAGTGGGTCTTCCCCGAGTTCGAGCAGAACTGGAAGCTCTTCGCTCCCAACCCCCTCCAGCAGAACGTGGCCGTCCAGCTCCGCGCGGAGGTCAGCACCGCGGACGGCGAGATACGGACGACCCGCTGGTACGACCTGTCGGCCGAGGACGGCCGGGCCATCGACGGAAATCCGCTGCCCAGCCACACGCAGCAGAACGAACTGCGCCGGGCCTGGGACTTCTTCGTCGCCAGCCACGACTCCGAGGACCGCCCGGTGGGACTGCGGGGCACCCTCTCCGAGACGTATCTGCGGCGCATCGCGCTGCTGCGGCTGGACCGTGACGGCGCCGCCGGACCCGGGGACGTCGTCGAGCGCGTCCAGTACCGTTCCCGCACGACCAACGTGGAGCCGCCCCCGTGGAGCGGTGAGAAGGTCTCCGACCGTCCGACCGTCCGCGAGCTGCCCTGGTGGTCCGTGTCCGCGGAGAACCGGGACGGCAGGGCCGGGAAGCCCGGGCGGGCTGCCCAGTCCGGGCAGGCCGGGCAGGAAGGGGGCGCCGCGTGAACGCCGCCGTCCTCTCCGTCTCCCGCGGCATCGCCCGCGTCACGGGTGCCGCGCTCGGCCCGTACCAGACGGCCGTGATCCGCATCGGTTTCAGCGCCACCTGGCTGCTCTTCCTGCTGCGCGAACTGCCCCACCGGAACGAGCTGTACGGCCCCGACGGGCCCTGGAGCCACGACCTCGCCGAGCAGTTGATCTCGGACAACGGCGCCTTCACGGCGTTGATGTGGTCGGACGGGCGGGCCTGGTTCGAGATCGTCTACGCGGTGGCCGTGCTGAGCAGCCTGCTGCTCCTGCTGGGCTGGCGCACCCGGACCATGTCCGTGCTGTTCATGGTCGGCGTGCTCTCGCTGCAGAACCGCAGCGTCTTCATGGGGGACGGCGGCGACAACGTCGTACACCTGATGAGCATCTACCTGGTCCTCACCCGGTGCGGCCGGGTGTGGTCGCTGGACGCCCGCCGTGCCCGGCGCGCGGCGGCGGCACGCGCGCGTGGCGAGCGGGTCGAGGACCGGGTCGGGCCGGCGCTGTGGTGCGCCCTGGGGTTCCTGCTGCTCACGGTGACGCTGGCGGGCGGTCTCGGCGGCGACTGGTTCGTCCCGGCGCTGCTGTGGGCGGTGTGGGTCGCGCTGGGCCTGTGGTGGGTCGTGGGGCGGGGCGGGGAGGGCAGTCAGCCGCGGATCCTGCTGGACGTGGTCACCAACATCGTGCACAACGGCGCACTGGTCGTGATCATGGCCGAGGCCTGTCTGATCTACGCCACGGCCGGCTGGTACAAGATCCAGGGTTCCCGCTGGCAGGACGGCACGGCCGTCTACTACCCGCTGCACCTGGACTACTTCTCGCCGTGGCCCGCGCTCTCCGACGCGCTGGCCGCCAACGGCACGATGGTCATGCTCATCACGTACGGCACGGTCGCGGTCCAGGTCGCCTTCCCGTTCACGCTGTTCAACCGGCGGGTCAAGAACGTGCTGCTCGCCGCGATGATGATCGAGCACGCGGTGATCGCCGTGACGCTCGGGCTGCCGTTCTTCTCGCTGGCGATGATCGCCGCCGACGCGGTCTTCCTGCCCACCTCGTTCCTGCGCCGGCTGGGCGGCTGGGCGGCACGCGCGCGTGGCAGGCTGTTCGGCCGCGGGCCCTCGGGGGTCCTGGCCAAGGCGTCGCAGGGGTACGGGGGCGGGTCCCGAGGCGGGCGTACGGCGACCGTGCCCGGGCCCCGGGCAAGGGAGGCCGCGGAGGCCGAGCGGGCGGCGGCCGGAGCGGGCGCGGTGGACGGGAAGGACCCCGACCCCACGCACGTAGGCTTCCGGGCATGACCGACCCCGGACCAGACCCCGGACCAGACCCTGGCCCCGACCCCGGCCCGCCGGCCGTCTGGCACCGGAACGCCGGCCGGTGCGTGCTGCTGGACGGCTTCCACGCCCTCAAGCACGCGCTGCGCTTCGGCGCCGAGGTGCCGGTGGCGGTCACGAGCGACCGCGCGGGCGCCCTGGCCCTCGCCGACGAGCTGGCGCCGGACGTGCGCGAGGTGCTGGCGGGGCTGCTGACCGAGGTGTCGCGGGAGGCGTACGCGTCGCTCGTCGCGCGGCCGCACCCCACGGCGGTGGCCGCCCTGGCCGCACGGCCCTCGCGGGCGGCCGGGCTGGAGGCGCTGGCGCGCACACCCCGCCGCGCCCCCGTCGTGGTCCTCGACCAGCCGCGCAACCTCGGCAACGCGGGGGCGGTGATCCGGCTGGCCGCCGGTTTCGGCGCGACCGGCGTGGTCACCACAGGCACGCTCGACCCCTGGCACCCCACGGTGGTGCGCGGCGGGGCGGGGCTGCACTTCGCGACCGCGGTGGAGCGGCTGGAGGTCGCCGGGCTGCCGCCGGGGCCGCTGTTCGCGCTGGACCCGGAGGGCGAGGACATCCGGGGACAGGAGCTGCCGGACGACGCGCTGCTCGCGTTCGGCTCCGAGCGCAGCGGGCTCACGCCCGAGCTGCGCGCGCGGGCCGACCGTCTGGTGGCGCTGCCGATGCGCCCCCAGGTCTCCAGCTACAACCTCGCGACCAGTGTGGCCATGACGCTGTACCACTGGAGCGCGGGCGGGGGCGCACCGCGGGTGCCCTGAAGCTCCCCTGTCTCAGGCCGGGCGGCGGACCTCCACCACACGGAAGCGGTTGGCCACGAACGCGCCGTCGCACAGGGCCGCGTTGGCCGCCGGGTTGCCGCCGGAGCCGTGGAAGTCGGAGAAGGCGGCCGTCTGGTTGACGTACACCCCGCCGGTCAGGTTCAGCGAGAGCTGGGCCGCCTCGTCCAGGCAGGCCTCCTGCACGGCCTCCTCGACCTCCGGGTCACTCGTGTACGCGCCCACCGTCATCGCGCCCTTCTCCCGGACGCTGCGGCGCAGCAGCCGCACGGCGTGGTCGGCGGAGTCGACGGCGACCGCGAAGGAGACGGGGCCGAAGCACTCGCTGGTGTAGGCGGCCTCGTCCTCGGGCTTGGCGCCGTCCAGCTTGACGATCACCGGGGTGCGCACGACCGCGCCCGGGAACTCCGGGTGGGTCACCTCGCGGGAGGCCAGGGCCACCTCGCCGAGACCCGCGGCGGCCTCCAGGCGGGCCTTGACGTCCGGGTTGACGATCGCGCCGAGCAGGGCGTTCGCGCGGGCGTCGTCGCCGAGGAGGCCGTCGACGGCGCGGGCCAGGTCGGCGGTGACCTCGTCGTAGGACTTGGCGCCCTGGTCGGTGCGGATGCCGTCGCGGGGGATCAGCAGGTTCTGCGGGGTGGTGCACATCTGGCCGCTGTAGAGGGAGAGCGAGAAGGCCAGGTTGGCGAGCATGCCCTGGTAGTCGTCGGTCGACTCCACGATCACCGTGTTGACGCCGGCCTTCTCCGTGTACACCTGGGCCTGGCGGGCGTTGGCCTCCAGCCAGTCGCCGAAGGCGGTGGAGCCGGTGTAGTCGATGACGCGGATCTCCGGGCGGGTGGCCAGGGTCTTGGCGATGCCCTCGCCGGGGCGCTCGGCGGCCAGCGCGACCAGGTTCGGGTCGAAGCCGGCCTCGGTGAGGACGTCCCGGGCGACCTGGACGGTGAGTGCGAGCGGCAGCACCGCGCGGGGGTGGGGCTTGACCAGGACCGCGTTGCCGGTGGCGAGGGAGGCGAACAGGCCCGGGTAGCCGTTCCACGTCGGGAAGGTGTTGCAGCCGATGACCAGGCCGATGCCGCGCGGGACGGGCGTGAAGCGCTTGGTGAGCGCGAGCGGGTCGCGCTTGCCCTGCGGCTTGGTCCACTCCGCCGTCTCGGGGGTGCGGGACTGCTCCACGTACGCGTAGGCCACGGCCTCCATGCCGCGGTCCTGGGCGTGCGGGCCGCCCGCCTGGAAGGCCATCATGAAGGCCTGTCCCGAGGTGTGCATGACGGCCTGGGCGAACTCCATGGTCCGGGCGGCGATCCGCCCGAGGATCTCCAGGCAGACCATCGCGCGCAGCTCCGCGCCCGCGTCCCGCCACGCCTTCTGTCCCGCCCGCATGGCGGGCAGCAGCACGTCGAGGTCCGCGTGCGGATACTCCACGCCCAGCTCGACGCCGTAGGGGGAGACCTCGCCGCCCACCCAGCCGTCGGTGCCGGGCTGGCCCAGGTCGAGGCGGGTGCCGTGCAGGGCGTCGAAGGCGGCCTTGCCCGCGGCCGTGTCCAGGCTGCCGTTCTCCCCGTAGGCCTTGGGGTGCTCGGGGTGGGGGGACCAGTACGCGCGCGTGCGGATCGTCTCCAGCGCCAGGTCCAGGGTCGGCCGGTGCCGGGCGATCAGCTGGTGTGCGGTGAGTTCGGCGGCCATGCGGGACCAACTCCTCGTCTCACGAGCTCTCCGTCGAGTCGTGACCTGGGGGGAAACCTGGGCAGAAACAGGCGGACACGGCTAGAGTAACCGAACGATCGGTCGGGACAAGGGGGACCGCCGCATCTGTGGAAAACCCCGTGCGGGAGGATCGCGCACATGACAGCACTCGACCTCAGCAGCCCCGTGGCCGTCGTCGGCACCGGCACCATGGGCCAGGGCATCGCCCAGGTGGCACTGGTCGCGGGCCATCCCGTGCGGCTGTACGACTCCGTCGACGGGCGCGCCCGGGAGGCGGCCGACGCGATCGGCGCCCGGCTCGACCGGCTCGTCGAGAAGGACCGCCTCACCGGCGCCGGACGGGACGCCGCCCGCGCCCGGCTCGTGCCCGCCGGGACCCTCGGCGAACTGGCCGACTGCGCCCTCGTCGTCGAGGCCGTCGTGGAGCGTCTTGACGTCAAGCAGGAGCTGTTCCGCGCGCTGGAGGACGTCGTCGGCGACGACTGCCTGCTCGCCACCAACACCTCCTCCCTGTCCGTCACCGCGGTCGGCGGCGCGTTGCGCGTCCCCGGCCGCTTCGTGGGCCTGCACTTCTTCAACCCCGCGCCGCTGCTCCCGCTGGTGGAGGTGGTCTCCGGGTTCGCCACCGACCCCGCGTCGGCCACGCGCGCGTACGAGACGGCCCGCGCCTGGGGCAAAACCCCGGTCGCCTGCGCCGACACCCCCGGCTTCGTCGTCAACCGCGTCGCCCGGCCCTTCTACGCCGAGGCCTTCGCGGCGTACGAGGCGCGGGCGGCCGACCCGGCCACCGTCGACGCCGTGCTGCGCGAGTCGGGCGGCTTCAGGATGGGCGCCTTCGAGCTGACCGACCTCATCGGGCAGGACGTCAACGAGTCCGTCACGCACTCCGTGTGGCAGTCGTTCTTCCAGGACGTGCGCTTCACCCCGTCCCTGGCCCAGCGCCGCCTGGTCGAGTCCGGCCGGCTCGGCCGCAAGAGCGGACGGGGCTGGTACGACTACGGGGACGGCGCCGAACGTCCCGAACCGCACTCCGCCGCACCGGCCGGGGCACCCGCGTACGTCGTCGTCGAGGGGGACCTGGGACCGGCCGCCGAGCTGGTCGCGCTGATCCGCGAGGCGGGCGTCGAGGTGCGTCCGGAGGACGGGTACGGCGCGGGACGGCTCGTCCTGCCCGGCGGCGGCACGCTGTGCCTCACCGACGGTGAGCTGCCCGTGTCGAAGGACCTCGTCCACTTCGACCTCGCCCTCGACTACCGCGCGGCCACCCGGATCGCCCTGTCCGCGTCCCGGGGTGTCCGCCCGGGCCTCCTCGCCGAGGCCACCGGCCTCTTCCAGGCGCTCGGCAAGAAGGTCAGCGTCATCGGCGACGTCCCCGGCATGATCGTGGCCCGGACCGTGGCCCGGATCATCGACTTGGCGTTCGACGCCGTGGCCACGGGCGTGGCCACCCCGGAGGACGTCGACACGGCGATGCGGCTGGGTGTGAACTATCCCCTCGGCCCCTTCGCATGGAGCCGTCGGCTCGGTGCCACCTGGGCCCGCGACCTGCTGTCCCACGTCCACGAGTGGGAACCGTCCGGGCGCTGCGCGCCGTCCCTCGCGCTCCACCGCCACGCCGACGCCGCCGAGGCCCGGGAGGACACCGACTCATGACCACCGCCAAGCGCGACACGTACACGCCCGAGACGCTGCTGTCGGTCGCCGTGCAGGTCTTCATCGAGCGCGGCTACGACGGCACCTCCATGGAGCACCTGTCCAAGGCGGCGGGGATCTCCAAGTCGTCGATATACCACCACGTCACGGGCAAGGAGGAGCTGCTGCGCCGGGCCGTGAGCCGGGCCCTGGACGAGCTCTTCGGGATCCTCGACGAGGAGCACGCGCGCGTGGGGACGGCCGCCGAGCGCCTCGAATACGTCGTGCGGCGCATGGTCGAGGTGCTCATGGCCGAGCTGCCCTATGTGACGCTGCTGCTGAGGGTGCGCGGCAACACCGGCACCGAGCGGTGGGCGCTGGAGCGCCGCCGCGAGTTCGACCACCGGGTCGCCGGCCTGCTGAAGGACGCGGCCGCCGAGGGGGACGTGCGCGCGGACGTGGAGGTGCGGCTCGCGACCCGCCTCGTCTTCGGCATGATCAACTCGATCGTCGAGTGGTACCGCCCCGACGGTCCCGACGGCCGGAGTGGCGTGAGCGACGCGAGTGGCGCCGGCGAGCGCGAGGTGGTCGACGCGGTGGCGCGGCTGGTGTTCGGCGGACTGCGCAAGGCGTCCTGAGCAGCCCGGGAGGGACGGGCCGCTCAGCCCTGCGGTTCGAGGTCCTCCGTCTCGAACACCAGCAGCGTGCGGGTGCTGAGCACCTCGGGGATGGCCTGGAGGCGGCTGAGCACCAGTTCCCGCAGGGCCCGGTTGTCCGGGGTGTGCACCAGCAGCAGGACGTCGAAGTCGCCGCCCACCAGGGCGATGTGCGAGGCCCCGGGCAGCTGCCGCAGCTGGGCGCGGACCGTCCGCCAGGAGTTCTGGACGATCTTCAGGGTGATGTACGCCGAGGTGCCGTGCCCGGCGCGCTCGTGGTCGACGCGGGCGCCGAAGCCGCGGATCACGCCGTCCTCGACCAGTCGGTTGATGCGGGCGTAGGCGTTCGCGCGCGAGACGTGCACCCGCTCCGCGACCGACCGTATCGAAGCCCGGCCGTCCGCCTGGAGCATGCGCAGGATGTCCTGGTCGATGGCGTCCAGCGGGCGCGGGGGAGGCGGGGCGCCGGGCTCGTCCGGGCCGCCGCTCTCTCCGGTGCGATCGGCCCGGTCGGCCATTTGTTCAGATGCCACGCGCCCCCGCCTTCCCCTCATGGACGTACTGCGTCCATCACAGGCTGTGGAGAACCGTTTGTCCACAGCCTGGGGCTGCATGTAGCCAAAATGTGCCGACGACCGAACAATCGGTAGGTGAGGCCCGTCACACCCGTGGCGAGCCCGGAGCCGTCTCCCACGAGGAGGTGCCGTCATGACGGTCATGGAGCAGCGGGGCGCGTACCGGCCCACACCGCCGCCCGCCTGGCAGCCCCGAACCGACCCCGCGCCGCTGCTGCCCGACACGGAGCCCTACCGCGTCCTCGGCACGAAGGCCGCGGACCGCGCCGACACCGAGCTGCTGCGCACGCTGTACGCCCGGCTGGTGCGCGGCCGGCGCTACAACGCGCAGGCCACGGCGCTCACCAAGCAGGGCCGGCTGGCCGTCTACCCCTCCAGCACCGGCCAGGAGGCGTGCGAGATCGCCGCCGCGCTGGCCCTCGAGGAGCGGGACTGGCTCTTCCCCAGCTACCGCGACACCCTCGCGGTCATCGCGCGCGGCGTCGACCCCGTCGAGGCCCTCACCCTGCTGCGCGGCGACCGGCACACCGGCTACGACCCCTACGAGCACCGGGTCGCCCCGCTGTCCACGCCGCTGGCCACCCAGCTGCCGCACGCCGTGGGTCTCGCCCACGCCGCGCGCCTCAAGGGCGACGACGTGGTCGCGCTGGCCATGGTCGGCGACGGCGGCACCAGCGAGGGCGACTTCCACGAGGCGCTGAACTTCGCCGCCGTCTGGCGGGCCCCGGTCGTCTTCCTCGTGCAGAACAACGGCTTCGCGATCTCCGTCCCGCTCGACAAGCAGACCGCCGCCCCGTCGCTGGCCCACAAGGCCGTCGGCTACGGGATGCCCGGCCGCCTGGTCGACGGCAACGACGCCGCCGCGGTGCACGAGGTCCTGTCCGACGCCGTGCGCCACGCGCGCGCGGGCGGCGGTCCCACCCTGGTGGAGGCGGTGACGTACCGCGTCGAGGCGCACACCAACGCCGACGACGCCACCCGCTACCGGGGCGACGCCGAGGTGGAGACCTGGCGCCGGCACGACCCGGTCGAGCTGCTGGAGCGGGAGCTGACCGAGCGCGGCCTGCTCGACGAGGACGGCATCCGCGCCGCCCGCGAGGACGCCGAGACCATGGCCGCCGACCTGCGCGCCCGCATGAACCAGGACCCGGAGCTGGACCCGCTGGACCTGTTCGACCACGTCTACGCCGAGCCGACACCGCAACTGCGCGAGCAGCAGGCTCAGCTGCGCGCGGAGCTGGCGGCGGAGGCCGGGTCCGAGGCGGGTTCCGCGTCCGGCACGCAGGAAGGCGGACACCGATGACCACCGTCGCCGTCAAGCCGGCCACCATGGCGCAGGCCCTCACCCGCGCACTGCGCGACGCCATGGCCGCCGACCCGGGCGTGCACGTCCTCGGCGAGGACGTCGGCACCCTCGGCGGCGTCTTCCGGGTCACCGACGGGCTCGCCGCCGAGTTCGGCGAGGACCGCTGCACGGACACGCCGCTCGCCGAGGCCGGCATCCTCGGCACGGCCGTCGGCATGGCGATGTACGGGCTGCGCCCGGTCGTCGAGATGCAGTTCGACGCCTTCGCCTACCCGGCGTTCGAGCAGGTCGTCAGCCATGTCACCAAGATGCGCAACCGCACGCGCGGGAAGATGCCCCTGCCGCTGACCATCCGCATCCCCTACGGCGGCGGCATCGGCGGCGTCGAGCACCACAGCGACTCGTCCGAGGCGTACTACATGGCGACTCCGGGGCTCCATGTCGTCACGCCCGCGACCGTCGCCGACGCCTACGGGCTGCTGCGCGCGTCCATCGCCTCCGACGACCCGGTGGTCTTCCTGGAACCGAAGCGGCTGTACTGGTCGAAGGACACCTGGAACCCCGAGGAGCCGGCGTCCGTTGAGCCGATGGGCCGCGCGGTGGTGCGGCGCTCCGGCCGGAGTGCCACGCTCATCACGTACGGGCCGTCGCTGGCCGTCTGCATGGAGGCGGCCGAGGCGGCCCGGGCCGAGGGGTGGGACCTCGAAGTCGTCGATCTGCGCTCCCTGGTGCCGTTCGACGACGAGACGGTGTGCGCTTCGGTGCGGCGGACGGGACGCGCGGTCGTCGTCCACGAGTCGGGTTCCTTCGGGGGCCCGGGCGGGGAGATCGCGGCCCGGGTCACGGAGCGCTGCTTCCACCACCTGGAGGCACCGGTGCTGCGTGTGGCCGGGTTCGACATCCCGTACCCCCCGCCGATGCTGGAGCGTCACCACCTGCCCGGTGTGGACCGGATCCTGGACGCCGTGGGGCGCCTGCAGTGGGAGGCCGAAAGCTGATGGCACACGCTTCTGACGGGCAAGTTCTGGAGTTCAAGCTGCCCGACCTCGGCGAGGGGCTCACCGAGGCGGAGATCGTGCGCTGGCTGGTCGAAGTCGGCGACGTGGTCGCCGTGGACCAGCCGGTCGTCGAGGTCGAGACGGCCAAGGCGATGGTCGAGGTGCCCTGCCCCTACGGCGGTGTGGTCACCGCCCGCTTCGGCGAGGAGGGCGCCGAGCTGCCCGTGGGGGCGCCGCTGGTGACCGTGGCGGTGGGCGGGGGCCCAGCGCCCGCCACCGGCCCGGCGCGGGACTCCGAGACACCCGCGGAGGACGCGGAGGAGAGGAAGGCGGAGGGCTCCGGCAACGTCCTGGTCGGCTACGGCACCTCCGAGGCGCCCGCGAGGCGGCGCAGGGTGCGGCCCGAGCCCCGGGTCACCACCGGTGCGTCCGGGCGGGCGAACGGCCGGGCGAACGGCCGGGACCTCGGCACCGAGGCGGCGGGCGGACCGGTGCGTACGGCCGAGCCGGTGGACGGACCGGTCCCGGTCATCTCCCCGCTGGTGCGCAGGCTGGCCCGGCAGCACGACCTGGACCTGCGTGAGCTGACCGGTTCGGGACCGGACGGGCTGATCCTGCGCGCGGACGTCGAGTACGCGCTGCGTGCCGCCGCCGTGCAGGGCGGTCGTACGGCGGACCTGGAGGCCGGGACGAGCCGGGTGCCGGATGCCGCGTCCGCCGCCGGGTCCTCCGCCTCGGGCTCCGAAGGCACCCGCGTCCCCCTCAAGGGCGTGCGCGGAGCCGTCGCCGACAAGCTCTCCCGCAGCCGGCGCGAGATTCCGGACGCGACCTGCTGGGTGGACGCCGACGCGACCGAGCTGATGCGGGCGCGCACCGCGATGAACGCGTCCGGCGGCCCGAAGATCTCCCTGGTCGCCCTGCTGGCCCGGATCTGCACGGCCGCCCTGGCCCGCTTCCCGGAGCTGAACTCGACGGTCGACACCGAGGCCCGGGAGATCGTCCGGCTGGGCGGGGTCCACCTCGGCTTCGCCGCCCAGACGGACCGGGGCCTGGTCGTGCCCGTCGTCCGGGACGCGCACACTCGGGACGCCGAGTCGCTCACCGCGGAGTTCGCCCGGCTGACCGAGGCCGCCCGCACCGGCCGGCTGACGCCGGGCGAGCTGACCGGCGGCACCTTCACGCTGAACAACTACGGCGTGTTCGGCGTCGACGGCTCCACGCCGATCATCAACCACCCCGAGGCGGCCATGCTCGGCGTCGGCCGCATCGTCCCCAAGCCGTGGGTGCACGAGGGCGAGTTGGCGGTGCGTCAGGTGGTGCAGCTCTCGCTCACCTTCGACCACCGGGTGTGCGACGGCGGTACGGCGGGCGGTTTCCTGCGGTACGTGGCGGACTGCGTGGAACAGCCGGCGGTGCTGCTGCGGACCCTGTGACCGGGGTGACGACGCCCCCGAGGTGACGGTGGTGTCCGCACCCGCTCCGATCACACGGGCTCCCCCGCGTTCCCTGTGATCGCGCGGGGCCCCATACTCGGGGGGTGACCGCGTACGAGCCCCCCGGCGACCCAGGCACCGGCACCGATTCCGGCCCCGCCGGGTACGACGCCGTCGTGCTCGCCGGCGGGGCCGCCCGGCGGCTCGGGGGTGCGGACAAACCCGGTCTGCGGGTGGGCGGCCGCCCCCTCCTCGACCGGGTGCTCGCCGCCTGCGCCGGGGCCCGGACCACCGTCGTCGTCGCCGACGTCCGGCCCACCGCGCGCCCGGTGACCTGGGCGCGCGAGGACCCGCCCGGTGGCGGACCGCTCGCCGCCCTCGCCGCCGGACTGCGGCACACCACCGCGGAGGACGTCGTGGTGCTCTCCGCCGACCTGCCGTTCCTGGCCGGACCGACCGTGGGGCGCCTGCTGTCCGCCCTCGCCGCGGGCAATGCCGACGGGGTGCTGCTCACCGACGCCGACGGCCGCGACCAGCCTCTCGTCGCCGCCTACCGCGCGTCGGCGCTGCGTCGCGGACTGGCCGCGCTCGCCCGGGACCGTGAAGAGCCGACGGGCCGACCGGACTTCACCGGGCTGCCGCTGCGCCGCCTGACCGGCGCGCTGCGCCTCACTCGCGTCCCGGACGCCGTCGCCTCCTTCGACTGCGACACCTGGGACGACCTCGCCACCGCAAGGGCACGCATCAGGGAGCATGGTCACGTGTTGGATGAATGGATTTCCGCAGCCAAGGACGAGTTGGGCATCGACCTGGACGTCGACACCGGGATCCTGCTCGATCTCGCGCGCGACGCCGCCCACGGGGTGGCGCGGCCGGCCGCCCCGCTGACCACCTTCCTCGTCGGCTACGCGGCCGGGCGGGCCGGCGGAGGGCCCGAGGCCGTCGCCGAGGCCGCCCGCAAGGCCGCGGCCCTCGCCCAGCGCTGGGCGGAGGAGGCCGCCGACACCGGGTCCGCCCCCCTGCGGGGCAAGCCCGACGTGGCACCCGACGCCACCCCCGACACCCGCCCGGACGCGTGATGACCTCCCCCGGCACGCGGGCCGACGCGGACGCCGAGGACCTCGACGTCGAGGAGGCGCTCGCCCTCGTGAGGGAGAACCCCGGCCACGGCAGCCACGGCAGCCACGGCGGCCACGGACGACGCGACGGACACGGCGGCCACGGCGGCCACGGCGGTCAAGGCGCGCCCACCCCGCACCACCCGGCGGACGCCCACCACCAGGCCACCCCCTGGCCCGAGGCCAGGGCGACCGCCGGGCGTGCCGCCCGCACCGCCGCCCGTGCCGCCCGCCGCACCCCCGTCGCCGTGCCCCTCGACGCGGCCCTCGGCCTCACCCTGGCCGCACCCCTGGCCGCCCTCACCGACCTGCCCTCCTTCGACACCTCGGCGATGGACGGCTGGGCGGTCGCCGGACCGGGCCCCTGGGCGGTGCGCGACGAGGGGGTCCTGGCCGGCCACGCGGCGCCCGCGCCCCTCATCGACGGCGAGGCCGTCCGTATCGCCACCGGCGCACGGATCCCCCCGGACACCACCGCCGTCCTGCGCACCGAGCACGGCCGCTCCGACGAACGCGGACGCCTGCACCCCACCCGCGAGGTCGTCCACGGCCAGGACATCCGCCCCCGCGGTCAGGAGTGCCGCAGCGGCGACCAGCTGCTGCCCGTCGGCACCCTCGCGACCCCGGCGGTCCTGGGGCTGGCGGCGGCCGCCGGATACGACACGCTCACCGCGGTCCCCCGCCCCCGCGTCGACGTCCTCGTCCTCGGCGACGAGCTGCTCACCCAGGGCCTCCCGCACGACGGCCTCATCCGTGACGCGCTCGGCCCGATGCTGCCGCCGTGGCTGCGCGCCCTCGGTGCCGAGGTCCGCACCGTCCGCCGGATCGGCGACGACGCCAAGGCCCTGCACC
Organism: Streptomyces sp. NPDC059906; assembly: GCF_042730645.1. Taxonomy (NCBI): domain Bacteria; kingdom Bacillati; phylum Actinomycetota; class Actinomycetes; order Kitasatosporales; family Streptomycetaceae; genus Streptomyces; species Streptomyces sp. NPDC059906. The sequence continues at coordinate 25,539 of NZ_JBHWKU010000005.1, forward strand.
GCGCCGTCACGACCTCCGAGGCCGACCTGATCGTCACGACCGGCGGCACCGCCGCGGGCCCGGTGGACCACGTCCACCCGACCCTGCGCCGCATCGGCGCCGAACTCCTCGTGGACGGCGTCAAGGCCCGCCCCGGCCACCCCATGCTGCTGGCCCGCCTCAAGGACGACCAGCACCTCGTCGGGCTGCCCGGCAATCCCCTCGCCGCCGTCTCCGGACTGCTCACCCTCGCCGAGCCGCTGCTGCGCACGCTCGCCGCCCGCCCGGCGCCCGAGCCGTACACGCTGCCGCTGCGGGACGCGGTGCACGGGCACCCGTACGACACCCGGCTCGTGCCCGTCGTGCTGCGCGGCGAGGGGGCCGTGCCGCTGCACTACAACGGTCCGGCGATGCTGCGCGGCATCGCGGCCGCCGACGCGCTGGCCGTCGTCCCTCCGGGCGGCGCGAGGTCGGGTCAGGAGGCCGAGCTGCTCGACCTGCCCTGGGCCACCGGCGGAATCGGGGTGTGTTTCACGTGAAACTTCCGGGCCAGGACGCGATCGCCCGCCAGGCGGACGAACACCTGGTGACCCACAAGGTGAAACTCCCCAGGAAACTGGTGGAGCACCCGTTCCGCCAGGTCGCCAAACGGCTGTCCGTGGCCCTGGTGGTCCTCGTGGTGACGGCCTTCGTCGTGTACGTCGACCGCGACGGCTACACCGACAACTCCGACGGTTCCGTCGACCTCCTCGACGCCTTCTACTACGCCACCGTCACCCTCTCCACCACCGGGTACGGCGACATCACACCGGTCAGCGACTCCGCCCGGCTGACCAACATCTTCGTCATCACGCCCCTGCGCGTGCTGTTCCTGATCATCCTGGTCGGCACCACGCTGGAAGCCCTCACCGAGCGCACTCGGGAGGAGTGGCGCCTGAACCGCTGGAGGTCCGCCTTGCGAGATCACACCGTCGTCGTCGGCTTCGGAACCAAGGGGCGGTCGGCGATCCAGACCGTCTGCGCGACCGGGCTGCGCAAGGACCAGGTGGTCGTGGTCGACCCGAGCGGCAAGGCCATCGAGGCCGCGACGGCCCACGGCTACGCGGGCGTGGTGGGGGACGCGACCCGCAGCGACGTACTCAACCGGGCCGAGGCGTACCGGGCGAAGCAGATCATCATCGCCACGCAGCGCGACGACACGGCCGTGCTGGTCACGCTGACGGCCCGGCAGCTCAACCGCGGGGCGAAGATCGTGGTCGCGGTCCGCGAGGAGGAGAACGCACCGCTGCTGAAGCAGTCCGGCGCCGACGCCGTGATCACCAGCGCCAGTGCCGCGGGGCGGCTGCTCGGGCTCTCCGTGCTCAGCCCCGCCGCCGGCATGGTCATGGAGGACCTGATCAGCCAGGGCAGCGGACTGGACCTCGTCGAACGGCCGGTCATAAAGGCCGAGGTGGGCAAGAACCCCCGGGAGATGGACGACCTGGTGGTGAGCGTGCTGCGCGGGCACCGGGTGCTGGGCTACGACGACCCGGCCGTGGGCGGGCTGGAGCTGACGGACCGCCTGATCACGATCGTACGGGCGACGCCGGCCACCCATGTGGCGCCGGACGCCCGCCCGCTCCCCCGCGACTGAGCCGCTCCGCACGACCCGGTCGCGGGGCACGCTCCCGCGGGGCGCACTACTTGCGGTTGTAGAGCCGCATCGTGACCGGTCCGAAGACCAGCAGGAACAGGGCCGCCCAGCCCAGCGTCCAGGCGATCTCGGCGCCGGGCCAGTCGCCCGCCATCAGGCCGCGCACCGCGGACGCCAGGTGGGTGATCGGGCTGTTGTTGACGAAGGCCTGCAGCCAGCCCGGCATGGTCTTCGGGTCGACGAAGACGTTGGACAGGAAGGTGAGCGGGAAGATCACCATCATGCTGACGCTCATCACCGACTTCTCGGTGCGCAGCATCAGCCCGAACATCGTCCAGATCCACGAGAAGGCGAACGAGAAGATCAGCAGCAGCGCGATCCCGGCGACCACGCCGACGAACCCGCCGTCGGGCCGGTAACCGAGCAGCAGTCCGACGGCGAGCATGACGATGGACGCGATGGTGTAGCGCAGGGCGTCGCCGAGGAGGTAGCCGACCATCGCCGAGGGCCGCCAGATCGGCAGCGAGCGGATGCGGTCGAAGACGCCCTTCTCGATGTCGATGTTCACCGAGACCCCGGTGTACATCGTGATCATCACGACCGACATCACGAGGATGCCCGGCAGTACGAACTGGATGTAGTCACCGGGCGAACCCGCCAGCGCACCGCCGAAGAGGTACGTGAACATCAGCAGGTTCATGATCGGGAAGGCGGTGACGTCGAAGAGCTGCTCCGGCACGTGCTTGATCTTGAGGATCGCGCGCCAGCCGAAGGTCAGGGACGTGGACCAGGCGCTGGGCCGCGGCGGCCGCTCCCTGGTCACCAGCAGGGCCGCCAGCGACTCGGTGCTGACCGGGGAGAGACCCTTGTCCTCGGTGCTCGTGGCCGTGCTCATGCCGCCACCTCGCCCTTCGTGTCGGTGCCGGAGTCGCCGTCGGTGCTCTGGCCGGTGTCGTGCCCGGTCAGCGCCAGGAAGACCTCGTCGAGGCTGGGCTGTCCCAGGGAGAAGCTGTCGACGGTGATGCCGGCCCGGGCCAGCTCACCGAGCGCCTTGGCCGCCTGGTCGGCGGCGGTGTCACTGGCCGCCGCCCCGAGGCGCGCGGTCAGCGCCACCGGGTCGGGCTCCGGCTGCACCTCGGCCACCAGCAGGTTCCGCAGGAGGCGCTCGGCCTCGGGCCGCTCCTCCGCGTCCCGCAGCCGCAGGTGGACGGAGCCGGCGCCGACGGAGGACTTCAGCTCGCCCTTGGTGCCCTCGGCGATCACCCGCCCCTTGTCGATGACGGCGATCCGGGACGCCAGCTGATCGGCCTCGTCCAGGTACTGCGTGGTCAGCAGCACGGTCGTGCCCTGGGCGACGACCGCCCGCACGATGTCCCACACCTGGTTGCGGCTGCGCGGGTCGAGTCCGGTGGTGGGCTCGTCGAGGAAGAGCAGGTCGGGGGTGTTGAGGATGGAGGCGGCGATGTCGATGCGCCGCCGCATGCCGCCGGAGTAGTGCTTGACCTGCTTCGCCGCGGCGTCCGTCAGGCCGAAGGCCGCCAGCAGCTGGTCGCCCCGCTCCCGTGCGGCCGCCTTGCCGTGGCCGAGGAGCCGGCCCAGCAGGACGAGGTTCTCGGTGCCGGTGAGGTCCTCGTCCACGGACGCGTACTGCCCGGTGAGGCTCACCCGGCCGCGTACCTCGTCCGCCTCGTGCACCACGTCGTGACCGAAGACGCGGGCGTGGCCGCCGTCCGGCCGCAGCAGGGTGGCGAGCATCTTCACCGTGGTGGTCTTTCCGGCGCCGTTCGGGCCGAGGACGCCGTAGACCGTGCCGGCGGGCACGGCCAGGTCGACCCCGTCCACGGCCCGGGTCTCACCGAACGTCTTCACCAGCCCCGCGGTCTCGATGGCGAGTCCGGACGTGTGCGTGCTCATGCTGTGGGTCCTTCCGCGTTCATGGTGTACGCGTTCTTGGGCTACGCATGGGAAGACCTTTACCGTCGCGCAAACTCATCGCCGACGCACGGGGATTTTCCGGCGGGGGAGGACGGAGGGCATCAGGAGTAGCGTCGCCCTCATGCATGCGATCACGATTCCCGAACCCGGAGGCCCCGAGGCGCTGGTGTGGGCCGAGGTCCCCGACCCGCAGCCCGGCGAGGGCGAGGTCCTGGTCGAGGTGGCGGCCAGCGCCGTCAACCGCGCCGACATCATGCAGCGCCAGGGCTTCTACGACCCCCCGCCCGGCGCCTCCCCGTACCCCGGCCTGGAGTGCTCCGGCCGCGTGGCCGAGGTCGGCCCCGGTGTGTCCGGCTGGGCCGTCGGCGACGAGGTGTGCGCGCTGCTCGCGGGCGGCGGCTACGCCGAGAAGGCCGTCGTCCCGGCCGGCCAGCTGCTGCCGGTGCCGCAGGGCCTCGACGTGAGGCGGGCGGCGGCGCTGCCCGAGGTGGTCTGCACCGTCTGGTCGAACGTCTTCATGGTCGCCCACCTGCGCCCCGGCGAGACGCTGCTCGTGCACGGCGGCTCCAGCGGCATCGGCACCATGGCGATCCAGCTCGCCAAGGCCGTCGGCGCGAAGGTCGCGGTGACGGCCGGCACCAAGGAGAAGCTGGAGCGCTGCGCCGAGCTGGGCGCGGACATCCTGATCAACTACCGGGAGCAGGACTTCGTCGCCGAGGTGAAGGACGCCACCGGCGGCGCGGGCGCCGACGTGATCCTGGACAACATGGGCGCGAAGTACCTGGACCGCAACGTCCAGGCCCTCGCCGTGAACGGCCGGCTCGCGATCATCGGCATGCAGGGCGGCCGGAAGGGCGAGCTGGACATCGGCACGCTGCTCGCCAAGCGCGCCGCCGTCAGCGCCACCTCGCTGCGGGCCCGCCCCCTGGAGGAGAAGGCGGCGATCGTGGCGGCCGTCAAGGAGCACGTCTGGCCGCTGTTCACCGGGGGACACGTCCGCCCGGTCGTCGACCGCGAGATGCCGCTGAGCGAGGCCGCCGAGGGCCACCGCGTGGTGGAGGAGAGCGGGCACATCGGCAAGGTGCTGCTGGTCACCTCGTAGGCGACGCACGGCCGGGTCGCGGTGCCGGGCGGTCCCTACCCCCGGCGCAGGCGCAGTCCCACGAGGCCGAGCGCCAGGCCGAGCCCGATGAGCACCAGCCCGCTGCCCAGCGGCAGCACCCGCAGTACGGGCTCGGCGGCGGCCCGGGTAGGCGTGCCGCTCTGCGACGGGGACCGGGACGGGGTGGCCGGGAGCACCTCCGCCGCCTCGGTCCGGTCGGGCGACAGAACGGTGGCCGGGTCGTCCTCGGGGACACCGTCGCCGCCGTCCCCGTACCGGCCGGCGTCCTCGTCCGCGCCGTCCCGCTCCGGCGCCCGCTCCTCGGCGCGACCGGGCCGCTGCCTTCCCTCACCCGGCCGGCTCCCGGCCCGGGACGGCTCGGGCCCGCCCTCGGTACCGGACGCCGACGGCGAACGGGACGGGGACAGGGAAGGGGAAGGCCGGGAGGGCTTGGCCGAACCGCGCCCCGCGCTGCCGGCCGGACCGGAGTCCTCGGCCGGCCGGGAGACGGACCCGGCGTCCGGGCGCTCCGTACGGTCGTGGCCGTCGGGGCGCCCGGGACGTGCGAGACCGCCCCGCCCGTCATGGGTGCCGGAGCCGTCCGGGACGGGGGCCGCCCCCGGCGCGGAGGGCTCCGGTGACGGCGCCGCCGTGAACGGCGCCACCACCGCCGGGAGCCCGGCACCGTGGGCCGGCTCCGCCCCGAACGGCGCCACCACAGCCCCGGCCCCCAGGGCGCCCACCAGCCCCGTCGCCCGCAGTGTGCGCAGCCATGGAGTCACGTCCGTGACCCCCTCCCGATGATGAGCAGCCGTGGAAACCGACGCAGCGAAATCGACGGAACAAGCCTCACACCGGCCGGCGAGACCGGCATTCCGGGCGCCGCCGAACGCGTCGGGGCGGCTTCCGCGGGGGGCACCGCCCGCCCGGGGCCCGGGGGTACGAGACAATGGCGGCATGGAGATGCCGAGGAACGACAGGTCGCCGGAGAACCCCCAGATCCTGGTCGTCGGCCAGGACGGAATGGCGCTCAGCGGCGGCGGGGACGACGACTCCCGCGAGATTCCGGTGACCGAGCAGGTGGAGCAGCCCGCCAAGGTCATGCGGATCGGCAGCATGATCAAGCAGCTGCTGGAAGAGGTGCGGGTCGCCCCCCTGGACGAGGCGAGCCGGGTCCGGCTCAAGGAGATCCACGCCAGTTCGGTGAAGGAGCTGGAGGACGGTCTGGCCCCGGAGCTGGTGGAGGAGCTGGAGCGGCTCTCCCTGCCCTTCACGGACGACGGCACCCCGACCGACGCGGAGCTGCGGATCGCGCAGGCCCAGCTGGTCGGCTGGCTGGAGGGCCTCTTCCACGGCATCCAGACCACGCTGTTCGCCCAGCAGATGGCCGCGCGGGCCCAGCTGGAGCAGATGCGCCGCGCGCTTCCGCCGGGCGCCGTCCCGGAGGGGGAGGAGCCCCCGCACCCGGGCGGCCGTTCCGGCGGCCCCTACCTGTAGGACCCGTAGGAACGACGACCACCGACACGGCGAAGGGCCCGGCAGCACGCGCTGCCGGGCCCTTCGCGGTGCCGGTGGCCGTCACCTCACGGGCGGCTCATGCGGACGGCGGGTTGCCCGTCGAGACCTTGAGCTGGATCTCCGGCATGTTCTCCGGGTCGACGTCCGTGCCGGCGGTGGGGAACTGGTCCCGGACGGAGCCCTCGCCGTAGGTGTTCTCGTCGACCTCGACGACCTTCATCTGCCAGCCCGCGGCGTTGAAGCACTCCTTGACCGAGCCGATGTACTTGAACGTGAAGTTCGGCACCTTGATCTTCTCGGGGTCGTTGTACGACTCCTCCGGCTCGGTGCACTCGTCCTTCTCGATCGTCTTCTCCTTGTCGGGCCCGCGGTAGCCCGCCGCCTTCGACGGCGACGCGGAGACCGACGCGGTCGAGGAGCCGCCGCCACCGGCTTCCGGGTCCTCGTCCCCGCCGCCGTTCATCAGCAGCGCGCCGATCAGCCCGCCGACGGCCACGACGGCGACCACGATCGAGCCGATGATCACCGGCTTGTTGCTCTTGCCGCCCGGGGAACCGGAGCCGGAGCCCTGGGCCGACGGCGTCAGGTTGTACGGCGGCGGCGTGGCCGCGCCCTGCTGCTGCCCGTACGGCGAAGGGGTCGGCGTCTGGTAGCCCGCCTGCTGCGGATAGCCGTACGCCGGCGAGTGCGCCGCGGGGGCCGGGGTGCCGTACGGGTTCGGGCCGGGGGACGGCGTCGGCTGGTAAGGCGTCTGGACGGGGCCGGTGGGCCCCGGGGTGCCCTGGCCGACCGGCGGGAACACGGCGGAGCCGACGCCCGCGCCGCTCGACGTCCGGGCGCCGGGCACGATGCTCGGCGGGGCCGCCTGGAAGGAGGCCGCCACCCGCAGGCACTCGTCGCGCATCGCCTCGGCGCTGGGGAAGCGTTCGTTGGGGTTCTTCTTCAGCGCCCGGGCCACCAGCGCGTCCACCGCCGGGGGCAGGGCGCGGTTGACGGTGGACGGGGCCACCGGCTCCTCCTGCACGTGCGCGTACGCGATCGCCAGCGGCGAGTCGGCGTCGAACGGCAGGCGCCCGGTGACCAGTTGGAACAGCATGATGCCGACCGAGTACAGGTCGGAGCGGGCGTCGACGCCGCGGCCGAGGGCCTGCTCCGGCGAGAGGTACTGCGGGGTGCCGACGACCATGCCGGTCTGCGTCATCGAGGTCACGCCGGACTGCATGGCGCGGGCGATGCCGAAGTCCATCACCTTGACCACGGCGCGCTTGGTCATCATCACGTTGCCCGGCTTGATGTCGCGGTGGACCAGGCCCATCTCGTGGCTGATCTCCAGCGCGGCCAGCACGTCAGCGGTGATCTTCAGCGCCTTGTCGGCGGGCATCGCGCCCTGCTGCCGCACGTCCTCGTCGAGCACGGAGCCCAGCGGCCGGCCCTCGACGTACTCCATGACGATGTACGGCGTCGTCATGGAGTCCAGCTCGTCCTCGCCGGTGTCGAAGACCGAGACGATGTTGGTGTGCGTGAGCTTGGCCACGGCCTGGGCCTCGCGGCGGAAGCGCTCGCGGAAGGCCTGTTCGCGACCCAGCTCGGTGTGCAGTGTCTTGATCGCGACCTGGCGGTCGAGCACCGAGTCGTACGCCAGGTGCACGGAGGCCATACCGCCCTCGCCGAGCAAGTCGCGCAGCTGGTAACGGCCGCCGGCGAGAGCCCGCCCCGCATACCGTCCCTGTCCGGCGTCCTGGCTCATGTCTCTGCGTCCCCCATAGGCGGCGGGCGCCGGTGGCAGCGGCACGCGCGCTCGTGATCGAAAGTGCTATTCCCGGCCAAGTCTGCCCCAGGGCACCGACACGTCAAGCGCGGTGCCCGTTCCGTGACCGTACGCGAAAGAAGCGTCGCGGAAGCGTTACAGCCGGCGTACTGCCGCTACACGGAATTTGCACGAGAGTACGGAACCAGGGTTTCATGACCGGTCCGTCTCATGTCCGGTCCCCGCGCCCATCTCGGACCGGAGGCCCCCGCGAAGGCTGTAGCGTGGCCGACGGAGACCGTAACAACACCGCGCGTACCGCGGGCAGAAACGACGGCGAGGACTGATGGCACAGCAGCAGCGCGCCCAGGGCCCGTCCGAACCCGAGGCATCTGGCGGCGGTATGTCTGACGCGCCGGAGAACTGGGGCAACGGCGGCCTGGTCGGCGACGGCCGGTACCGGCTGACCCGCAGGCTCGGGCGGGGCGGCATGGCCGAGGTGTTCGCCGCCGAGGACGTCCGCCTCGGGCGCACCGTGGCGGTCAAGCTGCTGCGCGCCGACCTCGCCGAGGACCCCGTCTCCAAGGCCCGCTTCACGCGCGAGGCCCAGTCGGTGGCCGGCCTCAACCACCACGCCATCGTGGCCGTGTACGACTCGGGCGAGGACGTCGTCGGCGGCCAGTCCGTGCCGTACATCGTGATGGAGATCGTCGAGGGGCGCACCATCCGCGACCTCCTCCTCAACGCCGAGGCTCCCGGCCCCGAGCAGGCGCTGATCATCGTCTCCGGCGTCCTGGAAGCGCTGGCCTACTCGCACCAGCACGGCATCGTGCACCGCGACATCAAGCCCGCCAACGTCATCATCACCAACGCCGGCGCGGTCAAGGTGATGGACTTCGGCATCGCGCGCGCCCTGCACGGCGCCCAGTCGACGATGACGCAGACCGGCATGGTCATGGGTACCCCGCAGTACCTCTCCCCCGAGCAGGCCCTCGGCAAGGCCGTCGACCACCGCTCCGACCTGTACGCGACGGGCTGCCTGCTCTACGAACTCCTCGCGCTGCGGCCCCCGTTCACCGGGGAGACCCCGCTGTCGGTGGTCTACCAGCACGTGCAGGACATCCCCACGCCCCCGTCCGAGGTCTCCGACGCCACCCCGCCGGAGCTGGACGGCCTGGTGATGCGCTCGCTGGCCAAGGAGCCCGACGACCGCTTCCAGACCGCCGAGGAGATGCGCGGCCTGGTCCAGTACGGGCTGCAGATGCTGTACGAGCAGGGCGGCCACACCGGCACCTGGAACACCGGCCCGGTCGCCGCGCACGACGGCCGGCACACCCCGTCGGCCGGGCTCGCGGGTACGACGGTGATGCCGCACCCCGCCGACCACGGGGCGTCGGGCACCCAGCAGATCCCGCAGCCGATCCTGCCGGGCCGCTACGACCGGGACGACGGCGGCTTCGAGGGCGGCGGCAACAAGGGCGGCGGCCGCGGCAGGCTGTGGATACTGGCCGTCTTCGCGGTGATCGCCATCGCGGCGGGCGTCGCGCTCGCCCTGAACAACGGCGACGACGGCAAGGGCGGCAAGGAGACGGACACGACCCCGTCGGCGACCACCTCCCAGAGCACCGGCGAGGAATCGCCCAGCTCCTCGCCCAGCGACGAGGCGACGCAGGAGACCACCGACCCGGGCACCGAGCAGGGCTCGGGCGGGGGCGGCACCGGCGACGGGGACTGGGACAAGCCGTACACCCCGACGTGGTCGCCTTCGCAGACCGCGACGGACGATCCGACGGGGGAGCCGACCGACGGCCAGACGGACCCGTCCACGCCGACGGACGGTGGTGAGACCCCCGGCGGCGGTGAGTCTCCTGGTGGTGGCGAGTCTCCCGGCGGTGGGGAGTCTCCCGGCGGTGGCGAGCCGACGGGCGGCGCGACCGGTGCCCCGGGCGGTTCCGAGGGCGGCGAGGGCTGACCCGTACCGCGATCCCTACGCGCGTGTGCGGCCCGGAGACGGGCTTCACGCGCGCGTTGCGTTGCGGGTACGCCGCCCCGGGGAGGTCACAGCGGCCCCGCCGACCCGTCCGTGAAGTGCACCGTGCCGAACTGCGGGTCCACGCGCAGGTAGGCGGGCTCGAAGGGCTCGCCGTCCACCCGGTCCGGCGTCGGACCGAACCGCTCCAGCTCGGCGGTGCTCGGCTCGTGGGTCTCGCACCGGCCCACGACCTGCACGGTCCACAGGCTCTCGCCGGGCCGCGCGGAGGTCAGGTTGTCCGCTCCGTACGCGACGACGCTCCCGGCGCACACCCGGTGGTAGCCCCAGCTCCTGGGCATGCGCAGCAGGACCCGGCCGTCGGCCACGATGTGCCGCGCGTGGGCGAGGAAGGGCAGGGCGCGCAGGGTGGTGGCCGCCCGGCCGTAGGCGGTGCGGCCGAGCAGGCCGACGGCGAGCTGTTCGTCGGAGGGCATGGTCTCACTGTGCGGGAGCCCGGGGCCCGGGAACAGGGCCGCCCGCCCCGGCAGGAGGGGACGTAAGTCCCGAGTAAGTCCGTCAGCGGTTCTCGGCCTCCAGGCGGGCCACGAAGGCGGCCGCCTGGGAACGCCGCTGCATGCCGAGCTTGCCCAGCAGGCTCGACACGTAGTTCTTGATCGTCTTCTCGGCCAGGTGCAGCCGCTCGCCGATGGCGCGGTTGGTCAGTCCCTCGCCGATCAGGTCCAGGATGCGGCGCTCCTGCTCGGTGAGGTGGGCCAGCCGGCCGTCCGGCTTCGCTCCGCCGTCGCGCAGCCGCTCCAGCACGCGCGCGGTGGCCGCCGGGTCGAGCAGCGACTTCCCGGCCGCCACCTCCCGCACGGCGCCGAGCAGCTCGGCGCCGCGGATGTCCTTGAGGACGTACCCGGAGGCGCCCGCCATGATCGCGTCGAAGAGGGCCTCGTCGTCGGCGAAGGAGGTCAGCATCAGGCAGCGGACGGACTCGTCCCGGGAGCGGATGTCCCGGCAGACCTCGACGCCGCTGCCGTCGGGCAGCCGCACGTCCAGCACCGCGACGTCCGGGCGGGTGGCCGTGACCCGGGCCTGCGCCTCGGCGGCCGTACCGGCCTCGCCCACCACCTCGATGTCGGCCTCGCCGGAGAGCAGATCGTGCACCCCGCGCCGGACCACCTCATGGTCATCGAGGAGGAATACCCGGATTTTTCCGTCTTCGCGCACGCGGTCAGTCTCACACACCGACTCTTCCCGTGCCCGGGGTGGCCGGGATAACGTGCCGTTGTTCCGGCCCCCTGCAAGGCTGTGACCAGTAAAACTTCCGCCCTTCGCCGATTTACTTGGAAATCCGAGTAAAAACGCAGGTCAGGAGGGGTTTCACAGAAATGTGGAGCACTGGGTAACGTGCTGTTCGCAGGGCGCTCGCCGGGGCACCTGTCACGCCTGTTCCCGATCGGGCCGCACCCACCCTTGTGCGTCCGCCGGGCCGCAGGTGAGCCGCACTGGCTTCCGGCGAACCCGGGGGCCGGACCGACGGAGGAGCACACGTGACCGAGAGCACTGCCGCGCGCAAGCCGCGACGCAGCGCCGGAAGCAAGGCGGCCGGCACCACCGGCACCAAGGCGGCCGGGACCACCGGCAGCAAGGCCGGCACCGGCAAGCGCACGACTCGCACCACCAGCACCACCCGTACCGCTGCCAAGAAGGGCTCCGAGACGGAGCTGGTGCAGCTGCTGACGCCCGAGGGCGAGCGCGTCGAGGACGCCGCTCACGCCGAGTACGCCTCGTACGTCGCCGACATCACCCCGGACGAGCTGCGCGGCCTGTACCGCGACATGGTGCTCACCCGGCGCTTCGACGCCGAGGCCACCGCTCTGCAGCGCCAGGGCGAGCTGGGCCTGTGGGCCTCCCTGCTGGGCCAGGAGGCCGCCCAGATCGGTTCCGGCCGGGCCACCCGCGAGGACGACTACGTCTTCCCGACCTACCGCGAGCACGGCGTCGCCTGGTGCCGCGGGGTGGACCCGACCAACCTGCTCGGCATGTTCCGCGGCGTGAACAACGGCGGCTGGGACCCCAACAGCAACAACTTCCACCTGTACACCATCGTCATCGGCTCGCAGGCGCTGCACGCCACGGGCTACGCGATGGGCGTGGCCAAGGACGGCGCCGACTCCGGCGTGATCGCGTACTTCGGCGACGGCGCCTCCAGCCAGGGCGACGTCAGCGAGGCGTTCAACTTCGCCGCCGTCTACAACGCGCCCGTGGTGTTCTTCTGCCAGAACAACCAGTGGGCGATCTCCGAGTCCAACGAGAAGCAGACCCGGGTGCCGCTCTACCAGCGCGCCCAGGGCTTCGGCTTCCCCGGCGTCCGCGTCGACGGCAACGACGTGCTGGCCTCCCTCGCGGTCACCCGCTGGGCCCTGGACCGCGCCCGGCGCGGCGAGGGACCGGCGCTGATCGAGGCGTACACGTACCGCATGGGTGCCCACACCACCTCGGACGACCCCTCCCGCTACCGGCACGACGACGAGCGCGTCGCCTGGGAGGCGAAGGACCCGATCCTGCGCCTTCGCCGCTTCCTGGAGTCCGCAAACCACGCGGACGAGGGATTCTTCGCGGAACTGGAGGCCGAGAGCGAGACGTTGGGCAAACGAGTGCGCGAAGTGGTCCGTGCCATGCCGGACCCGGACCGGTTCGCCATCTTCGAGCACGCGTACGCGGACGGACACGCGCTCGTGGACGAGGAGCGGGCCCAGTTCGCCGCCTATCAGGCATCGTTCGCAGACGCAGAGGGGGTCTGACATGGCCAAGGAAAAGATGGCGCTGGCGAAGGCGATCAACGAGTCGCTGCGCCGCGCGCTGGAGTCGGACCCCAAGGTCCTGATCATGGGCGAGGACGTCGGCAAGCTCGGCGGCGTCTTCCGGGTCACCGACGGCCTGCAGAAGGACTTCGGCGAGGACCGGGTCATCGACACCCCGCTGGCCGAGTCCGGCATCGTCGGCACCGCCATCGGCCTGGCCCTGCGCGGGTACCGCCCGGTGGTGGAGATCCAGTTCGACGGCTTCGTCTTCCCGGCCTACGACCAGATCGTCACCCAGCTGGCGAAGATGCACGCCCGTTCGCTGGGCAAGGTCAAGATGCCGGTCGTCATCCGCATCCCCTACGGCGGCGGCATCGGCGCGGTCGAGCACCACTCCGAGTCCCCCGAGGCGCTCTTCGCGCACGTGGCGGGCCTGAAGGTGGTCAGCCCGTCGAACTCGGCGGACGCGTACTGGATGATGCAGCAGGCCATCCAGAGCGACGACCCGGTGATCTACTTCGAGCCCAAGCGCCGGTACTGGGACAAGGCCGAGGTCGACGCCGAGGCGATCCCGGGCCCGCTGCACACCGCGCGCGTGGTGCGCGAGGGCACCGACCTCACGCTGGCCGCGTACGGTCCGATGGTGAAGCTCTGCCAGGAGGTCGCCGACGCGGCCGCCGAGGAGGGCCGCTCCCTGGAGGTCGTCGACCTGCGCTCGATCTCGCCGGTCGACTTCGACACGGTCCAGGCGTCGGTGGAGAAGACCCGCCGCCTGGTCGTGGTCCACGAGGCGCCGGTGTTCCTGGGCTCGGGCGCGGAGATCGCGGCCCGGATCACGGAGCGCTGCTTCTACCACCTGGAGGCTCCGGTGCTGAGGGTCGGCGGCTACCACGCCCCGTACCCGCCGGCCCGCCTGGAGGAGGAGTACCTGCCCGACCTGGACCGGGTACTGGATGCCGTCGACCGCTCGCTGGCGTACTGAGGAGGGGAGCGTGACGACGATGACGGACAGCTCCGTGCGTGAGTTCAAGATGCCCGACGTGGGCGAGGGACTGACCGAGGCCGAGATCCTCAAGTGGTACGTCCAGCCCGGTGACACCGTCACCGACGGGCAGGTGGTGTGCGAGGTCGAGACGGCCAAGGCCGCCGTCGAACTGCCCATCCCCTACGACGGCGTGGTCCGCGAGCTGCACTTCCCCGAGGGCACCACGGTCGACGTGGGTACGTCGATCATCGCGGTGGCCGTCGGCGACGGCGCGGCGGCGGCAGCGGAGCCGGTGCAGGAGGCCGTGGCGGAGGAGGCCGTGGAGCCCAAGCCGGAGGGCCGCCAGCCGGTCCTGGTCGGGTACGGGGTCTCCACCTCCTCGACCAAGCGCCGCCCCCGCAAGGGCGCGGAGGCCCCGGCCGCCGCGCAGACGCCGGCGGCGGCGATCCAGGCCGAGCTGAACGGCCACGGACCCGCAGCACCGGCCGCCCCGGCAGCACCGGCCGCCCCGGTCACCGGTGACCGCCCGCTGGCCAAGCCCCCGGTGCGCAAGCTCGCCAAGGACCTCGGCGTCGACCTGGCGACCGTGGTCCCGTCCGGCCCGGACGGCATCATCACCCGCGAGGACGTGCACGCGGCGGTGTCGGCGCCCGAGCCGGCCCAGGCGGCCCCGCGTTCCGAGCCGACCGCGCCCGCCCCGTCCCCGACGGCGGCACCGGCGTCGTACGACACCACGCGCGAGACCCGCATCCCGGTCAAGGGCGTGCGCAAGGCGACGGCGGCGGCGATGGTCGGCTCGGCGTTCACCGCGCCGCACGTCACCGAGTTCGTGACGGTCGACGTGACGCGCACGATGAAGCTGGTCGAGGAGCTGAAGCAGGACAAGGAGTACACGGGCCTGCGCGTGAACCCGCTCCTCCTGATCGCCAAGGCCCTCCTCGTCGCGATCAAGCGCAACCCGGACATCAACGCGTCCTGGGACGAGACGGCCCAGGAGATCGTGGTCAAGCACTACGTCAACCTGGGCATCGCCGCCGCCACCCCGCGCGGCCTGATCGTCCCGAACATCAAGGACGCCCACGCCCGGACCCTGCCGCAGCTGGCGGGGTCGCTGGGCGAGCTGGTGTCGACGGCCAGGGAGGGCAAGACCTCCCCGGCCGCCATGCAGGGCGGCACGGTGACCATCACCAACGTCGGCGTCTTCGGCGTCGACACCGGCACGCCGATCCTCAACCCGGGCGAGTCCGCGATCCTCGCGGTCGGCGCGATCAAGCTCCAGCCTTGGGTCCACAAGGGCAAGGTGAAGCCCCGCCAGGTCACCACCCTCGCCCTGAGCTTCGACCACCGCCTGGTCGACGGCGAGCTGGGCTCCAAGGTCCTCGCCGACGTGGCGGCGGTCCTGGAGCAGCCGAAGCGGTTGATCAGCTGGGCCTGAGAGCCTCGAACCGGGTAACTTCATGAG
Source organism: Streptomyces sp. NPDC059906 (assembly GCF_042730645.1). NCBI lineage: Bacteria > Bacillati > Actinomycetota > Actinomycetes > Kitasatosporales > Streptomycetaceae > Streptomyces > Streptomyces sp. NPDC059906. Next base: position 40,682 of record NZ_JBHWKU010000005.1, read on the forward strand.
GGAGGGGCGCCGCAAGTTGGAGTTGCGACGCCCCTCTTGTCGTACCGGGCTCAGCCCCGGTGCAGCACGTACACCGGAGCCCCGTCCTCGGCCCCGCCCCGCGAGCGGATGCAGGCATGGGTGCGCAGCAGCCGCAGGCATGCGTTGACCCGCCGCACGGAGAGCCCCGTACGGGCGGCGATCGACTCCAGCGGCTCCCGCAGCTCACCCCTTTCCACGAGCACCGGTGCGATGGCCCGGGCGACCGTCCACACGTCCTCCGTCACGGACAACCGCTGCCTCCAGTCGGCCAGTACGGTCTCCGTGGTCGGTAGCGGGGCGAGGTGGCCGCGGAGTGCCCCTTGGTGGAGAACCAGGGTGTCGAACCGGTCCGCGATGCGCTCCAGGGCGTGCACCATGGCCTGTTGCACGGCAAGGGTGGCCTGTTGCACGGCGAGGGTGGCCTGCTGCGTGGACAGCATCTCCTTCTGCAACGCGATCGACGTACGTTGCCCTTCCGCCAACTCCTCGTCCAGCTTCAGGTTGTGCGCCTCCAGCCGGACGATGGCATCGGCCACCTGGTCCGGCATGGCGTAGGCGATGGGGGCACCAGGCTCGATGGGCTGCACCTCGGCCTCGTCCAGAGAGTACGAACCTTCGCGCTGCACGGTCTCGACGACTTCCGCGACCCACTGCTTGAAGGGGGCGCAGGCCGGTTTGGTGCAGGCGTTGACGAGCAGGATGAGACCTTGCAGATCAATGAGTTGCAAGTCTCGTCGCCACTTCCTACCTGCGGGAATGCTGAGACTGTGACTTCCAGTCACAGTCTCGAGACTGTCTCGGTGTTCCTCCGGTACGTGGTCGAGAAGGGCCTTTCGGGTCGTGGTGTATCCCAACTCCTTGCACACGTCCGCCGCCGGAAACCAGTGGCTTCCACCCGGCATGGTCAGCCTGCGCACCCGGGCGCCGGTCGCCGCGTAGACGAAGTCGCTGACGTCGATCGCGTCGTTCTGCTTGGCGAAGTTCTTTCGTTCGCTCGGTTCGTTCATGCGAACCACCTCCGTCGCGGAACGTAGGGCGGAGTCAGGGGCATATGCCAGCCAGATCCGCGAATGTTCACGACTGCGAGCGAAGATGATCGAAAGAGCTGCGGCGGCCGCCGAGGGGCGTGTAACAGGCCCCCGGGGCCGCCGTGTTCAGCCCCGGGTTCGGTTCGTGCGGAGGGTGTTGAGGAGGGCTGCGCCGCGTTCGGCGTCGTCGATGCTGATGGCGAAGTCGCTTCGGCGGCCCCGGGGGCGTATGACCAGGCACTCGCCGGTGCGCAGCATGACCGTGGTGCCGCGGCCGCTGAGACGGTAGCCCCAGCCGCCGACCTCGGCGGGGCGGCGGACCTCCATCCGGGCCGTGTCGATGTCGCCGGGTGCCCAGCGGCGTCCGGGCCAGCCGAGCGGGCCGAAGGAGACCTCCAGGCCGCGTTCCGAGACGCGGGCCTGGACCGAGGAGAAGACCGCGCAGGCCAGGGACCCGGCGGCGCAGCCGGCGAACAGTGCCCACAGGGTGCCCGGGGCGGCCACGCCGCCGGCCAGCGCGACGAGTGCGCCCACGGCCACCAGGCCGATCGCGGCCGCGAGCAGTTGGAGCCAGGGATTGGCGGTGCGGGAGAACCAGACCAGGCGGCGGCCCTTCGGGATGTCCAGCGCGGGGGTGCCCTCGTCGGGTGTGGTGGCGTCGTCGGTGCCGCGCCGCCGGGTGACGAGCAGCCATGCGGCCACGCCCGCGAGTACGGCCGCGGCCAGGATCGCGACGACCCAGGCGGTGGGCTGACGGGCCTCGTGCCAGTCCGCGCGGTCCAGGTTGGCCCGGATGACCGCGGCCTGCGCGCCGGTGAGGACGATGCCCATGGGGAGCAGGGTCACGGTGGTCCAGGGACGGGCCGGGGGGCCCGCCCGCATCAGGGGGACGGTGACCGCGGCCGCCGTCACCAGCCAGATCAGCGCGGGGACGAGGGACGCCGCCCACAGGGGCATCGAGCCGTTGGGCGCTTCGCCGTCCAGGCCCCAGTGGGTCGCCAGCCGGTCCGGCAGCCGGTCCCGCGCCAGCAGCGGCATCGCGGCGAGCACCGCCGTGACCCCGGCCGTCCAGACCGCCGCCGTCGTACGCCGCACCGCTGTCGTGTCCTTCATGGCATCCCCCTGATCATGTCGACGAGATCGGTCCTGCTGTAGCCCAGCCGAGCCGCCTCGGCGAGCAGTTCCCGTACCCGGATCTGCAGTTCGGAGTGGGGCCGGGCGCCCTCGGCCACCGTCACCCCCCGGCCCCGGCGGAATTCCAGCAGGCCCTCGTCCCGCAGGCCGCGCAGGGCGCGCAGCACGGTGTTGACGTTGACGTCCAGGGCCTCGGAGAGGTCGCGGGCCGAGGGCAGGCGGTCCCCGGGGGCGCACTCCCCCTCGGCGATGGCGCGCCGGAGGGCGCCGGCCACCTGTTCGTGCAGGGGGCGGGTGTCGGTCTTGTCCAGACTCAGCAGCATGGTGCTAATGAAACTATCACCATGTGCTTCATCGGTACAGGGAGAGCGGCGCGGCGAGAAGGGCCCGCCGCGTCGGCGGCGGGCCCTTCGTGGAGGTGCGGTGGCGGTGGCGGTGGTGGGGGGGGGCTACTTCGTGAACGCGTGGTTCATGAGCCTCGTGGCGTCCTTGGCGCGCTGCGCCGACGACGAGGACGCCAGGACCGTGCCGATCACCGTCTTCCCCTTCCGGGTCGCGGCGAAGACCAGGCAGTACTTGGCCTCGGGCCCCGACCCGGTCTTCACGCCGATCGCTCCGCGGTAACTGCCGAGCAGCGTGTTGGTGTTGGTCCAGGGCGCCATCGTGCGGGTGCCGCCCTTCTTCGTCCTCGTCTTCGCCGTGTACTTCCTGGTCTTGACGATGGTGCGGAAGGTGGAGTTCTTCATCGCGCTGCTCGCGATTTTCGTGAGGTCGCGCGGCGTGGAGTAGTTCTTGCCGTTGCCGATGCCGTCGAACGAGTCGAAGTGCGTGTTCTTCAGGCCGAGGCTCTTGGCGGTCGCGTTCATCTTGCCGATGAAGGACTTCACCCGCGCCGCCCGCGTCCTGCCCGAGCCGAACTTGTCGGCCAGCGCGTACGCGGCGTCGCAGCCGGAGGGCAGCATCAGCCCGTACAGCAGCTGGCGGACCGTCACCTTGTCGCCGACGATCAGGCGGGCGGACGAGGCGTTCTTCGACACGATGTAGTCGCTGTACGCCATCTGAATCGTGACCTTCGCGTCCAGGTTCAGCTTCGGCTGGGAGAGGACGACCTTGGCGGTCATGATCTTGGTCGTGGAGCCGGTGGAGCGCCTGGTGTCGGCGGCCTTGGTATAGAGCGACCGGCCGGTCGCGTTGTTCATCACGTAGCCGCCCTTGGCGGCGATCGAGGGCACGGCGGCGGCCCGTACGGGGGCCGCGGGCGCGCGGTCGGGTGCTGCGGCCTGCGCGGGAGCGGCGGCGAGGACGCCGGTGGCGAGGACGGCGGCGCCGGTCAGGGCGGCGGCGAGGGCCCTGCGCGGACGGACGGCTGCGGTGGCGCCCGGAATGTCATTCATTGAGTCGATTACCCCGATTGCGGTGAATTCCCCTGGAACGCGGCCGAGTCGTGGTCGGTGGAGCGGCGGCCGCGACAGTCCGACAGCCGAGGGAGGCGAATGGTTGCGCGGCGGGCCGGGGGGAGGCCCGCGGTTCCCCCTGAGGGGTGAGCGGGGCGGATCGGCGTCCGGATGCTGGACCGGATCCCTCTTGTGTCCCTGTTGTATCTATCCTGTCGGCATGACCACGGCAGTGAAGCAACCCCCCGCGGCGGACCGCGTCTACACCCACGTCAAGCAGGGCGTCCTGGAGCGCCGGTACGAGGGCGGGACGCTGCTCACCGAGGGCGAGCTGGCCGAGGCCGTGGGCGTCTCCCGCACCCCGGTGCGCGAGGCACTGCTGCGGCTGGAGGTCGAGGGGCTGATCCGGCTCTACCCCAAGAAGGGCGCCCTGGTCCTGCCCGTCTCCGCGCAGGAGATCGCCGACGTGGTGGAGACCCGGCTGCTGGTCGAGGAGCACGCGGCCAGGAAGGCCGTACCCGCCCCGCCGGGGCTGGTGGAACGGCTGGAGGAGCTGCTCGCCCGGCAGCAGGAGCAGGCCGCCGCCGGTGACTTCGCCGCCGCCTCCGTCACCGACCGCTGCTTCCACGCCGAGATCGTCCGCAGTGGCGGCAACGAGATCCTCTCCCGCCTCTACGACCAGCTCCGCGACCGCCAGTTGCGCATGGGCGTCGCCGTGATGCACTCCCACCCCGACCGGATCGCCCACACCCTCGCCGAGCACGAGGAGATCCTCGACGCGCTGCGCGCCGGGGACGCGGAGGCGGCCGTCGCCGTGGTGGGCCGGCACGTGGGCTGGTTCTCGAACCTGGCGCGGGGGGAGGTCCGATGAGTACGGCCACCTCGGCCGGCCGCGTCCTGCCCGGTGATCCGCCCGGCGGCCGGCGTGCGATCGCGGTGTGGGGCATCGGCGTCTCCGTCTACTTCGTCGCCGTCATCTTCCGTACGTCCCTCGGGGTCGCCGGTCTCGACGCCGCCGACCGCTTCCACGTCAACGCCTCCGCGCTGTCCACCTTCTCCATCCTCCAGCTGCTGGTCTACGCCGGCATGCAGATACCCGTCGGCCTGCTGGTCGACCGGCTCGGCACGAAGAGGGTGCTGGGCCTCGGCGTCGTGCTCTTCACGGCGGGGCAGCTGGGCTTCGCCTTCTCCCCGTCGTACGGCATGGCGCTGGCCTCGCGGGCGCTGCTGGGCTGCGGGGACGCGATGACGTTCATCAGCGTGCTGCGGCTGGGCACCCGCTGGTTCCCCGCCCGGCGCGGGCCGATGGTGGCCCAGCTCGCCGGTCTCGTCGGCATGGCGGGCAACCTGGTCTCCACGCTCGTCCTCGCCCGGCTGCTGCACGGCATCGGCTGGACCGCGGCGTTCGCGGGCAGCGCGCTGGCGGGTGCCGTCGTCTTCGTCCTGCTGCTGCTCTTCCTCAAGGACCACCCCGAGGGCCACGAGCCGGAGCCGCTGCCGCACCAGGGGGCCGCGTACGTACGGCGGCAGATCGCGACGTCCTGGCGGGAGCCGGGGACGCGGCTCGGGCTGTGGGTGCACTTCACCACCCAGTTCCCGGCGATGGTGTTCCTGCTGCTGTGGGGGATGCCGTTCCTGGTCGAGGCGCAGGGGCTGTCCCGGGCCACGGCAGGCACGCTGCTCACCCTCGTCGTGCTGTCCAACATGGCCGTCGGCCTGGTCTACGGCCAGGTCATCGCCCGGCACCACGCGGCGCGGCTGCCGCTGGCGCTCGGCACGGTGGGGGCCACGGCGCTGCTCTGGGCGGCGACGCTGGCCTACCCGGCCGAGCACGCGCCGATGTGGCTGCTGGTGGTGCTGTGCACGGTGCTGGGGGCGTGCGGGCCGGCGTCGATGATCGGCTTCGACTTCGCGCGGCCGGCGAATCCGGCGGAGCGGCAGGGGACGGCGTCCGGGATCACGAACATGGGGGGCTTCGTGGCGTCGATGACCACGTTGTTCGCGGTGGGGGTGTTGTTGGACGCGACGGGGGACGACTACACCGTCGCGTTCTCCTCGGTGTTCGTGTTGCAGGCGCTCGGTGTCACGCAGATTCTGCGGTTGCGTAAGCGGGCCGCGCTGCGGGAGCGGGAGCGGTTGGTCGCGAGCCGGGTGGAGACGGTGCACGTGCCGGTGTAGGCACCCGGCGTGGGTGCGGGCCGGGCTGGGGGCTGCCGCCCCCAGACCCCCGCTTCGGCCTGAACGGCCTCGTCCTCAATCGCCGGACGGGCTGGAAAGTCACTGCGTGACTGTGAAGTTCCGCAGGATCGCCGCCGTCAGGTCCGGGTCGCCCTCTGTCTTGACGCGGTCCGCCGCCGCCTGGAGGGTCACCCGGCCGCAGGCCAGGCGGAAGTACGTCTCCCAGTCGAGGGTGAGGGTGGCGGCGGGGCCGAGGGCCGGGGACGATTCGAGGGTGCCGCGGCCCTGGATGTCGACGCGGATGGTGCGCAGGAACTCGACCGGGCCGTGCACGTCGAAGACGACGGCCGAGCTGCGCGGCGCGTCCGCCCGCTCGGCGACGACGGCGGGCAGTTCGCCGAGCAGCACGTCACGGGCGACGTGCGCGCCGGGGGAGTCGAGGTTGCCGGGGCGGCCGAGGGCCGTGCGCAGGTCCTGCTCGTGCGCCCACACGTCGAAGGCGTGCCGGCGCATCGCCTCTTGAAGGGTCAGCTCGGTGCCGAGCGGGCCGCGCACCTTCGTGCCGGGGTCCCGCGACTCGTTGCGCAGCTGGCGGTTGCGCCGGATGATCATGTATTCCAGCTCGGACGTCATCTCCGGCGCCGTGTGGTGGCGGCGGACGTCGACCTGCATCTCCATGTAGCGCTGGTGGTCGTTGGTGACGTGGTAGAGGTCGCGCGGGAGGGTGTGGATGGGGCGGGGGTCGCCGAGCATCTCGGAGTCCAGGCCCAGCACGTGCGAGACGATGTCGCGCACCGACCAGCCCGGGCAGGGGGTCCGCCGGTTCCACTCTGCCTCCACAAGCGGCTGGACCAGCTCGGATATCGCCTCGATGGAGTGAGTCCAGGCGTCGGCGTAGGGCTGGAGGGCGGGATGCAGACTCACGGAACGGGACCCCTCGGCGGTCGGTACACGGGCGGTTGGTGGCGGCGGTGCCAGTGGCGGTGGCGGCAGTCGGCGGGTGTCTTGAAACGCTAAGTTACGCTGCTGTGCGGCACCCCGGCAGTGCTTTCGTGTGACGATCGTAGGCCCGTGTGGACGGCTCGAATGCCAGGACGGTGGTAGTGTGCGCGCCTCTTTGATTCAAATCGCCGTGAACGAGGACGAAACGGTCGAAGCGCGTCGCGCGCGGGCGGCGGCTCTGGTAAGGGAGCAGGCCGGCGCCGACCTCGTCGTGCTGCCGGAGCTGTGGACCACGGGCGCGTTCGCCTTCGAGGAGTTCGACGCGGCGGCCGAGCCGCTGCGCGGACCGACGTACGAGGCGATGGCCAAGGCGGCGAGCGACGCGGGCGTGTGGCTGCACGCGGGGTCGGTCCCCGAACGCGGCCCGGACGGACGGCTCTACAACACCTCTCTCGTCTTCTCCCCCGCCGGTGATCTCACCGCCTCCTACCGCAAGATCCACCGCTTCGGTTTCGACAAGGGCGAGGCCGTGCTGATGGGCGCGGGGCGCGAACCGGTGACGGTCCCCCTGGCGGACACCACCACCCTCGGCGTGGCGACCTGCTACGACCTGCGCTTCCCGGAGCTCTTCCGCGCCCTCGTCGACGCCGGTGCCGAGATCCTCGTCGTCCCGGCGGGCTGGCCGGAGCGCCGCCGGTCGCACTGGACGCTGCTCGCCCGGGCGCGGGCCGTGGAGAACCAGGCCTTCGTGCTCGCCTGCGGAACGGCCGGGACGCACGCCGGGGTTCCGCAGGCCGGTCACTCGATCGTGGTGGACCCCTGGGGCGAGGTGCTCGCGGAGGCCGGTGCGGACGAGGAGGTCCTCACGGTGGAGTTCGACCCGGCGAAGGTGGCGCGGACCCGGGAGCAGTTCCCGGCACTGAAGGACCGGGTGCTGGGGCTGGAGCCGCCGCGCGGCTGAGTGCGGAGTGTGAGGACGAGTGACACCGCGTGTTTGATGTGGTGTCACGGTGCCCAGTATGCCGGTATGACACGGACACCTACCGGTACCTCCGCCATTCGCCGGGTGCGGGTGGACCCCCTCGGCGCCGCTTTCGCGTCGGCCTTCGAGCTTCCCACCGCGGGACTTCCCCGGCTGACGCCCGAGGAATGGGTGCGCGCCAGTTTCGAGGACACCCCGGTGATACTGCGTGAGCTGTTCCGGACGGGGTGGGCGGGCGTGCTGGGGCTGCGACTGGGGCCGCGCACCTCGCGACGGCACGTGGTGGGCTGGCGCGTGCTGGAGACCGGGCCGGGCCGGATCGCCCTGGAGGCCCGCGCCCCGTCGCTGACCGTCCGCAACGTCGTGACCGTGGACGGCGCGCGGCTGCTCTGGGCGACGTACGCGTTCTACGAGCGCCGGGCCGGCCGGGTGCTGTGGGCCTTGGCGGCACCCGTGCACCACCTGGCCGTGCCGCTGCTCCTCGGCCGCGCCGTCCGCCGCACGGCGTGAGGAGCCGCGGGTCCGCCGGTCCTCAGTCGTCCTCCCGCTCCTTCTCCGCCAGGTGGATCACGCACACCGTCAGGGCGATCAGCAGCGCCGGGTCCGCGTCGTCCCGTACGACGTCCACGCCGTAGGTGTCCCGGAGGGTCAGCCAGCGCCGGGAGGCGACGGCCAGCAGTTCGCCGTCGTACTCGATGGCGAACTCCCGGTCGAGGATCTTGCCGCTGACGTCCAGTTCGGTGCCGTCGGCCAGGACCACCCGGTAGTGGTTGCGCAGCAGGGAGAGACGCTTGCGCTTGATGCGGGCCAGAGGCTCGCCGGCCCGTTCGATCACCATCGTGTCGCGCAGGGCGAACATCTTCTGGTGGATGTCGATGAGCACGCGCCCCTGGGCGTCCTTCAGCTCCCAGGTGTCCCGCAGCCGCATCGCCTTGCCGTCGACGAGGAAGACCTTGTTGCCCCGGTCGTCCTCGATCCAGTAGTCGTCACCGATACCGAGGAGCCGGTCGTACACGAGGAATCTCATGGCGTGATCGCTTCCCCGGCGCCCGCTCCGAAACGCCGCCGATAGGCCGACGGGCTGAGCCCGGTCTCGCGCCGCAGCCGCAGCCGGAGGTTGGCCGCGGTGCCCAGTCCGCTGCGGGCCGCCACCACGTCCAGACGCTTCTCGCCGCGCTCGATGAGTCTTCGCGCGAGCACCACACGCTCGGCCGTCAGCCAGGCGAGCGGAGTCGTTCCCAGCTGAGCCCGGAAACGCCGGTGCAGGGTCGCCGGTGACAGCGCGGCGCGGTCGGCGAGATCCGGCACGGTCAGCGGCTCGTGCAGGCGCTCCCGCGCCCACTCCAGCAGGGGCGCCAGCGACGTGTCGGGCACGTGGGGCACCGGCCGTTCCACGAACTGGCGTTGCCCGCCGTCCCGGTGGGTGGCGAACACCAGCCGTCGGGAGACGGCGTTCGCGATCTCGGCGCCGTGGTCCTTGCGCCAGATGTGCAGACCCAGGTCGAGTGCCGCCGCGCTGCCCGCGGCGGTGAGCACGTCGCCCTCGTCCACGAACAGCACGTCCGGTTCCAGCAGCACGCGCGGATGCAGCCGGCGGAAGGCGTCCGCCCACAACCAGTGGGTGGCGGCCCGCCGTCCGTCCAGCAGCCCCGCCTCGGCGAGTGCGAAGCTCCCGGTGCACAGGCTGACGATGCGCGCGCCGCGCGCGTGTGCGCGCCGGATGGCGTCCAGGACGGCCGGGCCGCGCGGTACGACGTTGTCCGGCCGCCCGGGGACGACGAGTGTGCCGGCCCCGTCCGCGGCCTCCAGCCCGGGCACGTCCGCGAGCGTGAGGAACCCGTGGTTCATCCGTATGCCGGGGGTCGGCCCGCACACCACCACCTCGTACAGCGGCCCGGACAGCCCCAGCTCGGGCCGCGGCAACCCGAACAGCTCGGTGGCGCAGCCGACCTCGAACGGGTTGGTGCCCTCGTCGACGATCACGGCGACACGGTGGGTCCGGGTTCGGTGAGAGGTTTCTTGCGGCATGTGCGATTTCTAGCACTCGTCCGGCGCAAGCGTCAGCCGCAGGATGGCGTCATGGCACACGAACCCGTCTCTCTTGCCTCCGCCCTCGCGTCCTTCTCCGAGCTGTGGAGCCCCCGCATCGTCACCGCCGTCAACGACTACGACGTCCGTATCGCCAAGGTGGAGGGCGAGCACGTCTGGCACGTGCACGACCACACCGACGAGTTCTTCCTCGTCCTCGACGGGGAACTGCACATCGACCTGCGGGAACCCGCCGGGGAACGCACCGTCGTCCTGCCCAAGGGCTCGGCCTTCACGGTCCCGCGCGGCACGGAGCACCGGCCGGCCTCCCCCGTCCGCACCGCGATCCTGCTCCTCGAACCGACGGGGACGTCGACCGTGGGCGACCGGCACGACGAGGTGCCCGCCCACGTGGACGCCACTACGGGGCACGCCCTGACGTGACGGCCGCCCGGCCCCGACGGCAGAACACGGCACCCCGCACCACCAGCCGATTCAGGCGCCGTAGCCGTTGTGGTAGCCGTCCTGCGTGTGGTGGTGGGGCCGTTCCTCGACGACCGGGGTCGTCGGCGGCATCACGACGCGGCGGCGCCGGGCGATGCTGCTGAACGTGGCGACGCCGATCAGGCCGACGACCATGAAGATCACACCGACCAGGTCGAGGTTGACGCCCTGCATGTCCCAGTCGGTCGCGAACGTGAGGACGGCTCCCACGGCGATGAGGATGATGCACCCGCCGAGGCCCATGAGTGTTGCCTCCCTGTCAGATCCGGTCGGTTCCGGGTTTCCGGCCGATCCGGTTCCGTGCGGGTACCCCCGGCTTCAACCCTCATGCCGTGGGGCGGTGTTGTGTCCCGCGGCTACGGCTGGAGGAAGGCCACCAGCGCGTTGGCCAGCAGGTGCGGGTCGTCGGCGCCGCACAACTCCCGGGCGCTGTGCATCGACAGGATGGCCACGCCGATGTCGACGGTGCTGATGCCGTGCCGGGCCGCGGTGATGGGACCGATGGTGGTGCCGCACGGCATGGAGTTGTTGGAGACGAAGGTCTGGAAGGGGATGTCCGCCTTCTCGCAGGCGGCGGCGAACACGGCGCGGCCCGAACCGTCGGTGGCGTAGCGGTTGTTGACGTTGACCTTGAGGAGGGGGCCGCCGTTGATCCGCGGGTGGTGCGTCGGGTCGTGCCGTTCCGCGTAGTTGGGGTGGACGGCGTGGCCCGTGTCGGAGGACAGGCAGACGGTGCCGGCGAAGGCGCGCGCCCGGTCCTCGTAGGAGCCGCCGCGGGCGAACACCGAGCGTTCCAGCACGCCGCCGAGCAGCGGTCCGTCGGCGCCCGTGTCCGACTGGGAGCCGGTCTCCTCGTGGTCGAAGGCGGCCAGTACGGGGATGTGGGAGAGGTCGGCGCCGGAGGCCGCGACCGCGGCCAGGGCGGCCGTCCCGGCGTGCACGGACAGCAGGTTGTCCATCCGCGGGCCCGCCACCAGCTCCCGGTCGCGGCCCAGGTACGCCGGGGGCTCCACGGAGTGCGTCATCAGGTCCCAGCCGGTGACCTCGCCGCGGGCGAGGCCCGCCTCGTCCTCCAGGAAGGCGATCAGGTCGCCGTCGCGCACCGTGTCGCCCAGGCCCCAGACGGGCTGGAGGTGGCGCTGCTTGTCGAGCTTGAGGCCCTCCGTGGAGACGTTGCGGTCCATGTGGATGGCGAGCTGCGGGACGCGCAGCAGCGGGCGGTCGACGTCGACCAGGCGGGTGGAGCCGTCGCGCAGCGAGAGGCGGCCGGCCAGGCCCAGGTCGCGGTCGAGCCAGGAGTTCATCAGCGGGCCGCCGTAGACCTCCACGGCGACCTGGCGCCAGCCGTGCGCCCCGGTGTCCGGGCGGGGCTTGACGCGCAGGTTGGGGGAGTCGGTGTGGGCGCCGACGATGCGGAAGGGGGTGTGCGCCGCGGCGCCCTCCGGGACGTACCAGGCGACGATCGCACCGCCGCGCAGCACGTACTTGCCGCCGCTCGTGGCCTCCCAGGCGTCGGTCTCCGCCACCTGGCGGAAACCGGCCTTCTCCAGCCGCGCGGCGGCGCTCGCCACGGCGTGGTACGGGGTCGGGCTCGCCGACAGGAAGGTCATCAGGTCGTCGGTGTGGCCGCGGTCGAAGCGGGAGGGTGCGCTCATGGGGTTCACCTTAACGACGTACGAGGGCCCGCTTCCCGTCTGGCGGGAGCGGGCCCTCGTGGGGGTGTGCGGAACGGGCTCTTGGTGTGGGGCCCGTCCTAGAAGGCGGCTTCGTCCAGCTCCATCAGGTCCAGCTCGACGCCCTGGGCGACGTTGCGGGCCAGGGTGAGGCCGGGCAGGACGTTCGCGGCGAAGAACTTCGCGGCGGCGATCTTGCCGGTGTAGAAGGACTTGTCCTTGGCGGAGGCGGTCGGCAGCTTCTCGGCGGCGATCGCCGCGCCCTTGAGGAGCAGGTAGCCGACGATCACGTCGCCGGAGGCCTGCAGCAGGCGGGTGGTGTTGAGGCCCACCTTGTAGATGTTCTTGACGTCCTGCTCGGTGGCCGCGAGGTCGGTGAGCATCAGGCCGACGATGGCCTCCAGCTCGACGGCGGCCTTGGCCAGGTGCTCGCGGGCGCCGGACAGCTCCTCGCCGCCGGTGGCGAGCGCCAGGAACTTCTTGATGTCCTCGGCGAGCGAGTTCAGCGCGGCGCCCTGGTTGCGGACGATCTTCCGGAAGAAGAAGTCCTGGCCCTGGATCGCCGTGGTGCCCTCGTACAGGGTGTCGATCTTGGCGTCGCGGATGTACTGCTCGATCGGGTACTCCTGGAGGAACCCGGAGCCGCCGAAGGTCTGCAGGGACTGCGCGAGCTGCTCGTAGGCCTTCTCCGAGCCGTAGCCCTTGACGATCGGCAGGAGCAGGTCGTTGAGGGCGTGCTCGGCCGAGGCGTCCTCGCCGTTCGCCTCCTTGACCTGGATCTCGTCCTGGACGGAGGCGGTGTACATCACGAGCGCGCGCATGCCCTCGGCGTACGCCTTCTGCGTCATCAGGGAGCGGCGCACGTCCGGGTGGTGCGTGATGGTGACCTTGGGGGCCGCCTTGTCCATGAAGTTGGCCAGGTCGGGGCCCTGGACGCGCTCCTTGGCGTACTCCAGGGCGTTGAGGTAGCCCGTGGAGAGGGTGGAGATCGCCTTCGTGCCGACCATCATGCGGGCGAACTCGATGATGCGGAACATCTGGCGGATGCCGTCGTGCCTGTCGCCGATCAGCCAGCCCTTGGCGGGGTGGCGGTCGCCGAAGGTCATCTCGCAGGTGTTGGAGGCCTTCAGGCCCATCTTGTGCTCGACGTTGGTGGCGTAGGCGCCGTTGCGCTCGCCCAGCTCGCCGGTCTCGAAGTCGAACTCGTACTTGGGGACCAGGAAGAGGGACAGGCCCTTGGTGCCGGGTCCGGCGCCCTCGGGGCGGGCGAGGACGTAGTGGAGGATGTTCTCCGACATGTCGTGCTCGCCGGACGTGATGAAGCGCTTCACGCCCTCGATGTGCCAGGAGCCGTCGGCCTGCTCGACGGCCTTGGTGCGGCCGGCGCCGACGTCCGAACCGGCGTCCGGCTCGGTGAGGACCATGGTGGAGCCCCACTGCTTCTCGACCGCGATCGAGGCGATGTGCTTCTGGACCTCGTTGCCCTCCTCGAAGAGGATGCCGGCGAACGCCGGGCCCGAGGAGTACATCCACACGGCCGGGTTGGCGCCCAGGATCAGCTCCGCGTACGCCCAGATCAGGGAGCGCGGGGAGGTGGTGCCGCCGATCTCCTCGGGCAGGCCGAGGCGCCAGTACTCGGAGTCCATGAAGGCCTGGTAGCTCTTCTTGAAGGAGGCCGGGACCGGGGCCGTGCTGGTCTCCGGGTCGAAGACCGGCGGGTTGCGGTCGGCGTCGGCGAAGGACTCGGCCAGCTCGTTCTCGGAGAGCCGGGTCAGCTCCTCCAGGACGCTCTTGGCGGTGTCGGTGTCCATCTCCGCGAACGGGCCCGTGCCGTAGACCTTGTCGCGGCCGAGCACCTCGAAGAGGTTGAACTCGATGTCCCGGAGATTCGGCTTGTAGTGCCCCATGGCGACGCTCCCTTGAGAGATCGGCGAGGCACTCGCTCCTCGCATCCGTACACGTACCAACTAGTAGCTACGATGATGCTACCCGTCGGTAATAAGAAGCAACCCCGGACCGCCCATCTGTGACTCGTTACTCGTTACTCTGTGCTGCATGTACGGCTACGACCAGACCGCGGGCCAACAGCAGCAGCAGTACGCCCCGCCCCCGCAGCAGCCGATGGGCGGCGGGTACGGACAGCAGCCGCCGCTGTACCCCGAGCCGTCCCCGCCCTCGCTCGCGGACGCGGTGCGCGCCTTCACCACCGGCCAGATGTCCGCCGAGGACTTCCAGCAGATCTTCGCGACCTCGAAGGTCTACTGCCCGCGCGGCGACAACCCCGGCTTCCTCGCGCTGCACAACACCCAGCAGCCCGTGATCCCGATGTTCACCGGCCTGAAGGAGCTGCGCCGGTACGCGGGCAAGGAGTCGAAGTACTTCGTGATCACCGGGGCGGAGGTGATCGACCTGCTGCCGACCGGCTACGGCTTCGTCCTGGACATGGAGGGCGAGCACCGGATGGTGTTCGACGCCAAAGCCGTCGAACAGATGGTCGATTTCGCCATGCGCCGCATGTACGGATAGACGTCGCGGCGCTTGGATGTCCGCGAGCCCGGAGGGAATGCCCTCCGGGCTTTCGTGGTTCCAGGTGGCAAGAAGTTCAATGCTCAACTAAAGTGGGGCGTACGCCGCCCGAGGAGGCCGACATGCCCGCCGTGACCGTCGAGAACCCGCTGACGCTGCCCCGCGTATCCGCACCCGCCGACGCCGTCGCACGTCCCGTGCTCACCGTGACCACCGCGCCCAGCGGTTTCGAGGGCGAGGGCTTCCCGGTGCGCCGCGCGTTCGCCGGGATCAACTACCGCCACCTCGACCCGTTCATCATGATGGACCAGATGGGTGAGGTGGAGTATCAGCCCGGGGAGCCGAAAGGCACGCCCTGGCACCCGCACCGCGGCTTCGAGACCGTCACCTACATCGTCGACGGGATCTTCGACCACCAGGACTCCAACGGTGGCGGCGGCACCATCACCAACGGCGACACCCAGTGGATGACGGCGGGCTCCGGCCTGCTGCACATCGAGGCGCCGCCGGAGCAGCTGGTGATGTCCGGCGGGCTCTTCCACGGACTCCAGCTGTGGGTGAACCTGCCGGCCAAGGACAAGATGATGGCCCCGCGCTACCAGGACATCCGCGGCGGCAGCGTCCAGCTGCTGACCACGCCCGACGGCGGCGCGCTGCTCCGCGTCATCGCCGGTGAGTTGGACGGCCACGCCGGTCCCGGCATCACTCACACCCCGATCACGATGATCCACGCGACGGTGGCGCCGGGTGCGGAGGTCACGCTGCCGTGGCGGGAGGACTTTAATGGGTTGGCGTACGTCCTCGCGGGCAAGGGTTCGGTCGGTGCCGAGCGCCGTCCGATCCACCTGGGCCAGACTGCGGTCTTCGGCGCCGGCGGTTCGCTGACCGTCCGCGCGGACGAGAAGCAGGACTCGCACACGCCGGACCTGGAGGTCGTCCTCCTTGGCGGGCAGCCCATCCGTGAGCCCATGGCTCACTACGGCCCGTTCGTCATGAACACCCGCGAGGAACTCCAGCAGGCGTTCGAAGACTTCCAGAAGGGCCGCCTGGGAACGATCCCGGCCGTGCACGGGATGTCTGAGGGTGGACTGTAGGGGTCGCTGAAGCTATACGCGGACGAGCCCAGCCCGGAGATGAAGGGCTCGTCCGCGCTGGCTGCCGCCTTGCCACCTGGGCGGATCTTTCCTGCGGGGCGCTGATATGGCCTTTGGTCGATTGCTGGCGATGGGTGCGACGGTCCTGAGCGGGTGTCTTGCGGACTGTGCGCGGGGCGCGGTGACGCTGTCCGGGCCAGGGAGTCTCGGGCCTGTGGCTTGCGTTGGGGCAGGTGGTTCTTGCACAGCTACCCCGCCCCGGCGGCTGCCCTGCGGGGCTATTCTTCTGGCCTGAGTTTGGGGGCGAGGGGGTGAGCTCGTCCACCAAGGCATGAGTGGATGAGGGGGCCCCATGCAGCAGTTGTACGTCGTCGGTCTTGAGGTGGCGCCGACGGATGTAGGCAGATTGCCGCTGGCCTTCGAACGGCTGTTGGCGCATATGGAGCAGCACGTCTCTCCGGCCACGAGTGGTCTATCTGCTGCGGCTCTAATGGCTGGCAAGGGTGAAATAGTTGTCCCGGGATACGGACAGGGACGTCCTGAGCAACACGTGCGTTGGTTGCCCGTCACTGTGGCCGATAACGTCCGCGCACTACGGATAGAAATCGAGCAGGATCTCCCCAAAGGTGGCCGATTCCTGTGCCAGCTCACCGCCTCCGAATACGACGGCAGGACAGGTTTTCGGGTCGTTATGGGCCGACAGAATGACGGCCTACTTGCCCCCGCCACAGTGGAGGACCTTAGGCCGCCTCGCGCGCTTAACGCGATCATGCGAGACCCTGATCTTAAGTGTACAGATGGTCGTGACAGCATCACCACCAACGTGATGCCGGTGCTGACGGCCCAGCTCCCTTTGATCCGTGAGCGTCTTTGCGCTCCTGAACGTCGCCTGCCCATTCTCGTTGTTTCCTCGGTTCGGACGATGGGGCCGCCGACCGCGTTTGCTCGCCAGGCCGCCCGTCGCCTCGCGGGTCTTGCCCACGTCGTGGTCATTTCTGGCTGGCTGGCATTCGATTCCTTCAATGCCGGACTTGAACGAAATCTGCTTCCACGAGATGGGGCGCGGCTTTATTGGCCCACCACGGATGCAAGAAGTCCATGGTGGGGATCAGCCGATCTCTACGGCGATCACGATGTCCTCCTGGGCAGACTTACTCGGCTTCTTGCTCCCCTCAGTGTCGTGGCTCGTGGGAGGGATCGTCTCTGGGATGCCATCCGCTCCGCCGAGACAAATGCACTCTTGGACGACCTTGCGGGCACAGAGGGTGAACAGATTGCTCGGCTGAAGGAAAAGCTAGAGGACGAACGTGACCAGCTTGTGCAGCTGCTCGAGCAGAACGAACAGCTGGAAAACCAGGTTGCCCGTCTGGGGATCGAAGTGGCCAACCTCACCGCTCAGCTTGAGACGGCGACGCTGCCGACTGTTGCTGAGCCGACCGACGTGCGCGGACAGCCGGTTGCAAACCCTGGCGACTTCTCCTCTGACTGGGATCGCTGGACTGAGGAATCTGACGGGGCCCTCATTTTCACGCCCAATGCGAAAGATCAGTGGCAAAGGTGCTCATATCCGTATCCGGAACGGATGAGGGAGGCGCTGGATACGCTAGCTGATCTCGCTAAGGAATGGAGGAAACAGAAAGGCAGCGTGGGAACCTCGCTTGTCTCGTGGATCGGCGATCGGACTCCCTTGGTTTATGCACCGTCGGATGAGCCTCTACGTAGGGCGAAATTGCATGAATTCAAGTTTGAGCGCAAGAAACCATGGGACCGGCAGCCTCATGTCAAGCTGGACGATCACACCACCCCGGACCGGGTTGGAAGGATCTACTTTGCCATTGACGGCGAAGTGCATCGATGGATTGTGGACCATGTTGGATTGAAGTTGTATGGCCTCTGATCGAGGCTCTTGCGGTATGCAATGTGATTTCGGTGGCAAGGATGCCCAGGGCTCCCTTTTCGCATCTCGATCGTTTTGGTGCCCGCAGCGATAAGGTCGAAGTCCTTGCGGCAGAGGTCGAGTTCGCGGGCGTGGGGCTGGCGCTCCTGGTGGCTGGTTCAGTCAGCATGTGGCTTTTCTAGGTTGCCGAGTGCGAGTGGCGAAGGACTCGCCCTGGCAACCGGCCGGGCCCCATCGTTCGCGCTTCTACTGCCAGCCGTCGAGGGAGACCTCCGGGCCTCCCGCGAGGTATCGGTGGAGGGCGCTTGAAGTGGTGTCCACGAAATTCTTGGGGATTGCGCCAGCGTCGGTCCAGCAGACCTGAGCATGCTTGCGTGGTTCACGATTCTCGGGTTCGCCGGTCCATTCGTGAGCGGCGAAGACGACGGTGAGGAAACCGTTGGGTGCTTCGACACCCCAGGCGCCATGGATGATGTGGGCGACCTGCAGGGACTCTGGCTTCACGGTCAGGCCCGTCTCCTCGTACAGCTCCCGCACGGCCGTTTCCGTGATCGGCTCGCCGGGTTCGCTCTTGCCAACGGGGAGGTCCCACATGCCCTGGGCGAACTTGGCGTTCTGGCTGCGCTGGAGGAGGACGACGCGGTTGGTGGCCTGGTCGTGGACGATGACGGCGGCGACCAGGAGGGTCATGGATTCGAGGGCGGGCTTTAGGGCTTTGGGCTGCTCGTTGCTTGTCCGCTGAGCCACGGCTGGTGTCCCTTCGTCGGCCGGTTGGTGGGCAGCTTAGGCCAGCGCTTCGCGTGCGCGGCGGGCGAGTTCGGCGGCTCCGGGCACTCTGCGGCGCTGGTAGATGGTGAGTGTGGAGCGGAGCGAGGTGATCGCTTTGCGGGTGCGGTCGGAGGTCATGCTTTCCATGAGGGTCAGGGCCTGGGACCAGGCTGCTACGGCCTCGTCGGCGCGGGCCTGGGCGGCGAGGCTGTCGCCGAGGTCGGCGTAGGTGAGGGCGTGGACGCGCTTGTACTTCTCGGGGTCCCACCGGACCAGGGCGTCGCGGTGCTGCTGTTCGGTGCCGATGTGGTCGGCGAGGTCGGTGAGCGTGCGGGCGGTGTGACTGGCAAGGGTGCCGGCGGCGGGGCCGCTGACGCGGGAGTAGCTGGGCTGGGGGCCGTCGTCGCGCAGTAGGGCGTCTTCGGCGGCGAGCAGGGCGCGGGCCGCTGCGGGTCTCTCGCCTGTGGCGGCGTAGGCGCGGGCGTGGGTGATGCGGAGGAGAGCTTCGGTCTGGCCGTCGACGTGACGGAGGCCGCGGGTGAGGGCTCCTTCGACGAGGTCGACGCAGTGGTGGGGCTGCTTGAGGCTGAGGGCCTGGTGGGCGAGGGCGCGCATCATCCAGGCGGCGTGTCCGTGGGGATCGGCTTCGCAGGCAAGTTGGTAGCCGACCTGGTAGTAGCGCTGGGCGGCGCCTTCCTGGCCGAGGTCGTGGTGCTTCCAGCCTGCCAGGTAGGCGAGTTCGGCCACGGCGCCGAAGGCCGCCTGTCGTAAGACTTCGTTCGGGTAGCGGCCTCGGAGCATGGGGGCGGCGGTGTCGGCGAGGTAGGCGGTGACCGTGGTCAGGCCGTGGCCACCGCCGAGCCGTTCGTCGGCCGCGCTGAAGGCTGCGGTGACCTGGCGTACGACGTCCACGTCCTCGTCACCGACCACGGATGTGCCGGTGCGGGCGCGGAGCATGCGTGCGGTGGCCTCGTGGTCGTGGGCGAGCGGCATGGCGACGCCAGCTGTGGTGAAGGCCGCTACCGCGAGGAAGCGACGGCGCTCGACGTCGGCGCGGCCCAGGCCGGTGGCTGCCAGGACGGGATCCCGCTCGACCGCCTCCTCGGCTTCTGGTACGCGCAGGCCGATCTCGGTCTGGGTAATAACGCGGCCTGCCCTGCGTGACAGGGCTTCGGCGAGGTACTGCCCGGTCCGTCCGGTGGGCTGGCGCGTGCCGTTCGCCCAGTGGGAGACGGCCGACTTGTTGGTCTGGAGAGTCTCGCCGTTCTCTGCGGCGATGCGTCGGACGTCCTTGGCCAGAGCCTCGTAGGTGCAGCCAATCGCGTCGAGGGCGTCACGCAGGCGGGAGTTGGGGTCTCTTCGCGCTGCCACGATCGCCTCCCGTCCGGAGCTGTAAACCGCGTATACCGCTTCAACTGCCTCTCACGGTACCCACTGTGCGTGACGGAGGGTTCACTAATCATCAGCCGCCCGGCCCCGGTCCGACACCGCGACCAGGCTCCCCCTTCGGCCGGACGGCCCCGAAGTTCCGTACGCCTACACCGGGTTCGGGCATTCCTGTGCTCGAACCCAGCCGATCAGAGACGGAGACACGGTGACCACCATCAACACCACGGCCATCACGGTCGAGCTGCCCGAGGCGTTCGACGAGCGCTGGAGCCGCTTGCCCGGCATCCAGGTCGACGGCCGACGCATCACCATCGACCCGGCCGAGTACTTCTTCCGCTTCGAGTCCAACACCTGGCTCGTCGCCGACTGGGAGCTGGTCAAGTCCCAGCTCCTGGACGTGGGGGAGACCACCGAGAGCGCGGTCGAGCAGCTCGCGCTGGACTTCATCAAGGCCCACGCCGAGTCCACCTCGGACGCCGCCCCCGTACTCTCCACCGCCTACGCGGTGTACGCGTACCTGTTCCGCGACGAGCACCTCATCGGCCTCGGCCTGCCGCAGATCACGGCCGAGCACCTGCGGATGCTGCGCGAGGCGGCCACGCTGATGGCGCTGAACAAGGTCGAGCTGGACGGGCACATCTCCAACGTCGGCCCGTGCTGGTTCTTCCCAGCCGCAACCTCCGTCGTCTTCGACCTGGACGACGAGATGGGCGGGATGCTCGACGAGGTCTACCACGGTGGCTGGTTCAACGAGCACCGCCGGATCGAGTCCATCAAGGCTCACGCCGCACTCGGCGGCAGGCTCGTACATGGCTGCCAGTCCGTGCCGGACCAGACCGGCGGCGTCGTGGCGCCCTACGGTGCCTCGATGGCCGCCTTCCGCGACGACCTCGCGGCCTTCAAGGCCGGATGGATCGAGCAGGTCTACGCCCACCGCGTGAGCCCAGCCGCGTAACACCGCACACCAGGCTCCGGGGCGGGCCGGCACCTCTCGCCCGCCCTGGACGCCCTCAACCTCCTTGGAGCCCCCACGTGACCACGAACCCCAGCGCCGAACTCCTCGACAACCTGCTCACCATGGCCAGCCGTACCACCGCCGTGCGCGAGGAGGTACGCGTGTGGTCAATGTCCGGTGTCGAGCGCCTGACCTTCCCCGACGCCACCACCGCGATCTTCAAGTACGCGAAGCGGCCGTTCGACAGCGAGGATCAAACTCTCCGTCTGGCGCGCACGCTCGGCGTTCCCGTCCCGCAGGTCCACGCCTCCGCGGCCCTGGACGGCTGGCTCGGCATGCTCATGGAGGACCTCGACCCCGCCGTCCGCGACGCCGACGACCTCGACGGCACCGCCGCGGCCGTAGTGCTGCACGGCACCTGCACGGCCCCCGCCCTGCCCGTCCTCGACCAGAACCGCCTCCGCACGCTTCCGAACCGGGCCCTGGAGCACCTCGCCCGGCTCCGCAAGGCCGACCGGTGGCAGGAGGCGGACGACGTCGAGGACACGCTCGATCGAACCGCCCAGGCCGCCGAGACCCGCTCGGCCGGTGCCACAGTGGCTCCATTCGGCTGGGTGCACTCCGAGTTCCACCCCACCAGCCTCCACATCAGCAGGCACGGCTGGCGACTGCTGGACTTCGCCCGCGCCTTCACCGGCCCCGGCCTGCTCGACCTCGCCAGCTGGCACGGCACCCTCGACGCCCCCGACCCCGTACGCCTGCGGGTCTTCCTGGAGCAATACGTCACCGCCGGCGGTACCCCCGACGCCCTCGACCGGCGTGGCGGGCTCACCGCCGAGAACTGGGCGCTGGGCTGGCACCGCATGTGGGCCGTCGAGTGGTTCATGGAGCAGTCCATCCGCTGGATCAACGATCCCGCCACCGACCCCGCCTACATCAAGGCCGTACGCCGTCACCTCACCGACGTCCTCCACCTCCTGGAGGTCTGACGTGCTCGCCCAGGCGTCCCCGTGGTACGTCCACGCTCTTCAGCGCACAACGGCCAGCCCCGCCGAACCACTGTCCGTACCGGCGCGGATGGAATGGACCACGCGGCCCGGCAGCGGGCCCAGCGCCGAAATCCTCGGCCCGGATCTGCGTCGCAAGCAGCTGCTGGAACTCGGCTGCGGCCCCGGCCACAACGCCGCCCACCTCGCCACCCGTTACGGCGCCCAGGTCACCGGCGTCGACCTCGTCGGCCTGCAGGTCCGTCGAGCCCGCTCGCACTACGGCCGACTGAACAACCTCACCTTCGTGGCGGGCCACGCCCTGCACTACCTGCAAGCCTCCGACGAGCAGTTCGACGCGGTCTACTCCGTCTTCGGAGCCGTCGGCCTCGTCGTCCCCGAACTCCTGCTCCCGGCCATCGGCCAGCGCCTCAAGCCCGGCCGCACTCTCGCCTTCTCCGTTCCCCACCCCCAACGCGGCGGCCTCCGCCCGGCCACCGACGACCGGCCCCGCCGCGACTACGTCACCCTCCCCGACCGCACCCAACTGATCATCCCTCGCTGGGACTTCGACGCCGATCGCTGGGAGAGACATCTCGATCGCGCGGGCCTCTGGCTCAGCTCGGCCCAGGAATTCCACGACGCCCGGCACGGTCGCTGGCCCACCACCCTGCTGATCACCGCGCGCAAGCTCTGACCCCCAACCAGTTCCCCTGGGAGAATCCGATGCGCCCGCCCTACCTGCTCCTCGACATCGACGGCGTCCTCATTCCCTTCCCCGACGCGGACGGCTCGACCCCAGCCACCCACGCCCGCCACGACGTCGTGCCCGCCGGCCGCAGCGCCGACGACCCGGTCACCATCTGGCTCAACCCCTCCCACGGCCCCATGCTCATGGAAGTGGTCCGTACCGGCATGGTCACGCCAGTCTGGTGCACCAGCTGGCGCCAGGACGCCTCCACTCTGATCGGACCGCTCCTCGGTCTCCCACCCCTGCCGCACGTCGATCTCCCGCACCCCAAGATCACAACCAGTCACCCCAATGGCTACCTGTGGAAGCGCGACCACGTCGACGCCTGGCTGGCTGACGCCCCCGCTGTGTGGATCGACGACGACTTCACTGGCCTCGACCACTCCTGGGCCGCAGAGCGCACCGCTCGTGGCGCGGCGACCCTGCTGGTTCAGCCTTATCCCCGTGCCGGGCTGCGGGGTGAACACCTGGCCGAAGTCCGAGCGTGGGCCGGGCGGCTGCTCGCCGGTCGGACTGGTGCATCCGCTGCTCCGAGCGGAACCGAAGCAGCCTGACGCGAAGCCGTGGCAGAACAGTCGGTGCCCCGCCGCGTTGCATGGCGAGGGCATCTGACCGGGTTGCGGTGCGATGCTGTCGGCGATGGCCAGGCCATTCACCGTCGGTCGGCGAAGCGGTGGCCGGGCTGGGCGCGGGGTTGTGCAAGAGACGGCTCCTGACGGTTGGGAGACGCAGGGGCGCCAGAGCAGCGAAGCGGCTGCCCGGAGCCCCGAGGACACCGTCAATGCTCCGGAGAATCACCGGTTTCTCTAACCGGCGATGTGGGTGTACTCCTCTCCCTCGCTCGTCTCGGTTCAGCAGCAGGTCAGACCGCTTCTGCTAGCACCTTCTGCTGCCTCGATTCGCCAGTCTCTGCGTCATCGCCCTCGGCCCGTTCCGGTCGTACGAACTCGACCGTCGCCCGCTTCTCGACGGGCGTCGACCTTCCCGCGCCGGTCGCCTTGGTGACTGTGACCCTGCGCACGAACAACTTGACGAAGTTCCGGCGCTCCTGGGCCGTAGCGGCCTCCCACCACGACCCCTCGCCCACCGGATCGACGTCCCCCGCACCCAAGGGCAGCCACAGGTGGATCGGGAGCGTCGGCGTCGCCGCCTCTTCCAACTCGGTGAGACGGGCCTCCGCCCGCTCCATACGGCCGAGGAGCCGTTCCCTGCGCTCCCGGAACCGGCGTCGTCCGACGGGGTCGTCGTAGTCGCCGGCCTCTTCCCTGTCGTACAGCTCTTCCAACGCGTGCTTGGCATCGGCCCGTTCGGTGACGAGGCTTCGGCGTTCGCCCACGATCTCTGGCTGTTCCGTCTGTGCTGCGTACCGTCGAGCAGTCGCGGCGAGGATGACCGCCGTCTCGGGGTCGTCCTCGGCCGTCTGGATGAGGGCGAAGATCCGCCGGGCGACGTACAGGTCCAGGGTCTGCATGCTGATCGTGCACTCGCCCTCGTGCTGGCCCGGCAGCGCTTTCCGGCGGCGGCAGCGGTACGCGGCCTTGTTGGGAGTGGTGGCACGGTGCGACGTCATCACCGCCCCGCAGTCGCAGAACAGGACGTCCATGGCGGAGAGGACGGCATGTCCACGCGACAGGCCCTTGCCCTGGCCCCGCCCGTCGAGCCACTTCTGCAGTTCGTGCCAGTCGTCCGGCGGGATGATCAGCGGGTACGCCTGGACCGGCTTCATGGTCTCGGGGTCACGCTCGATGCGGTAGCTCTCGATGGTGCTGGTCAGTTTGCCGTCCTCCCGGCGCTTGTACACCGGGGTCGCCGCGTAGCCCGCGATGCGCGGGTCGCGGAGGATGCGCATGGCCGTCTTCGGGTCCCAGACGCTGTCCTTCGTCTTCTTGCCGACCCGCTGCCCCTTC
The DNA here is from genome assembly GCF_042730645.1 of Streptomyces sp. NPDC059906. Classification (NCBI taxonomy): domain Bacteria; kingdom Bacillati; phylum Actinomycetota; class Actinomycetes; order Kitasatosporales; family Streptomycetaceae; genus Streptomyces; species Streptomyces sp. NPDC059906. The sequence goes on from NZ_JBHWKU010000005.1 coordinate 64,839, forward strand.
GTCGGCACGTCGTCGGCGGTCATCTGCGCACAGATGCCCGTGAGGGAGCCCGGGTGTCGGCGGCCCCCACCGGGCCGGTACGGCATGTCCTTGTGCTCCTTGATCCGCGCCCACATGTCCTGAATCACCGGGACCTCGTCGGGATCGTGCTCCAGGACATGGATCACGACGGGCCTGCCGTCGGCTGTCGTTCGCGTCGCGGGGACCATGCGAAAGCCGTACGGCGGCTTGCCGCCCACATAGCCACCGAGTTCGCGAGCCGTCTTCTTCGCGCCCCGCACCGCGTCGCTCTTGTTCTTGCTCTCGCTGTGGGCCGCGTCCAGCCGCAGGATCAGATGGATCAGGTCCATCAGGTTGCCCTTGCGGAACTCGCCCTCGGTGAGGCTGACGATCGTCACGCCGAGGTTGAGCAGTTCCGTGACGATGGGGATGGCATCCAGCGGATCCATCCGGGACAGGCGGCTGATGTAGTAGACGATGATCAGGTTGATCCGGCCGTCGTGGCAGTCCTTCAGCAGCCGGTCGAAGTCGGGGCGGCCGTCGCCCGTGAACGCGGATATGCCGAGGTCCTCGTACTCAGTGATGCTGACGGCCCCGCGCCGCTGGGCCTCGGCCACACCCGCAGCGCGCTGCGTGACCGTGCTGACCTCGGACTTATTGGCGCGTCCCACGGACTGACGCCCATAGACACCGGCATGGATGTCCATGCCGGTCACCACCCCTGGTCTGATCATGTGGGGACTCTAGCTGATTTTTTGAACCCCCAACTGGTTTCACCCAAGGGCACGCCCTGGCACCCGCACCGCGGCTTCGAGACCGTCACCTACATCGTCGACGGCATCTTCGACCACCAGGACTCCAACGGTGGCGGCGGCACCATCACCAACGGCGACACCCAGTGGATGACGGCGGGCTCCGGCCTGCTGCACATCGAGGCGCCGCCGGAGCAGCTGGTGATGTCCGGCGGGCTGTTCCACGGGCTCCAGCTGTGGGTGAACCTGCCGGCCAAGGACAAGATGATGGCCCCCCGCTACCAGGACATCCGCAGCGGCAGCGTCCAGCTGCTCACCTCCCCCGACGGCGGCGCGCTGCTGCGCGTCATCGCCGGTGAGCTGGACGGGCACGACGGCCCCGGCATCACGCACACGCCGATCACGATGGTCCACGCCACGCTGGCGCCGGGCGCCGAGGTCACCCTGCCCTGGCGGGAGGACTTCAACGGCCTCGCCTACGTCATGGCCGGACGCGGGTCCGTGGGCGCGGAGCGGCGTCCGGTCCACCTCGGGCAGACCGCCGTCTTCGGCGCCGGGGGCTCGCTGACCGTCCGCGCGGACGAGAAGCAGGACGCGCACACCCCGGACCTGGAGGTCGTGCTGCTCGGCGGGCGGCCGATCCGGGAGCCGATGGCCCACTACGGCCCGTTCGTGATGAACACCAAGGACGAGCTGATGCAGGCCTTCGAGGACTTCCAGAAGGGGCGTCTGGGGACCGTCCCGGCGGTGCACGGCATGTCGGGCGAGGGCCCCGGGGCCTGACCGCGCCTCACCCGGGCGGGCCGTCCGCGCAGGACAGCCCGCCCGGTGCGTGATCGGGTGGGGGCGTGCAGCTGCTCCCCGGTCCGGTGCGCCGGTTCGCCGCCTGGTGCGCCGTCATCCTGCTCGCCAGCGGTGTCGTCTACGTCGCCGTCCGGCTCTGCGTCGAGTTCCGCACCGCGGTGACCCCGGCGCTGCTCGCGCTGCTCGGCACCGCCCTGCTCCGGCCGCTGCACGCCCGGCTGGTGAAGGCCCATGTGCAGCGGTCGCTGGCCGCCGGGCTGACCTGCGCGGCCGTACTGGCCGTGGTCGGCGGGGCGGTGTACATCGTGGTCTCCGCGCTGGTCGAGACCGGCGACCAGATCGTCGCCTCCGTGCGGGACGCGGCGAAGGGCATCGCCGACCACTTCGGTGCGGCGGGCACCTCGCTGGACGACGTGGCCTCCAACGCCCGCGAACTGCTGGGCAAGTTCGGCGGCACGGCCGCCTCCGGCGTGGTGACCGGGATCAGCGTCGTCGGCGAGATGATCGCCATGGCCGTGCTCGCCCTGCTGCTCGTCTTCTTCTTCCTGCGCGACTCCGACCGCGCCGTCACCACGGTGCGCGCCCTCGCCCCGCCCGGCGCCGCCGACACGGTCGAGGCCATGGCCCGGCGGGCCTTCGGGGCCGTCGAGGGCTTCATGCGGGGGACGACCCTGATCGCCCTCATCGACGCGTTCTGCATCACCGTCGGCCTGCTCGTCCTGCGCGTCCCCGGCGCGGTCGGGCTCGGGGCGCTGGTCTTCGTCGGCGCCTACATCCCCTATCTCGGCGCGTTCATCTCCGGGGCCGTCGCCGTGCTGGTGGCGCTCGCCGACCGGGGGTTCGTCATCGCCCTGTGGGCCCTCGGCGTGGTGCTGGCCGTGCAGGTGCTGGAGGGACACGTGCTCCAGCCGATGATCCAGAGCCGTACCGTCCAGATGCACCCGGCCGTCGTGCTGCTGGCGCTCACCGCGGGGGCGTCGGTGGCGGGCATTCTCGGGATGCTGCTCGCCGTGCCCCTGACCGCCGCCGCGTTCGGGATCGTGCACGAGTTGCAGGGGCGTTACGGGGCCTCGGACTCGTAGAGCTCGTACCAGATGCTCTTGCCCTCGCCGCGCGGGGCGACGCCCCACGCGTCCGCGAGCAGCTCGACCAGCATCAGCCCGCGTCCGGAGGACGCCATCTCGCCCGGCCTGCGCTTGTGCGGCAGGTCGTCGCCGTTGTCGGTGACCTCCACCCGGATCCGCCGCTCGCCCGGCTCCCCCGCCACCTCGGCGACGAGCAGGGCGTCGGTGTCGGTGTGGACCAGGACGTTCGTCAGCATCTCGGAGAGCAGGAGTACCGCCGCGTCGCGCTGCTCCTCGCCCGGCCAGTCGTGCAGCAGGTCGCGCAGATGCTGCCGGGCGGTGGCGATCCGGGCGGGCTCGGCCTGGGCGACCGTCAGCATCGTGCGCCGCACCGGTGCCCGGGTGGCGGTGGATTCGCCGCAGCCGCAGCCCTCGCCCTGCCGGCACAGCAGCACCAGCGCGATGTCGTCCTCCCGGCGGTCGGACAGCGGGCCGACGGTGTGGTGCGAGGAGGGGCCGTGCACGGCCTGGACCAGCGCGTCGGCCAGCTCCTCCAGACCGCCGGTGTGCTCCTCCAGGATCACCCGCAGGCGGTGCCAGCCGCTCTGCAGATCGTGGCCGCCGGTCTCGACCAGGCCGTCCGTGCACAGCATCAGGGTGTCCCCGGGTTCCAGGGCGAGCCGTGTCGTCGGGTAGTCGGTGTCCGGGTCGATGCCCAGCGGCAGCCCGCCCGCCGTGGCGAGGATCAGCGCCGTCCCGTCCGCCATCCGCACCACCGGGTCCAGGTGCCCCGCGCGGGCGCTCTCCACGGTGCCGGTGGCGGGGTCGACCTCGGCGTAGTAGCAGGTCGCGAAGCGCAGGTCGCCGGGGTCGTCCTCGGCCGCGGCGAGACCGTGGAAGAAGTGGGAGGCACGGGCGAGCACCGCGTCGGGACGGTGCCCCTCGGAGGCGTAGGCGCGCAGGGCGATGCGCAGCTGCCCCATCAGCCCGGCGGCCCGCACGTCGTGGCCCTGGACGTCGCCGATCACCAGGGCGAAGCGGCCCCCGGGCAGCGGGATCATGTCGTACCAGTCGCCGCCGACCTGGAGGCCGCCGCCGGTGGGGACGTAGCGGGCGGCGACGTCCATGCCGGGGATCTCCGGGCCGAGCATGGGCAGCATCGAGCGTTGCAGCCCCTCGGCCAGCTCCCGCTGGTTCTCCGCGGCGCCGGCCCGGGACAGGGCCTGGGCGAGCATCCGCGCCACTGTGGTCAGCACCGAGCGCTCGTCCGGCGTGAACGCGACCGGGTAGGTGAAGGCGGCCATCCAGGCGCCCATCGTGCGCCCCGCCACGGTCAGCGGCAGATAGGCCCAGGAGCGGCGGCCGAAGCGTTCGGCGAGCGACCACGTCATGGGATAGCGGGACCGGTACTGCTGCGGGGAGGAGAGGTAGACCGCGCGGCCGGTGCGGACCACCTCGGCGGCCGGGTAGTCGGTCTCCAGGGACATGTCCACGAACGGGTTGGCCTCGTCGTCCGGCTGCCCGTGGTGCCCGATCACGGTGAGGCGGTCCCCCGAGACCCCGAACACCGCGAGCCCGTCCGGGGAGAACCCCGGCATCGACAGCCCCGCCGCGACCCGCAGCACCTCCTCGGTGGACCGCGCCTCGGCCAGGGCCCGGCCCGCGTCCAGCAGGAAGGCCTCCCGCGAGCGGCGCCACTCCCCGGTGACCGCGCTGAACCCGCCGGGGGTGCCCGGCCTCGGCTCGGCGACCTCCTGGAGGGTGCCGGTCAGCACGTACGCCTTGCGCTCGCGGTCGAAGGAGGGCTTGGAGCGGCTGCGTACGACCCGGACGATCTGGCCGTGCTCGTCCATGATCCGGATCCGGACCTCGGCGAGGGTGCCCTCGGCGACGGCGAGCTGGACCACCCCGGTGATCTCGTTCCAGTCCACCGGATGCAGCCGGGCCCGTACCTGCGCCTCGGTGAGGGTCGCCGGTCCGGCGGGCAGGCCGAGCAGGCGGGCGGCCTCTCCGTCCACCGTGACCTCACCCGTAGCGGTGTCCCAGTGCCACAGTCCGGTCGCGAGGGCGGCAAGGACGTCCCCCACCTCGGGCAGGGGCTCACCAGTGCGCATTGCCCCACTTTAAGAAGAGGTCGTCGACCGCTGCCACCGCTCGTGGCGGCCCCGCGGAGCGTCAATCGGGAGGAAGGCAGCCGTGGCTGCCCGGTACGCTGGGGTTGTTTCACGTGAAACGCGAAACACCATCCCCGATCCGCGAAGGCTGGATGAACGACGATGCATCGGTACAGGTCCCACACCTGCGGCGAGCTCCGCTCCTCTGACGTCGGCACCGACGTCCGACTGAGTGGCTGGCTGCACAATCGGCGCGACCTGGGCGGCATCCTCTTCATCGATCTGCGCGATCACCACGGCATCACGCAGCTCGTCGCCCGTCCGGGCACCGAGGCCTACGAGGCGCTGGACAAGCTGACGAAGGAATCGACCGTTCGGGTCGACGGCAAGGTCGTCTCCCGCGGCGCCGACAACATCAACCCCGACCTGCCCACCGGCGAGGTCGAGGTCGAGGTGGGCGAGGTCGAGCTGCTCGGCGCCGCCCAGCCGCTGCCCTTCACCATCAACACCGAGGACGGGGTCAACGAGGAGCGGCGCCTGGAGTACCGCTTCCTGGACCTGCGCCGCGAGCGCATGCACCGCAACATCATGCTGCGCACGTCGGTGATCTCCTCGATCCGCAGCAAGATGGTCGCCCTCGGCTTCAACGAGATGGCGACGCCCATCCTCACCGCCACCTCCCCCGAGGGCGCCCGCGACTTCGTCGTGCCCTCCCGCCTGCACGCGGGCCGCTTCTACGCCCTCCCGCAGGCGCCGCAGCAGTTCAAGCAGCTGCTGATGATCTCGGGCTTCGACCGGTACTTCCAGATCGCGCCCTGCTTCCGCGACGAGGACGCCCGCGCCGACCGCTCGCCGGGCGAGTTCTACCAGCTCGACGTCGAGATGAGCTTCGTCGAGCAGGAGGACGTCTTCCGCCCGATCGAGCAGCTCATGACCGAGCTGTTCGAGGAGTTCGGCAACGGCCGCCACGTGACCTCGCCGTTCCCGCGGATCCCGTTCCGCGAGGCGATGCTGAAGTACGGCTCCGACAAGCCGGACCTGCGCGCCCAGCTGGAACTGGTCGACATCACCGACGTCTTCGAGGGCTCGGAGTTCAAGGCCTTCGCCGGCAAGCACGTGCGCGCGCTGCCCGTCCCGGACGTCTCGGGCCAGCCCCGCAAGTTCTTCGACCAGCTCGGCGACTACGCCGTCTCGCAGGGCGCCAAGGGCCTGGCCTGGGTGCGCGTCGGCGAGGACGGCAAGCTGTCCGGCCCGATCGCGAAGTTCCTCACCGAGGAGAACGTCGCGGAGCTGACCAAGCGGCTCTCGCTGGCCCCCGGCCACGCGGTGTTCTTCGGCGCGGGCGAGTTCGACGAGGTCTCCAAGATCATGGGCGCGGTCCGCGTCGAGGCCGCCAAGCGCGCCGGCCACTTCGAGGAGAACGTCTTCCGGTTCTGCTGGATCGTCGACTTCCCGATGTACGAGAAGGACGAGGAGACGGGGAAGATCGACTTCTCCCACAACCCCTTCTCGATGCCGCAGGGCGGCATGGACGCCCTGGAGAACCAGGACCCCCTGGACATCCTCGCCTGGCAGTACGACATCGTCTGCAACGGCGTCGAGCTGTCCTCCGGCGCCATCCGGAACCACGAGCCGGAGATCATGCTCAAGGCCTTCGGGATCGCGGGCTACGACGCGGAGACCGTGGAGCGCGAGTTCGCCGGCATGCTGCGCGCCCTGCGCTTCGGCGCCCCGCCGCACGGTGGCATCGCCCCGGGCGTCGACCGCATCGTCATGCTGCTGGCCGACGAGCCCAACATCCGCGAGACCATCGCCTTCCCGCTCAACGGCAACGCCCAGGACCTGATGATGGGCGCCCCGACCGAGCTGGACGAGACCCGGCTGAGGGAACTGCACCTGACGGTGCGCAAGCCGCAGCCCAAGTAGTCCGCGGCGGCCGCACCGCGGCGACCGTCGTTCCTGATCCGTCGGGCCTGATCTGCCGTTCCTGATCCGTCGGGCCCGGTCTGCCGGTTCTGATCTGCCGGTTCTGAATCACGAAGGAGAAGTGCTGTGCCCCTGGTGTCCGTCGTGATGCCCGTGTACAACTCGGCGGCCACCCTCGGCGCAGCCGTCCGGTCGGTGCTCACGCAGACCCACGGTGATCTGGAGCTGCTGGTCACCGACGACCAGTCCTCCGACGGCTCCATGGACCTGCTGCGCGAGTTCGCCGCCCAGGACGAGCGCGTCCTGCCCCGCTCCGCGCCGGAGCGGGGCGGCGCGGGCCGGGCCCGCAACCTCGCCATCGAGCGGGCCCGCGGGGACTACGTCGCCTTCCTCGACTCGGACGACATGTGGCTGCCGGAGAAGACCGAGAAGCAGCTCGCCTTCGCCGCGGAAGGCACCGCGCCCCTGACGTTCACCTCGTACTTCAAGATGGACGCCGACCACGACGGCGAGAGCACCGACTGGGTCCCCAACGGCCGGGTGATCCGCGCGCGGGGGCACGTGGACTACCGCGCGATGCTGGTCCAGGACCACATCGGTGCCCTCACCGCCATGTACGACCGCAACGTCCTGGGCACGAGGCTGATGCCCGAGATGCGCAAGCGCCAGGACTACGCCCTGTGGCTGTCGATCATGCGGGACGGCGCCGACGCCCGGGGGCTGGCCGAGCCGCTCGCGGTGTACAGGGCCCATCAGGCGGGATCGCTGTCCTCCAACAAGCTCTCGCTCGTGGAGTACAACTGGGCCCTGTACCGCGAGCACGAACACCTGTCGGTGCCGCGGGCGACGCGGGCACTGGCCGGCGCCGTGTGGCAGTCGCTGCGCAACTCGCGCATCTAGCCCGCCCGGGGCTACCGGGCCACGAACTGGGTCAGGATCGCCTGGACCTCGTAGATGTCGACGCCCTTGGTGAAGGTCTTCTGGACGGGGGTCTGGGAGCCGGAGAGCCAGATCTTCAGTTCGGCGTCGAGGTCGAAGTGGCCGGCGGTCTCGACCGCGAAGTGCGTGATGCTGCGGTACGGGATCGAGTGGTACTCGGTCTTCTTGCCCGTGATGCCCTGCTTGTCGACCAGGATCAGCCGCCGGTCGGTGAACAGGATGGTGTCGCGGATCAGCAGGTAGGCCGCGTGGACCTGCTCGCCCTGGCCGAGCAGGCGCGCGTACTCCTGCTGCGCCTGGGCCGGGTCGATGCTGTGCGCGTTGCCGAAGAGTGCCATGGATGTCCCCCACGTGAGCCGGTTCTTCGTTCGATCTTCGCAAACGCCGAGGGCCCGGGAGAAGCTGCTGCCTCTCCCGGGCCCCTGCTGTAGCGAGCGCGTTACGCGGCCGGCTTCTCCTCGAGACGCGGGAAGAGCACCGCGCCCTTGGTGACCGTCGCACCGGCGGGCAGCCGGCCCCAGTCCGCCGCGTCCTGGACCCGCTGGTCCGCGAGGGCGCCCAGGGAGGGCTCGGCGCCGAGGGAGTCCCAGAGCTTCTGGGAGGTGTCCGGCATGACCGGGTTGAGGAGGACCGCCACGGCGCGGAGTGCTTCCGCGGCCGTGTAGAGGATCGTCGCCAGGCGGGCCTTGCCCTCCGGGGACTCGTCCTTCGCGACCTTCCAGGGCTCCTGCTCGGTGATGTAGCCGTTGACCTGCTTGACGAAGTCGAAGACCGCCAGGATGCCGCCCTGGAAGTCCAGCTCCTCGCCGATCTTCCGGTCCGCCTCCGCGACCGCCCGGGCCAGACCGTCGTGGATCGCCTTCTCCGCGTCACCGTCGGCCGTCGCGGCCGGCAGCTCGCCGCCGAAGTACTTGTTGACCATGGCCGCCACGCGGGAGGCCAGGTTGCCGTAGTCGTTGGCCAGCTCGCTGGTGTAGCGGGCGGAGAAGTCCTCCCAGGAGAAGCTGCCGTCCTGGCCGAAGGCGATCGCGCGCAGGAAGTACCAGCGGTACGCGTCCACACCGAAGTGCGAGGTCAGGTCCTGCGGCTTGATGCCGGTCAGGTTGGACTTCGACATCTTCTCGCCGCCGACCATCAGCCAGCCGTTCGCGGCGACCTTCCCCGGCAGGGGCAGGCCCTGCGCCATCAGCATCGCCGGCCAGATGATCGCGTGGAAGCGGAGGATGTCCTTGCCGACGAGGTGGACGTCCGCCGGGAACGTCGACTCGAAACGTGCCGGGTCCTCGTTGTAGCCGACCGCCGTGGCGTAGTTCAGCAGGGCGTCGATCCACACGTAGATGACGTGCTTGTCGTCCCAGGGGACCGGGACGCCCCAGTCGAAGGTCGAGCGGGAGATGGAGAGGTCCTGGAGGCCCTGGCGGACGAAATTCACGACCTCGTTGCGCGCGGACTCGGGCTGGATGAAGCCCGGGTCGGCCTCGTAGTGCGCGAGCAGCCTCTCGCTGTACTCGCTGAGCTTGAAGAAGTAGTTCTCCTCGCTGAGGATCTCCACCGGCTTCTTGTGGATCGGGCACAGCTTCTGGCCCGCGTACTCGCCCTCGCCGTCGAGCAGCTCGCCGGGGAGCTTGTACTCCTCGCAGCCCACGCAGTACGGGCCCTCGTAGCCGCCCTTGTAGATCTCGCCCTTGTCGTACAGGTCCTGCACGAACTCCTGGACGCGGTCGGTGTGCCGCTTCTGCGTGGTGCGGATGAAATCGTCGTTCGCGATGTCGAGGTGCTCCCACAGGGGCTTCCAGGACTCCGTGACGAGCTTGTCGGCCCAGGCCTGCGGGGTGACCCCGTTCGCCTCGGCCGTGCGCATGATCTTCTGACCGTGCTCGTCCGTGCCGGTGAGGTACCACACCTTCTCGCCGCGCTGGCGGTGCCAGCGGGAGAGCACGTCGCCTGCGACGGTCGTATAGGCGTGGCCCAGGTGAGGAGCGTCGTTGACGTAGTAGATGGGGGTCGAGACGTAGTACGCCTTCGCCCCCTGCTTCTCGGTTCCAGTGGCCGCCATGGTCGAAATCCTACTGGGCCCGCGGAGATCGACTCACACGCGTTTCGGGGGGTGGACGGGGGGCTTCCCCTTCGTCCACCCCCCGAGGGGTCGTGCGTGCGGCTGTTGCGACCGGCTACGGGCGCCAGGTGGCCAGTACGGCCTCGTACAGCTCCTTGTCGGTGAGCTCCTTCGGGGTCTCGCCGGCCAGGAGGTGGGAGGCGTTGCCCGTCTTGAGCTTGCGGAGGTAGTCGAAGGCCTTGTTCTCCGGGTCGCCGAAGGCGACGAAGGAGAAGTGGACGTTCGGGTGGTTCGCGGCCGCCTTGGTGAGGGACTGGGTCGCGGGGGTCTTGGCGTCGGGGGCGCCGTCGGTCTGGAAGATCACCAGGGCGGGGGTGCCGGGCTCCGCTTCCTTGGTGTGGTGGGCGAGGACGGCCTCTACGGCGGCGTGGTAGCTGGTGCGGCCCATGCGGCCGAGCGCTGCGTGCAGCTCGTCGATCTTGTTCTCGTGGTCGGTGAGGGTGAGGTCGCCGGTGCCGTCCACCTCGGTGGAGAAGAACGTGACGTGGACCGTGGCCTCGGGGTCGAGGTGTGCGGCGAGGGCGAGGGTCTGCTCGGCGAGGGCCTGGGCGGAGCCGTCCTTGTAGTACGGGCGCATGGAGGCGGAGCGGTCGAGGACCAGGTGGACCTTGGCGCGGGTGCCGGTGAGGTCGTGCTTCTTGAGGGCGGTGGCGGCGGCCTTGTAGGCGGTGGTGAGGCCGGGGGCGCGGGAGCGGAGGCGCGCCGCGGGGGTTGCGGGTTTTGACGCCTCGGCTGCGCCTTCGGCGTCCGTGTTCCCACCCGCACCGCCCGTGCTGCCTTCGTTGTCGGGTGCGGGTGGCCCCTGTGGGGCTTCCTCGCCGTCGGCGGCTGCGGGATCGGGGGTGGGCTCCGGCTCCGCCTCGGCCTCAGCCTCCGCCTCGGCCTCAGCCTCCGCCTCGGCCTCAGCCTCCGGCTCGGCCTCAGCCTCCGGCTCGGCCTCAGCCTCCGGCTTTGCCTCGGGCTTCGCCTGGACCTCGGCCTTCGGCTTCGCCTGGGGCTCGGGCTTCGGCTTGGCCTCCGGTTTGGCCTCCGGCTCGGGGGTTGCCTCCGCTTCCGGGGTCGGGGTCGGGGTGGTGGTCGGCGGGTCCGTTGGCTTGGGGACTGTGATGTTGGTGAAGGCGGCCTTGACGAGGTCGTGTTCGTCGGGGGTGGATTCCGAGCGGGGCTCGGGGATCTGGGAGGACTCCGGCTCGGCCGCGGTGGTCTCGGCCGGCTCCGGGGGTGCGGTGGGCTGGGACGGGAGCTTCGGCTCCGGCGCGGTGACCGGCGGTGCCGTCTCCTGCGTCGCACCCTCCGCCTGTGCGGTCCGTTCCTTGCGTGAGCGGCCGAACGCGTTCCGCAGGAGAGTGAGAATGCCCATGAGCGCAACCCTTCGCGTGAGTTGATGCCGTCAATCCCTGGCCAGGACGGACACGTAAGGTTAGCGGTCCCGGCTTGTGATCTTGTGCAGGGTCTGACATGCGGGCGGCGAGGCGTCAAGGGTGGATCCGGACGCCGTCGTAATTCCCCTGCGGATCACACGGGTTCACCCTCCGTTCACTGCGACGCCCGGTCCCGGCACGTGTGCGCGCCTACGGTCGCGCTGACACCAGGGCATACAGGGATTCTCAAGGGGAGAACACAGTGCGCAAGATCCTGCCGTTGATCGGGACGCCGTCCGGTTCGCATCCTGGCGGCCGGTCCGCGATGACCTGCCGTTTCCGGTGTGGTGACGCCTGCTTCCACGAGGTGCCGAACACCAGCTCCAACGAGTACGCCGGCGATGTCATCGCCGGTGCGCTCAGCCGCCGTTCCATGATGCGTGCCGCCGCCGTCGTGACCGTCGCCGCGGCGGGCGCCGGGGCCGTCGGCGTGGCGGGGGCGCCGTCGGCGCAGGCCGCGCCCGCGGCCGGAAAGGGGCACGGGAGGCCCGCCAAGGCGTCCGGTGCGCGAGGGCTGCGGTTCACGCCCGTCGCGCCCAACACCGACGACGCCGTGACCGTTCCGGAGGGGTACCGGCAGGAGGTCGTCATCCGTTGGGGTGAACCCATTCTGCGCGGGGCGCCCGCCTTCGACCCGGAGCAGCAGAGCGCCGAGGCGCAGGCGGGGCAGTTCGGGTACAACAACGACTTCCTCGCGCTGCTGCCGCTGCGGGGCGAGCACGACCGGCAGCTTCTCGTCGCGAACCACGAGTACACCGACGAGGTGCTCATGTTCCGCGGCTACGACCCCGAGAACCCGACCCGCGAGCAGGTCGAGATCGCCTGGGCCGCGCACGGGCTGTCGGTCGTCGCCGTGGAGGAGGAGCGGCGCAGCGGGCGGCTCACCGCGGTGTCGCGGCATCGGCTGAACCGGCGGGTCACCGCCACCAGCGAGTTCCGGCTGACCGGCCCGGCCGCCGGGTCCGACCTGGTGAGGACCTCCGCCGACCGCAGCGGCCGCAAGGTGCTCGGCACCCTCAACAACTGCTCCGGCGGCACCACCCCGTGGGGCACCACGCTGCACGGCGAGGAGAACTTCAACCAGTACTTCGCCAACAGCAGCCGGGACACCGACAAGCGGTACGGGATCGGGACCGGGGCCACCGAGCGCAAGTGGGAGCGGTTCGACAAGCGGTTCGACGTCGCCCAGGAGCCGAACGAGGTGCACCGGTTCGGGTACGTCGTGGAGCTGGACCCGTACGACCCGGACTCGGCGCCGCGCAAGCACACCGCGCTCGGCCGGTTCAAGCACGAGGCCGCGACCGTGCGGCTGACGTACGACGGGCGGCCGGTCGTCTACACCGGCGACGACGAGCGGTTCGACTACTTCTACAAGTTCGTCGGCAGCAAGCGGATGCGGCACGGCAGCTCCCGCTGGGCGCGCGAGCACAACCTCTCCCTGCTCGACGAGGGGACGCTGTACGTCGCCAGGCTCAGCGGCGACTCCCCCGCCATCGAGATCGACGGGACGGGGACGCTGCCGCGCGACGGCGAGTTCGACGGCGGCGGCGAGTGGATTCCGCTGGTCACCGCCACGGAGCGCGGTGCCGTCTCGCACGTCGAGGGGATGAGCGCCGAGGAGGTGTGCGTCTTCACGCGGCTCGCCGGGGACAAGGTCGGTGCGACCAAGATGGACCGGCCCGAGGACATCGAGCCGTCGCCGACGACCGGCAAGGTGTACGTCGCCCTCACCAACAACTCCAACCGGGGCAAGACCGGTTACGCGGGCCCCGACGAGGCCAACCCGCGCAACTCCAACAAGCACGGCCACGTCCTGGAGCTGACCGAGCGGTGGAACCGGGCCGACGCCACCCGCTTCGGGTGGTCGCTGTTCCTGGTCGCGGGTGACCCGGAGGACCCGGCGACCTACTTCGCGGGCTTCCCCAAGGACCGGGTCAGCGCGATCTCCTGCCCGGACAACGTCGCCTTCGACGACCACGGCAACCTGTGGATCTCCACCGACGGCAACGCGCTCGGCACCCACGACGGGCTCTTCGGTGTGGCGACCCGGGGTGACCGGCGCGGTGAGCTGAAGCAGTTCCTGACCGTGCCGACCGGCGCGGAGACCTGCGGCCCGCTCGTCCAGGACCGGCGGGTGCTGGTCGCCGTGCAGCACCCGGGCGAGGTCGACGGTGCCTCCGTGGACCAGCCGGCCAGCTCCTGGCCCGACGGGCCGGGGAGGATCGTGCGCCCGGCGGTCGTGGCGGTGTGGCGCGCGGACGGCCGCGACATCGGCGTCTGAGGCGGACGGTAAGCCAAGGGGGGAGCGGTCAGTCGGCCGCCGCGTGCAGGGTCGGGTCGACGACCGGTGCGCGGTGGCCGGTGCCGGCCAGGTCCAGGAACCGGGCGTCGCGCGCGGCGAAGTCCCCGGAGACCAGGACGTGGTCGATCTGCGTGCCGAACACGGGGAGGGCCCGCGCGGGCCGGCCGGCCGTGCGGTCCTCGCCCGCGAGCCGGGCCGCGTCGCGTCGCGTCGCGCATCGCACCGCGAGCGAAAGGCCGGGACTTGCACGCCGGGACCGGCACGGCGACCGGCACGTGGACGGACGCCGACGACGGGCGGGCGATGCCCGAATCTACGCCCGGGCGTGGAACTCCCGGACGACCTCGATGCGGCCCACGATGTGCCGGTTGAACTCGGCCAGCTCCTCCGCCGGGACCCACAGCTCCAGGATGGTCTCGCCGCCCGCCTGCCGTACCGGGTAGCGCGCGAGGAAGGCGGTGTCGGCCTCGAACCGGGTCACGTAGCCCGAGCCGGAGGCCGGGACGTTCCAGTCGCGGGCGATGCGGACGGCGTAGTCCTCGTTGAGGACCGGGTAGAAGATCGGCTGCTCGGGCAGGCGCGGGGGCCAGGCCGTCCAGCCGGAGGCCTCGACGAGCGCCAGCTCCTCGGGGCCGGTGGGCCGCCACAGGGTCGTCGTGCCGCTCCCGGTCCGCTGCTCGGTCATGGGCGGCGACGTTAGCCGCCCGGGCGCGGTCCCCGCCAAGGGTTTCAGAGCCGGGTGCGCGTCGGCCGGGGCGGGCCGGGGCCGGCGGCGGTCTCCGTGGCGGGCTCCGCGCGGGACCGGCGGCGCGGCGGGCGCCCGTACCGGCCCGTGAGCCACGAGACCAGGGCGACCGTGAGGCCGAGGGCGACGAGGAGCCAGGAGGCGGTGCGCAGCGTTTCGGTGAGGGCGTCGTAGACGGCGCCCGCGGCGGGCCCGTCCACCGGGCCGGGGAGTTCCGCGACGGTGAGCCGGCGGCCGACCAGGACGGCGAGGGCGAGCAGGGCGCCGCCGAGGGCGGTGCCGATCCCGGCGGCCGTGAGGGCGCGGCGGCGGCGGGCGGCGACGGCGATCCCGGTGACCGCGAAGGCGACGGCCGCCAGGGGCAGCCAGAAGGCGGCGACGTCGAGCACGTGGTAGCCCTTCCTGAGCCGGTCCGCCGCGTGGGCCGGGAGCACGGTGACCGCGAGGTGGCGGACCGGGATGCGCCGGGCGAAGGGCACGTGGTCCTCGGCGAGCCGGTCCCGCACGCGTTCGGTGACGGGAGCCAGGTCGGCGGTGATCGCGCGCCCCGCCGCGCCGTCGTCCCGCAGGGCGCGCAGTACGGCGGTGTGGACGGTGCGGTTCGCCGCGTCCCAGCCCTCGTGGAAGGCCTCGGTCCGGGTGAACGACCGGGCCGCGTCCCGCACGAAGAGCCGCACGCTGCCGCTCACGGGTCCTGCCGCGACCTCGTCGACGAGCCCCGCGAACCCGGCGCCCAGCGTGTCGGCGGCCGCGTCCCGTACGTCCGGATCGTCGGCGAGCGGGGCCATGGAGGCGACGTAGCGGCCCGTGTCGGCCGGCCCGTGCATCGCCCAGCCCGCCAGCGTGGCGCACGGTGCGAGCAGGCTGGCGAGGACGATCAGGGCGGCCGACAGGGCGCTCCGGAGGCGGGGGGACACCCTCCCAGGCAAACCCCCGCGCCCCCGCCGGGCGACCGGCGTGACTGCATTTGGCCCCCGGGGACGAGCCGGTCAGGTGGTGCGGGTGAGGGTGCGGGGCCTGGCCGCCCGGGCCTCCTCGGCGTCCTGGCGGGTGGCGTAGAGGTAGTACAGCCCGGCCGTCACCGCCGCCGCGAGCAGCAGGGACACGAGGACGCAGGTGAACATGGCCACGCCGCTGCCCGAGTACAGGAAGCCCAGGGCGCTGCCCGCGAACGCCCCCCACAGCACCGCGTGGCCCTCGCGCGGCAGCCGGTCGGCCACCGCCCGGACCACGTACCACAGGAGGGCGAAGGCGAGCACCGTCATGAAGCCGAACAGCAGGTTCCAGCCGGTGATGGGGCCGCCGTGACGGCGGACGGACGCCGCCCAGTAGCCGTAGACCAGGCCGATCGCCAGCGGCATCGCCCATTTCGCCAGCAGGTGGGTCCGCGCGCCGAAGACGTCGGGCGTCCGGCGCCCGGACGTGTCCCGTCCCGTACCGGTGCCGCCGGTGCGGGCGCCGGTGGACGTGGTGCGTGTGGGTACCGCGTGAGCCATGGGAGCACTCCTCTCGCCTCGCCCCCTCCGCCCCCGTCTACCAGCGCACACCTGGGCCCGCCGACTGGCAAGTCAGGACGCGGAGCGGTCGGGACGCGGGGCGGTCGGGATGCGGGCCGGTCGGGATGCGGGCCGGTCGGGCGCGTGTTTCGCTGGGGCCCGTGAGGGGTCGTGTCCGCAGGCCGGTGCGCGCCCGGTGGCGGCCGCTCGGCCGGCTCGTGCACGCCGCCGGTCAGGGGGACGCCGTGTCCCGGCACGAGCTGCTCAGTGTGCGCGGCCGGAGCGTCGCCTGGCTGTTCCCGCTGCTGCTGCTCGGCGGCATCATCGCGGGTGACATCACCACCGGGGCGTTCGAGATCATCTCCTGGACGGTGCTGGTGCCGGGGGTGGCCGCCGCGATCTGCGGGGTGTGGGGAACGGCCGCCTTCGCCGTACTCGCGCTCGGCGTCTACGTCATGGCCGACACGGTCTGGCAGCACCGGGACGAGACCGGGCCGGCCGGTCTGGTCCTCGTCGTCCTCGGCGGTCTCATCGCCATGGTGGCCGCCGGGTTCCGGGTCGGCGGCGAGCGGCGCATGCTGCACATGCGGGACATCGCCGACACCACCCGGCGCACCGTGCTGCGCCCGCTCCCGGTGGGTTTCGGCGGCCTCGACCACGCCGCCGTCTACCTCTCCGCGGACAGCGAGGCCCGCGTCGGCGGCGACTTCTACGACATCCAGCCCGGCCCGCACGGCACCCGGGTCCTCGTCGGCGACGTGCAGGGCAAGGGGCTCGGCGCGGTGGAGACGGCCGCCGCGCTGCTCGGCACCTTCCGCGAGGCCGGGTACCACGAAGCGGACCTCGTGACGGTTGCCGAGCGCCTGGAGACCCGCATGGTGCGCCACCGCGAGCACACCGCGGGCCTCGGCCGGGCCGACGGCGACCGGTTCGCCACCGCCGCGCTGATCGGTTTCCCGCCCGGTCTGCCGGACGCCGTGGACTGCGTCGTCTTCGGCCACGAACCCCCGATGGCGGTCGGCCCCCGCGGGGTGCGCCTGCTGCCGGTCGTGGGCGGGCTGCCGCTGGGCATGGCCGAACTGGCGCCCACCGGCCGGTCCGGGACGCCGCCGGTGCACCGGCTGCACCTGGCCGAGGACGAGACGCTGCTGCTGGTCACCGACGGGGTGACCGAGGCCCGGGACCCCGGCGGGGTGTTCTACCGGCCGGCCGACGACATCGCGCTCGCCCTCGCCGTCGACCCGCGCAGCGCCGTGCCCGCGCGGCTGGTGGCCCTCGTCCGGGACGGCACGCTGCGGCACTGCCGGGGGCGGGTGGCCGACGACACCACGGTCTTCGCGGTACGGCGGAGACCGGCCGGTCGGGAGCCGGCCGGCGGCGGCTGAGTGCCCCGCTTCGCAGTCGCAGCGGTTACGGTGCTGCGGTACGTGATCGACGTACGTGATCGACAGGGGGAGGGGACAGGGACATGCCCGGAACCGTGCTGCTGCTCGCGGCGGCGCCCGTGGGCCGCGGGTGCCTGGTGGACGCCGCCTCCGTGCTCCCCGTGCTCGCGGCGGTGCCGCCCGCCGTGCTCTCCGGCACGGACACGGCGAACGTCGTCGAACTCGCCGACCCGCTGGAGCCGCAGGCCGTCCTGACCCGGCTGCGGGCCGCGGCGGCGGCCCCCGGACCGCTCACGGTCTACGTCGCCGGGCAGCTCCAGCTGGACCGGCGCCAGCGCCTGCCGCACCTGGCGCTGGCCCGCACGACCCCGTCGACCGTCCGCTACACGGCGCTGCCCTGGCACTGGATCCGCGAGGAGCTGCGGCTGCGGCCGAGCGGCGCGACGACGCTGCTGCTCGATCTGCACGCCGACCACGAGACCTGGCAGTGGCTGCGGACCAGCCCGCTGGACTCCGGGCGCAACAACGCCGTCTACGGTCGCGTCGCGCCGCCGCCCGCACGGCGGGCGGTGGCCGTCCCGTCGTACATGCGGGGCGTGGCGACGATCCTGCGCAGCGGGCACCGGCCGCCGCCGGACGAGCTGCACCAGCAGGCGCTGGCCCGCGCCGCCGCCGACGCCCCGGGCAGCGGCGCGGTGACCGGCGCCGACCTGGTGCTGACGGCGCCGGGGCCGGTGGCGGGCGACCCGCACGCCGTCATCGCCGCCGCCGTGCAGGCCGGCCGGCACGGGGACGCCGACGCGCTCGCCGCCCGGCACGAGCGGGCCGCGGCCCACGCGCACGGGCCCGCCTCCGAGGACGCGCTGCACTGGACGGAGGTCCGGGCCGACCTGGCCATGTTCGCGGGGGACCCGGTGCGCAGCTGCCGGTCCTGGCTGACGGTGGCCGAGGCCCGGCTGGGCGCCGGGCAGCTTCCGCAGGCGCCCGCGGTGGAGGCGGCCGTCGACCGGGCCCACCATCAGTGGGGGCGGATCCGGGACGCCGGACCGGCCCGCGAACTGGGCGCGTCCCTCGCCGCGCTGCGCGGCCGCGTACCGGGCCGCCGCGAGGGCGCCCTGGACCATGTCCAGCGCGAACTGAGCCGACTCCAGACCCAGGGCTGAGCACACCCGCTCCGGCCGCAGGACCGAGGACGCCCCTCCCGGCGGCGGGCCTGGGGCCTGTCCGGCGGATCATGCCGCAGACGCGGGGTCTGGCACGCACTCCCCCACTGCCTCAAGGGCGTGGGAGGTGCCCCCAGCGGCGTTGTCGTCGGTTGCCAGGGCTCCGCCCTGGCGCCCTCCCCCGCCCTGCAGCTGCACGCACCAGACCCCGTTCACCGGCACTGATGGGATGCGGTGCCCTTCCTGCGACCTGATCCGCCGGACAGCCCTAGCCGTCCGCCGGGGCCGGCCCGTCCGCGGGTGGGGCGGCCTCCTGGGCCGGGGGCGGTGCCGCGTCCGCGGGGCCCGCGTTCGCGGCCAGCAGCAGGCAGGCCACGGCGGCGACGGCGGCGGCGAGCGCTCTGGCGTAACGTTCGGCGGTGCGGAAGCGTACGGGCACGGTGTCCTCTGCGGGATGAGGGATTGTGTCAAGCGCGGTTAAGTGCGCTTAATACGCGGTTTAACCTAGAGCCGTCCGCGCCGAACGGCAAGAGCCTCATGGGGAGTTGGCAGTGGGGGACCGTGACGACCGAAACGCCATCGGACGCCGGGTGCAGCGCCTGCGCGCCGAGCGCGGCATGACCCAGCGCCAGCTCGCGGAACCGGCGTACACACCCGCCTACATCTCCACCCTGGAGGCCGGCCGCGTCCGCCCCTCCGACGAGGCGCTGCGGCACCTCGCCGACCGGCTCGGCGTCGGCTACGAGGAGCTGGCCACCGGACGCCCCGCCCGCCTCGCCACCGACCTGCGGCTCAGGCTCACCGAGGCGCAGCGCACCCTGGCCACCGAGGGTGCGGAGCAGGCGGCCGCGCAGTACACCGGGCTGCTCGCCGAGGCCGAGACGTACGAGCTGGCCGAGGAGCGGGCCGCGGCGCTGCTCGGGCTCGGGGAGTGCGCCGTGGAGACCGGCGAACTGGCCGCCGGACGGCAGTACTTCGAGCGGGCCGAGCAGTGCCTCGCAGACGCCGGGGCCCCGCTACCCGCCCGGGTCCCCGCGCTGCGCGGGCGGGCGTTGGCCCACTACCTGGCCGGTGAACTGCGGTACGCCGTCTACCTGCTGGAGTCCACCCTCGACGAGCTGAACCGCGGCGGTCTGCACGACCCCGACGCGCTGCTGCTGCTCTACGCCAGCGCGATCGGCCCGTACATGGACATGGGCGCCCACGCGCGCGCCGCCCAGGCCGCCGAACTCGCCCTCTCCCTCGCCCCCAGCGCCGGGGACCCCGCCCTGGTGGCCCGCATGCACCGCTCCGTCGCCCGCACCCTGCTCGCCGAGGGCCGCCTCGCCGAGGCCGACGCCTCGCTGGCCAAGGCGGCCGAGCTGTACCGCACCCTGCAACTCCGCACCGAGCTGGCCAACTGCCACTGGATGCGCGGCTACGTCTGCGCCCAGAACGGCGAACTCCCGCGCGCGGAGGAGGAGATGCGGGAGGCCCTCGGCATGCTCTCGGCCACCCGCGCCGCCCTCTACAGCAGTCAGGTCGCCGTCGAGCTGGCCGACGTACTGCACCGGCGCGGCAAGTCGGAGGAGGCCGCCGAGCTGCTGCACGGGGTCCTCGACGACCTCTCCTCCGAGCGCGGCGCCGTGCACTCCGCGGGCGCGCACCGGCTGCTCGGCATCATCGCCGAGGACGCCCGGGACACCGAGGCCGCCGAGGAGCACTACGTCCGTGCGCTGAGCCTGCTGGAGCGGGCCGGCGCGGCCGGTGACCTGGCCGACCTGTGCCGACTCCTCGGCGACCTGCTGCGCCGCACCGGCCGCGTCGAGGCCGCCCTGGACGCGTACCGCACCGGCCTCGGGCACCGCACCGCGCCCGGCACCACCACCCTGGGCCCGGCCCCGGCCCAGCCGCCGCTCTAGCCCTGGCGGTCCGGCTCCGACTGCCTGGCTCGCGCCCGGCGGCCGCTTTGTTCCGGTCGTTCGGTTTGCGCCCGGCGGCCGTTCCGGCTGCGGTTGCCTGGTGCCCGTCCAGCGGCGGTTAAGGCTTCGGTCGCCCGGCGCTCGCGCAGTCGTCGCTCTGGACCTGGCAGTCCGGCTCGCGCACCGTCGCCGTTCTGGCTCTGGCGGTTCAGGCCGCGGGTGGTCCGGTGAGCGGTGCCGGGGGCGTCGTCAGGGAGGAGACCGGACGGTTGCAGGCGAAGTCGCGGGACAGGCGCCGCGGCCCCGGCAAGGGCCGTGCGGTGGCTCTCAGACCTGGGCCCGGCCCTGTCGCCGTGCCTCCGTCAGGCGGGCGGTTCCCGTCTCGGCGGCGGTGCGGGTGGCGTCGTCGGCCGGTTCGCCGAGGGTGCCGTTGGTGAAGCTGATCGCGTCGTCGCCCACCCGGACGGCGACCAGGTCCACGGTGAGGACCCCGGCCCAGGCGTCGGTGTCGGTCCGCGGGTCGGCCTCGTTGTCCGTCCCGTTGTCCGTCCCGTTGTCCGTCCCGTTGTCCGTCCCGGTGTCCGTCCCGGTGTCCGCGGCGGTGTCCGGTGGCGCGTCGCCCACCGTGACCCGCAGGCCGCCGCGGGCGTCCCCCGCCTCCGGCAGGTGCAGGCCGGTGACCCGGACGTCCCGTACGGTGCCGTGGGCGGCCCGGGCGGTGAAGTGCCCGCACGCGTCCGGCAGCGTCCCGAGCCACGCCAGCGTCCGGTCGAGGCCGGCGGCGCGGTAGGAGGTGACCCGGTAGTGGAGCTGGGCCCCGCCGTCCGCGTCGTCCAGGGCGGTCGTGGCCCGGGGCGCGGTGGCGGCGCCCGTGCCGAAGAGGTCTTCGGTGTACAGGACGTCCAGCAGCCGTCGGCAGTCGGACCGCCCCGCGGTGGCCTTGAGCAGCTCGTCGCGCCAGGTCGCGGCACCCCGCGTCGGCTCCCACGCGTCCCCGAGGTCGGCCGCCGTGACCAGGGCCGCCCGCGCCTGACCGCCGGTGAGCGCGGGTGGCAGGCCGGGTGACGGAAGGGCGGCCGGGGACCGCACGGACGGCGGTACCGGGCCGGTCGGCCGGTCCGGTCCCCGCCCGCCGCCGACGCAGGCGGTCGCCGTCAGTGCCAGCACCGCAGCGAGCGCCGCGCCGAGCAGGGGACGGGCGGCGCAGGCGTGCTGCATCGGTGCCTCCTGGAGGGCCGCCGCGACCGGCGCCGTGCCGGATCGGTCACCCCTCCACGGCACCACCGTCCCCGCCCCGCCACCAGCGTGCGCGGCCGTCCGGGTGAGAGCGCCGGGCGGCCGCGCGGGCCGGTTACAGGCCCAGCCACACCGTCGTGTCCGGGCCCAGTCGGCCGTCCTCCAGGGGTGCGCTGGCGAGCAGCACCTCACCGGCCGGCAGGTCGACCGCGGTGCCGGAGAGGTTGGCGACGCAGCGCCAGCCGTCCGAGCGGTCGAACCGCAGCACCCCCACCGGAACGTCGTCCGACCAGGTCAGCGACTCGCCGTCGAGCAGCTTGCGGCGCAGGCGCAGCGCCGTGCGGTACAGCTCCAGCGTCGAGCCCGCCACCCCGTCCTGGGCCTGGACGGCGTACGCCGCGAAGCCCGGCGGCTGCGGCAGCCACGCCCCGCCCGCGCCGAAGCCGTACGAGGGTCCCTCCGTCGTCCAGGGCAGCGGCACCCGGCAGCCGTCGCGGCCCTTGCGGACGTGGCCGGTCTGCTCCCAGATCGGGTCCTGGAGCACCTCGGTGGGCAGGTCGGCCACCTCGGGCAGGCCCAGCTCCTCGCCCTGGTAGAGGTAGGCCGAGCCGGGGAGCGCCAGCATCAGCAGCGTCGCCGCGCGGGCCCGGCGCAGCCCGGCCGCCGGGTCGACGGCGGGCGCGTGGCCGCCGGACAGCAGCCAGGCGTCGGTGTCCGTGTCCGGCGGCAGGACCAGGCGGGTGGCGTGCCGGACGACGTCGTGGTTGGACAGCACCCAGGTCGCCGAGGCGCCCGCGGCCCGCGCGTCGGCCAGCGAGCCGGTGATGACCTCGCGCAGCTCGGCGGCGTCCCAGCCGGTCTGGAGGTACTCGAAGTTGAAGGCCTGGCCGAGTTCGTCAGGGCGGGCGTACAGCACCCGCCGGGGGCCCGGGACCCAGGCCTCGGCGACGGCCGTGCGGGGCGGGGTGTAGGCGTCGAGGATCTTGCGCCAGTCGCGGTACACCTCGTGGACGTCGTCGCGGTCGTAGAACGGGTGGGTGCCCGGCGCGAACCGGGCCAGGGCCGCCTCGCCGCTCAGCTCCGGGTCGCCCAGGTCGCGCAGCGGCTCGGTCAGGTCCTTGACCAGCGCGTGCGCGACGTCCACGCGGAAGCCGTCGACGCCCCGGTCGCACCAGAACTTCAGCGTGCTGCGGAAGTCGGCGCGGACCTGCTCGTTCTCCCAGTTCAGGTCGGGCTGCTGGGGCGCGAACAGGTGCAGGTACCACTGTCCGTCGGGCACCCGCCGCCAGGCGCTGCCGCCGAAGACGGACTGCCAGTCGGTGGGCGGGAGTTCGCCGTGCGCGCCGCGGCCGTCCCGGAAGACGTACCGGTCGCGGGCGGCGGAACCGGGACCGGCGGTCAGCGCCTCCCGGAACCAGGCGTGGCGGTGCGAGGTGTGGTTGGGCACCAGGTCGACGATCACCTTCAGGCCCAGCCGGTGGGCCTCGGCGGCCATCGCGTCGAAGTCGTCCAGCGTGCCCAGGCGCGGGTCGACGTCGCGGTAGTCGTCGACGTCGTAGCCGCCGTCGGTGAGTTCGGAGGGGTAGAAGGGGCTGAGCCAGAGGGCGTCCACGCCGAGCGCGGCCAGGTGGGTCAGACGCTGGGTGACGCCGCGCAGGTCGCCGAGCCCGTCGCCGTCGGCGTCGGCGAAGCTGCGGGGATAGACCTGGTAGATGACGGCCTGCCGCCACCAGTTGGGGTCCTTGGACGACAGGTCGGGGGTGCTGGCGGTGCTGCGTACGGTCACGCGGCCTCCTTCGAGATGCCGAGTCGGTACCTGCGGGCGACACGAACAGATCTGTCCACATCACCCGAAAAGCGAACCCGTTCCCCTACGACGCGCCGGGGCCATACGCCTGGGCGCCGAGGTGCCGCGAGGACCGATGGCGCGGACACCGGCTCCGGTTCCCGGTCAGGGCAGGACCGGATCAGGCATCGAGCGGCCGTACAGCTCGTCCAGGCCGATCAGTAGAACGCCCCCTCCTTCGGCTTGGGCGCGCAGCGTGTCGCTGAATCCGGCGGCGCTGAAGCATCCCAGGGCGCACTGCGTCGTGTCGTATCCCCGTTCAGCGAGAACGTCACGGGCCCGCATGAGACGCTCCAGGTGGTTCACCCCCATGACGGTTCCCCATTTCGCCTCCCCGAGGAGGGACACGAAGGGCTTCTCGCCCCCTGATCCCGGACCGGCGACCGCCACATCGATCTCCGTCTGCCGTCGTGCCCTGGGGTCCGTCACCACGCCACCCCCGATCTGTCCCAGGGACATGCTCAACAGGGACCGGCCTGGTCCCAGCACGTACTCGCGGCACACCGCCTCGAAATGCGGACCTGCCACTTGGGCGGCGAACCGCTCCCTCGCCTGTGCCCAGACCTCGGCGGCCTGGCCGCTCTCCAACTGCGCCCAGGCCGGACGCATGACCGCCTCGTAGAAGTTGATCAATGGCTCGGTGACGCGGTACTGCGACTTGCCGGCCCGGAAGACGTCCGCCTCGCGCATGAGGAGGTGGCTGTCCTCCAGGACGTTGAGCGGATGGGAGATGTCGACGGACTTGCGACCGATGTAACCGGCGATGCCGCCGCGCGTCCTGTTCCCCTGAGCCACCGCTGCGAGGACGGAGTGGTACAACGCGGTGTCCCGGATGTCCGTCTCCTCTGCGAGCAGATAGCGCGCTTCCCGAAAGAGCGGGCTGTACGGGGAGAGGACGGTGCGGCGGACCCAGTCGTCGAAGTCGGTGAGAGATGTCGGTACGTCGTCAGCCAGGAACTGGCGACGGTAGGCCGGCGTCCCTCCCACGACGGAGTGCAGCCTCGCCGCCAGGGCGGGGTCGTCAGCGACTCCCCAGAAGTCGGCAGCGGCCCGGTACCCGAAGGGCCGAACGACGAGCTCGAGCTGCGCTCGTCCGCGCAAAGGCGCGGTACTGGCCAGCAGGCCGCCCATGACGGACATGGCCGACCCGCACAGGAGCAGCCTCATGCGGCTCTTCTCTGCCTGATACCGGTCGATTTCGCGCTGGATGAGCGAGGGCAGCTCCGGGGAGGACTTCACCAGGTACGGAAACTCGTCGATGACCACGAGGAAGGGGCGTCCTCCGCTGCCGGGAGCGGCAAGGCCGAACAGAGACGAGACCGCGTCATGCCAGGTGGCAAAGGCATAGGGCACCGGGGCCCCCATGTGGTCGGCGAGGGCCGAACCGAACTGGCGGAGCGACTCCGCCTCGGTCCCGGCAGTGGCCCCGAAGTAGAAGCCGCCGCACTGTTCGACAAGCGCCCGCAAGAGGTACGTCTTGCCCATGCGCCGCCTCCCACTGACCACCCCGAGCATGGCGTGCGGCAGGGGACGCCCTGCGAAGGTGGTCAGCGCTTCCCACTCCGCACCACGATCGAAGACGTGCGACGGCTTGTTGATGATCACAGACTTCTACTCCCGCACCAGGGCATAGGACTACACCTCAAAGGAGTGTAGTCCTTGCTCCATCGGGCGGGCGGCATCAATTGCTCAGAAAGCTGCCCACCGGATCCCGAGCGTGGCCATTCCGAGGAAGGCGGCACCTCCCGCCACCGGCGCGCCTGTGGCGCGATCCGCTGTCTCCCTCCGGTGGCCGATCGCCCAGAAGATCCCGGCCATCACAGCTCCCACGATCACCGCACACATCAGCGACAGAGCAAGCCACACCCCCTTGAGGCTCCCGCCACTACCGCCCACAGCCACCCAGTTGGTGGTCCGCACCGCAGACGACAGCAGGAAGGCCCCTGCGACGCCGACGGGCGAGCGGTTGCGGGCCGAGTAGGAGACGGCCATACGTCAGCAGATGACGTCCGCCACGTGGCAAGCGTGGCTGGGTGCACGCGTGTCGCAGTCCGCGAAGGCCTGGGTGCTCGCGACGGTGATCAACCGGTTCTGCGAAGACAACGGACTGATCGACCCCTCGTGTGCGGACGACGCCGACCGCGTCCCTGGGGCTCGACGCGAAACCGAGGACCACACGTCGGCCGGCCACATGCTCACGGCGACGCCTCTGGGAAGACGTGTGGGAGGCCCAGCGCCAGCAGGACGCGGGCCGGGAAGTCACACCCGACGCGCGCCCTTCCGGCCTGCCGCGGTTCAGTTCCCCGGATTTCGACCTCCTGGAGGTCGAGGCCCACGCTCACACGTTCCGTCCAGAGTCAGCGCTTCCGCTGCTCAGCGCCCTGGCCGACCTGCTCCCGTGGGTCTCCGTATCATGCAACGAACACACCCTCGACGAATCGGCGCAGCGGGAAGCCGTCCGGACAACGTACGAAGCCTGGCTCGTTCGCCTTGGCCTTTCGGCCGACGAAGTGAGTTCCTGGAGTCCCCGCGCTCCGAGACGAGGGAGGCCACGCAAGAACCCCCTTTAGGGGCGGCCCTTTGCCCGTGTCGCTGTCGCTGTCGTTGTTGCGCAGGACTGCTCAACGGCAGTCAGGTACAGCTCCACGTACCGGTCGACGTCCACGTCCAGGGCCACATCGACCAGGGGCTGTTCGCGCAGGCCGTCGTGCAGTTCGGACTCGCCGACGCGCAGTCGGCGGTCGACCAGGGTCTGGCCGCGGGACGGGCCGGGGGCCAGGGACACCTCGACGGGCAGCCGGTGCGTGGTCAGGCCCGCCGGGTCGATCACCGCGCAGACCGCGCCCGCGTCGCCGAGCCCGCCGCCGGGGTCCGTGGCGTCGGTGGCCGGGCCCCGGTGGGCGAGCAGCTCCCCGGCGAGCCGGGTGCCGGGTTCGGCGCTCGCGCGCAGCCGCCGTACGTCGGCGCCGGGCACGATCACCCGCTCGAACACGTCGAGGCCGTACATCGTGATCGGCACCCCGGCCGTGAGCAGGATCGCGGCGGCCTCCGGGTCGTGCCACACGTTGAACTCGGCGACCGGCGTCGCGTTCCCGGTGGCCACCGCGCCGCCCATGAACACGATCCGCTCGATGTTGCCGGTGACCTCCGGGTGGGTGCGCAGCAGCAGCGCGATGTTGGTCAGCGGCGCGGTCGGGATCAGGGTGACCGGCCGCGGGCAGGCGAGGATCTCCCGGCGCAGCAGCGTCACCGCGTCCACGTCGGCGGGGGCGCGGGTGGGCGGGGGCAGCCCGAGGTCGCCCATGCCGTCGGCCCCGTGCACGTGCCGCGCGGTACGCACGCCCTCGATCAGCGGCCGCTCGGCACCCCGGGCGACGGGGACGTCCGGGGCACCGGCCCGCTCCAGCACCGTCAGCGTGTTCCGGACGACCCCCGCCACGTCCGTGTTCCCGGCCACGCAGGTGACCGCGCGCAGGTCCAGGCGCGGGTGCCGGACCGCCAGCAGCAGGGCCAGGGCGTCGTCGATGCCGGTGTCGCAGTCGATGATCACCGGAATGGGCTGCTGCTGCTCGGAGACGGTGCGCACGGCCGGGGGCTCCTTGTTGCTTCGCGGGGACGCCGATGCCGGTGACCCTACGCGGGCCCGGCCGTGTCCCCGCGGCTCGGCACCACGACGCTTCCCGCCCGGGCGCGCAACGCCGGGTTCGTGGCCCTGCACGGGGAGTGCGGGCTCAGTCGGACGGCCACAGCTCAAGGCCGCGTGCCTCGACGCGGTCGGTGATGCGGTGCACAAGCGCGGTGCCGGACAGCTGTCCGGGCCGGCGGCCGTCGCGCAGGCGTACGTCGACGAGGTCGCCGTCCTGCGCCTCCCGCGCGCCGATCACCGCCTGGTACGGCACCTTCCGCGCCGCCCGGACCCGGGCACCGAGGCTGCCGCGCTCCGGGTCGGCGACCTCGGCGCGCAGGCCCAGGTCGGTGGCCTGCCGCAGCAGGGCGTACGCCGCCTCCCGCTGCGCCCCGGCCACCGGGAGCACCACCAGCTGCACCGGGGCCAGCCACGCCGGGAACGCGCCGCCGTGCGCCTCGATCAGGTGGGCGACCGCTCGCTCCACGCTGCCGATGACACTGCGGTGCACCATGACCGGGCGGTGCCTGGCGCCGTCGGGGCCGAGATAGCGCAGGCCGAAGCGTTCGGGCTGGTGGAAGTCGATCTGGACGGTGGACAAGGTGGACTCGCGTCCGGCCGCGTCCTCGATCTGTACGTCGATCTTGGGGCCGTAGAAGGCGGCCTCGCCCTCCACCGCCTCGTACGGCAGTCCGTCGAGAGCCTCGCGGAGCAGCGCGGTGGCCCGCCGCCACAGCTCCGGGTCGGCGACGTACTTCCCGCCGGGACCCGGCATGGACAGGCGGTAACGGGAGGCCCGGATGCCGAGGTCCGCGTGGGCGCGGCGGATGAGCCCGAGGGCGGCGCGGGCCTCGGCGGCGGCCTGGTCCGGGGTGCAGAAGATGTGCGCGTCGTTGAGGTGGATGGCCCGCACACGGGTCAGTCCGCCCAGGACACCGGAGGGCTCGGAGCGGTACATGGCGCCCAGCTCGGCGATGCGCAGGGGGAGTTCGCGGTAGCTGCGGGCCCGGGAGCGGTAGACCAGGGCGTGGTGCGGGCACAGGCTCGGGCGCATTACGACCTCCTCGGCGCCCAGCTCCATCGGCGGGAACATGTCGTCGCGGTAGTGCTCCCAGTGCCCCGAGATCTCGTACAGCTCGCGCTTGCCGAGGACGGGGGAGTAGACGTGCCGGTAGCCGGCCCGGCGTTCCGCCTCGCGGACGTACTCCTCCAGGGTGTGGCGCACGACCGCGCCGTTGGGCAGCCAGTACGGCAGGCCCGCGCCCATGAGGGGGTCGGTGTCGAACAGCTCCAGTTCGCGGCCGAGCCGCCGGTGGTCGTGGTTCCGGCCGTGGTCCCGGTCGTGGTCCCGGTCGTGCATGGTGGTCTCCCTCGGAACGGTCCACGGGACGAGCACCACGTGACGAAGCCCCGGGGCGCTTGCCCCGGGGCTTCGGACTTCTGGTCAGCAGTCAGCGCGCCGGGACGAATCCCGGCGTCGTCTCCAAGAACGGACGGACGCGCTTCACGGGGACGACGGTACGGGCGCGCCGGGCGCGGACGCGAGCGAATTTCCCGGCCCTCCGGCCCCCTCCCCCCCCGCCGGAGCCGTCAGAGCCGTCAGCGCACGATCACCAGCTCGTGCGAGGTGGTGTTGAGCCGTCGGCCCCCGTCCTCCGTACAGGTCACGACGTCCTCGATGCGGACGCCGAAGCGGTCCGGAAGGTGGATGCCGGGCTCGATGGAGAAGCACATGCCCGGTTCGAGGGGCTGCTCCTCGCCCTCCGCCAGATAGGGCGGCTCGTGGGTGGTGACGCCGACGCCGTGGCCGGTGCGGTGCGCGCCGTGCCCGGCGAGCCCGGCCTCCTCGATCACCGCGCGGGCCGCCCGGTCGACCTCCTGGCAGGACACCCCGGGCCGCACCGCCCCGAAGGCCGCCCGCTGCGCGGCCCGGACGGTCTCGTGGACCCACCGCTCGTCGTCCGTGGGCGCCCCGACGTGGACGGTGCGGGCGATGTCGAAGCCGTAGCCGTCCTTGAGGCCGCCGAAGTCCAGGACGACCATGTCCCCGTCCTCGATGACCCGGTCACCGGGCCGGTGGTGCGGGTCGGCCGCGTGGGGTCCGGCGCCGACCACCGTGAAGTCGACGCGGCTGCGGCCGTGCGCGCGCAGCAGCCCGGCCAGGTCGGCGGCCAGCTCGCGCTCGCTGCGCCCGCCGAAACGCAGCCCGAGGACCTCCTCGTACGCGGTGTCCGCCGCCGCTGCCGCGGCCGTGAGCCGGGCCACCTCCTGCTCGTCCTTCACCGCGCGCCGCATGGGCAGTACGGCGGACAGCGGCTGGTAGGTGGCCAGCGGCAGGGACGCCTGGAGGCAGAGCAGGTGCAGCGCCCACGTCGCGTCGGAGACGGCGTACCGGCCGTGCGGGCGCAGCAGCCCGGCCGCGGCGGCGTAGGCGTCCTGTCCCTCCCACCAGTCGAAGACCCGTACCGCGCCCGCGCCGGGGGCCGCCTCGGCGGTCGGGCGGTCGAGCGCGGGCACCAGCAGCCGGGGCTGGGAGGTGGCGGTGAGGACGAGGAGGGTGAGGCGTTCGGTGGGGGCGGTGGGTCGGTAGCCGCACAGCCACACCAGGTCGGGGCCGGGGGTGACCAGCACTCCGGCGAGTCCGAGGGCGGCGGCCTCGTAGGCGGTGCGGTCCATGCGGGCCGCGTAGACCTCGTCCGTGAAGGCGCCGGGGGCGGCGTCGCCCACGGCCTCAGACGTGTCCCGGCCCACCGCTGCCGAAGGCCCCGCTCGACCCCGGCAGCCAGCGGCGCCGCTTCTGGTCCTCGCCGCGGCGGCTGCCCGAGTGGTGCAGCTCGTAGGGCATGAGCCGCGGGCTCCCGTCGTTGTTCAGCGGGATCTCGTCGGGTTCGCGCATCTCGCGCTCCTCGCGGACGGCCCCGGTGTCCGGGAGGTGCGGCTGTTCGTCGGCGCGGGGGCGGTCCGGCTCCCGGTCCATGACCCGCATGCCGACGCGTACGGCCCAGACCAACGCCCCGGCGATCACCAGTCCGATGATGAAGACCACTGCCACTTTGGCCCCGCCCGAGGGCGCGGCCAGCAGTACATACGTTGCCGTACTCATGTTCTGATTATGTACCCCCAAATGAGATAAAGCGCCTGATATGTCTCTGACTGTGTCCCTGCCTGTGTCCCCGCCTGGGTCCTGACGCGCGGACGAGCGATTGGGGCGGGCCGGTGGCTGGTACCCGGTCGGCGTCAACGCCCATGAGTACGGCTTGGTCGGGGACGGCACCGCCGAGGACGGGCGGCCGGGTCTCCGGCAACGACTTCGGCGGCAACGGCTCGGCCTCGGCCTCGGCCCGTCAGGGTGCCCGCAGGGCGTCCACCGCGATCCGGGCCGCGGTGCCGATCACCGCGTCCGCCGCCGGGAGTACGGCCGCGGTGTGGGCGGTGCGGGTGAAGACGGCCACGGCGTAGCGGCCGCCGTCGGGGTACTCGACGACGCCGACCTCGTTGCGCAGGGTGGGCAGGCTGCCGGTCTTGCCGGCCACGTGCACGTCGTCGAAGGGGAAGCCCGAGGCCAGGCGGTGCGGCCACACCTGGAGGCCCATGATCCGGCGCATCGCGGCGCCGTACTCGGGCGGGCAGGCCTCGTCCCGCCACACCGCGCCGAGCAGGCGGGTCATGTCCCGGGGCGTGCTGTGGTTGGTGCGGGCCGGGTCCAGGGCACGCAGCCGGGTGATGACGTGCGGGTCGGTCAGCGCCCGCGCTCCGTCGGGCCCGGCGTCCTCGCGCATGGTGCCCAGCATCTCGCCGAAGCCGTACACCGCCCGCGTCCGGGTGAGGCCGAGCCGGGCCGCCGTGCGGTTGAGGGCCTCCAGGCCGACCCGGCGCAGCAGCAGGTCGGCGGCGGTGTTGTCGCTGACGGACATCATCAGGAACGCGGCGTCGCGCAGGGACAGCAGGACCGGGTCGAGCATGGCCGCGAGCCCGGTGGGCCCCGGGGTGCGGCCGGTCGGCGGGCACTCGATCCGCTCGGTGAGGTCCAGTTCCCCGGCCGCCGCCAGCTCGTGCAGCGTCACCAGCACGCACAGCTTGTGGACACTGGCCGTGCAGACCGGCTGGTCCGCCCCGGCCCCGACCTGCGCCCCCGAGTCGATGTCCACGGCGTGCAGCCACCCGGTGACCCCGGCGTCGGCGAACGCGGCGTCCAGCCGGGCGGCGGTGACGGTGTCGGTCATGACCGCTCCTCCGGCGCCGGGCCCACGCCCACCGCCCGAGCGGCCGCCACGACGAGCACCCCGGCCCGGACCCGCGCAGTCCGGAGGCCGCCGCCGCGGATGTGCGGACGGATGGGGGTCGTCGGGCGTGCGCGGTCGGGGCCTGTGCGGATGGTGGGGTACGTGGGTCGGTGGCGGAGGGCGGTGTCGGGGGTTATGGCCGGGCCTCCGGTGCCCGCGCCGGGGGGCACGGGCTGGGCGGTCGCCGCGGTGGGTGCGCTGGTTCGGGTGTGGGTCGTCGGGCGGGGGTGGTTGGGGTCGGTGGGGGTGGTGGGGTGTGTCGGGCGGTGGCGGAGGGTGGTGGCGGGGGTCATGGCCGGGCCTCGGGTGCCGTTGCCGGTGTTGGGGCGGGGGGCCGTCGGCTGGGCGGTCGCCGTGGTGGGTGGGCCGGTTCGGGTGGGGTTTGTCGGGCGGGGGTGGTTGGGGTCGGTGAGGGGGGTCGTCGGCTGGGCGGTCGCCGTGGTGGGTGGGCCGGTTGGGGTGGGGTTTGTCGGGCGGGGGTGGTTGGGGTCGGTGAGGGGGGTCGTCGGCTGGGCGGTCGCCGCGACGAGTGGGCCGGTTCGGGTGGGGTTCGTTGGGCGGGGGTGGTTGGGGTCGGTGGGGTGTGTCGGGCGGTGGCCGAAAGTGGCGGTGTCGGTCAAAGCCAGTACTCCGATGCCGGGCGAAGGTGCAGGGGCCGGGCGGGTGCCTCGGAGTGGGCGCCGGCCGTGGTGCGCAGGGCGTGGGTGGCCGCGTCGGCGAAGGCGCCGACGGCTGCGTCGCCGCGTCCCTTGGGCCAGGCCGCGGAGTGCCGCCAAGCGGGCGGGGCCCCGGCCAGCGGGCGCCAGACCAGGTCCTGGTCGCCGGGGGTCACCAGCCGGGTGTCGCGGGGGCCGAGGGCGACGGCCCCGGACGACAGGACCAGGCCGCGGACGAAGCTCGCGCCCTGGCCGTGCCGTACCGCGGCGGGCGTGTAGCCGCCCCGGGCGCAGGCGGTGAGCAGGTCGTCGTAGACCGCGGGCGCGTCGGCGCGCGGGAAGAGGACCAGGTCGTAGCCGGTGAGGGCGGCGAGCGGCACGGCGTCCAGCTCCGTCTGGGGTGCGCCGCGCGGCAGCAGTACGCCGAGGTCACGGCGGAGCACCGGGCCCAGTTCCAGGCCGGTGACGTCGCACGGGTGGTGGATGAGGCCGACGTCCAGCTCGTGGGCGGCGAACCCGGCGAGCTGCTGGGCGGTGGTCAGCTCGTGCAGCTCCAGTTCGAGCCCCGCGTGCCGGCGGCGGAAGTCGGCCAGCAGCGCGGCGACGGTCTCGCCGGAGATGTCGGGGGACAGGGCGGCGCGCAGCAGACCGCTCTCGCCGTCCCGGATGCGGCGCGCCGCGGTCCGCAGCGACTCGGCGCGGGCCAGCAGCTCACGGGCCTCGGCCAGCAGCAGCGTGCCCGCCTCGGTGATCGCCACCTGCCGGCTGGTGCGCTCGAAGAGCCGGACGCCCAGCTCCTTCTCCAGCCGCTGGATGCGCTGCGACAGCGGCGGCTGGGCCATGCCGAGCCGGGCGGCGGCACGCCCGAAGTGTGACTCTTCTGCAACAGCCACGAAGCACTCCAGGTGCCGCACCAGGTCCACGACCAGTAATCATATCGGGGATTGATCGATCCGACATCCATATCGGTCTTGGACAGGGGCTCGGCGGGGTTGCTCTCCTCGGGCCATGCGCTCCTTCCGTGACCGTGACCGTGACCGTGGCCCCGCGCTCCGCGCCCGTCGGTGGGCCGGTGGGCTCGCCCTCGCCCTCGTCCTCCCCCTGGCCGGCTGCGCCACCGGCACCGGCACCGACGCCGACGCCGACTCCGGGCGTCCGCGAGCGTCGTCGGCCGCCCCCGCCCCCTCCGCCACCGCGGCGCCGGAGGTCCGCGCCCAGCTCCGGGTGGACGGTGACATCCGCGAGTACCTCCTGCACCGGCCCCCCGCCCCCGCCGCCGACGGCGCCGACGGCCCGCGGCCCCTCCTCGTCGCCTTCCACGGCCGCGGCGCCGACGCCGCCGAACTGCGGGCGAAGACCCGGCTGGAGCGGGCCGCCACCGCGCGCGGCATGCTCGTCGCCTTTCCCGAGGGCCTCGGCCACGGCTGGGGCGCGGGCACCCGGGCGACGAAGCAGCGCCCGGACCCCGGCCTGGACGTGCGGTTCACCGAGGCGCTGGTCAAACACCTGGTCCGCACCGAGCGGGCCGACCCCGGCCAGGTCTACGTCGCCGGGTTCTCCAACGGCGGCTCGATGGCCCTGCGCATGGCCGCCGAACGCCCCGCCCTGCTGGCGGGTGCGGCCTCGGTCTCCGGCCAGCTCCCCACCGGCGACGCCGCGGTGGAGCCGACCGGACCCGTCCCGGTCATGGTCGTCTACGGCGCCGACGACCCCGTACGGCCCCTCGCGGGCCTCCCCTCCCCGCCGCCGGATCCCCAGGAGCCGATCCTGCCGACCCGGTCGGCGCGGGACAGCGCGGCGGCGTTCGCGGCGGCCGGGGGCGCGGGCGAGCCGGTCACGCGGCAGGAGAAGGGCTACGACCGGACGGTGTGGCGGCTCGGGAACGAGGCCCCCGGCGGCTCCCGGCGGCCCGGCGGCACCGTGCAACTCCTCGTCGTCGACGACGCCGGTCACACCTGGCCGGGCTCGACCGTCCCCCCGCCCGAGGGGTTCGGCCCCGTCAGCAAGGCCCTCGACGCGACCGACACGATCCTCGACTTCCTCACCGGCCCCGGCCGCTGACCGACAAGGACCATCCCATGCCCGACGTTCCCCACCTCACCTCTCCCCGCCGCCGCAGGCCCCGCAACGGTGTGCGGGCCGTCGCCGCCGTGGGCGTCGTCCTCGCGATCGCCGCGGGCGGCTCGTACGCCGCCGGGTTCGGCCCCTTCGCGCGCGGCGACGACGGACCCGACCCCGCCGCGACGAAGCAGGCGCGCGCCTTCCTCGCCGACTGGGCCGCAGGGCGGCTGCCGAGCGCGGCCGGACGCACCACCGAGCCCGCCAAGGCGCAGGAGGTGCTGCAGAGCTTCACCGCGGGGCTCGACATCGAGAAACCGAAGCTGACGGCGGCCGACGACGGCGTGAAAGAGGGCGAGGACGGCACCCTCGGCATCCCCTTCACCGCGCGGATGCCGGTCACCGGCCTGGGCACCTGGACGTACGAGTCGGAGCTGCCGCTGCGCGAGCAGGACGGCGGCGGCTGGAAGGTGGACTGGCGGCTGTCGCTGGTGCACCCGCGGCTGAGCGAGACGGAGAAGTTCCGCCTGGAGCGCGAGGAGAGCGCCCCGCCGAAGGTCACGGACCGCGAGGGCGTCTCGCTCGTGGGCGCCGCGTACCCGTCCCTGTCCCCGCTCCTGGGGCGGCTCGCCGGTGACGCGGGCGGCGGCGGCCCGCGCGGCGCGGTCGAGCTGGTCGACCGGACCACCGGCGAGACCGTGCGCACCGAGGCGTCCTTCGGCAAGGAGCCCGACCCGGCGACGGCGGACCGGCCCGTGCGCACCACCCTGGACGCCGGCTGGCAGTCCGCCGCCGAGCAGGCCCTCAAGGAGGCCGACGGCAAGAACGCCTCCCTGGTCGCCCTGCGCGTCGACAACGGCGAGGTCCTCGCCCTCGCCAACTCGCCCTCCGCCGGCTTCAACCGCGCCGCCTCCGGCACCTACGCGCCCGGCTCCACCTGGAAGATCGTCACCAGCAGCGCCCTGCTGCTCAAGGACGCGGTCGCGCCCGACGACGTCGTGGACTGCCCCAAGTACCTGACGGTGGGCAAGGAGTTCCACAACGTGGAGACCTCGGAACACCCCGGCGCCACCTTCCGCAAGGACTTCACGGAGTCCTGCAACACCGCCTTCATCAGCCTGCGCGGCAAGCTCGACGACGGGGAGCTGGGCAAGGTCGCCCGCACCTACTTCGGTGTCGGCCAGGAGTGGCACATCGGCATCCCGACGTACGACGGCTCGGTGCCGGTGCCCAAGGACGAGACGGAGAAGGCCGCGTCGATGATCGGGCAGGGCCGCGTCCAGGCCAACCCCCTGATCATGGCGTCGGTGACGGCCACCGCGGTCTCCGGAGAGTTCCACCAGCCGTCCGTCACCGCGGGCAACGAGGACGAGACCCGCACCGAGCCGCTCCCCGACGAGGTCGTCACCCAGCTGCGCGGTCTGTTGCGGGCCACCGTCACCGACGGCACCGCGCGCGTCCTGGCCGACCTGCCGGGTGCGGTCGGCGCCAAGACCGGCACCGCCGAGGTCTCCGACGACCAGGACAACAACGGCTGGCTCGTCGCCCACCGGGGCAACGTCGCCGTCGCCGTGGTCGTCGAGGAGGGCGTCACCGGCGGCGGCTCGGCGGGGCCGATCGTGCACAGCCTGCTGTCGGCCGTACCGGAGGATCCTTCTTGAGGACCCTTCTTGAGGACCCTTCCTGAGGATCCTTCCCGAGGACCCTTCTTGAGCCCGTACCGAGTGGGATCAGCCGAGCCGCACCGGCAGTTCCACCAGCCCCCGCAGCAGGGTGCTGGTGCGCCAGGTGAGCGTCGCCGGGTCGGCGGCGAGGGCGAGCGCGGGATGCCGGTCGAGCAGCAGGCGTACGGCGACGGCGGCCTCGACGCGGGCCAGCGGGGCGCCCAGGCAGTGGTGCGGGCCGTGGCCGAAACCGAGGTGGCCCCGCGGGCGGCGGCCGATGTCGAAGCGGTCGGGGTCGGGGAAGTGCGCCGGGTCGCGGGAGGCGGCGGCGAGGGAGACGAGTACCGACTCGCCCGCCGCGATCGCGGTGCCCGCCAGCTCCAGCGGCTCGGCCGCGAAACGGAACGCGGAGGCGTGGACGGGCGAGTGGTAGCGCAGCGACTCCTCCACGGCGGCCTCGGTCAGCTCCGGCTCGGCGCGCAGGCGGGCCAGCTGGTCGGGGTGGGTGAGCAGGCCGTGGACGGTGGCGGAGATCAGGTTGACGGTCGTCTCGTGCCCGGCGACCAGGATGAGGAAGGCCATGCCGAGCAGTTCGCCGGGGGTGAGTTCGCCGCTGTCGGCCGCGCCGACCAGGTCGCCGAGCAGCGTGCCGTCCGGGGTGCGGCGCTTGGCGTCGGTCAGCTCGGTGAGGTAACCGGTCAGCGCGGTCGCCGCCGACCCGGCCGCCTCGGGCGAAGTGGGCATGACCAGCTCGTTCGACCAGGTGTGGAAGGTTCCGCGGTCGTTCTCCGGGATGCCCAGCAGCTCGCAGATCACCGTGACCGGCAGCGGCAGCGCGTACCGGGCGACCAGGTCGGCCGTGCCCGCTCGCGGCAGCGCGTCCAGCAGGTCGTGCGCGATGCGCTCGACGCGCGGGCGCAGCGCGGCGGTCCGGCCCGGCGTGAAGTGTCCGGCGACCAGCCGGCGCAGGCGGGTGTGCTGCGGCGGGTCGCTCTGGAGCATGTTGTGGCCGATGGCGTGCCCGCCGTCGCTGTCCCAGGAAGCGGAGTGCCGGATGTCGTTGCGCAGCCGCGGGTCGGTGAGCGCGGCCCGTGCCGCGTCGCGCGTCACCACCAGCCGGCTCTCCCCGCTGCCCGGCACGAGCACCCGGTGCACGGCGCCCACGGCCCGCAGGGCGGCCAGTTCCTCGGAGGTGGGCGCGGTCATGGGACCTCCTGTGAAAGAGACGGCTAAACGGGGAGCGCTCCCCGTTTCCTCGGCCGACGATAGCATCGGCGTTCGGAGCACGGGGAGCACTCCCCGGTTCGTACGACCCGGAGGGCGAGGATGACCGACGGCGCACACGACGGAGCGCCCCGGCAGCGACGTGACGCACGGCGCAACCGGGAGCTTCTGCTGGAGGCGGCCCACGAGGTGTTCACCGAGCAGGGGCTGGACGCGGCGCTGGACGTGATCGCGCGCCGGGCGGGGGTCGGCAACGCGACGCTCTACCGCCACTTCCCCACCCGTGCCGCCCTGGTGGACGCCGTGTTCAGGGACTCGCTGACCGGCACGATGGACGCCGGGGAGCGGGCCAGGAAGGCGCCGGACGCGTGGGCCGGGCTCACCGGTTATCTGGAGGTGGTCTTCGGCGCCCTGGCCGCGGACCGGGGCTCCAACGACCTCATGACCACGCACCTGCGGGGTGTCGACAGCCTGGAGGCCGTGCACGAGCACAACCGCCGGACCGTGGACGCGCTGCTGACCCGCCTGCGCGACGAGGGCACCGTCCGCGCCGACGTCACCACCGAGGACGTCCTGTTCGGGCTCGCTGCGCTCGGCCGCGCCGTCCCGGCACTGACCGCCGCGACCGCGACCGCGACCGCGGCCACGGCGACCGCGGCCACGGCGACCGCGGCGTCCGCGCCCGCGGCCGTGACCGGGCCGGACGCCTGGCGCCGCCCCCTCGCCCTGTTCCTGGGCGGCCTGCGTACCGCGCCGGCCGCCGCGGCCCTGCCCGCGCCCGCGCTCACCGCCGCCGAACTCGGCGAGGTCCTGCGCGAACTGGGCCCGCACCGCACCCGCGCCGGGGACCGCGAGCCCCGCGCGTGAGACGGACCGGGCTCAGCCCCGGGGGTCGGCGCCGGTACCGGTGTCGGTGTCGGTGTCCTCGCGCTTGACCGTCTCGCCCGGGATGACGCGCGGCGTCCCCGGTTCGTCCGCGTCCCGCGCCGCGCGGGCCTCGGACTTGAGGATGCGGGCCGACTTGCCCGCCGAGCGGGTCAGCTCGGGGAGCTTCTTGACGGCCAGGACGGCCGCGACGACGACGAGAATGATCGCGAGCTCGCTGAGTCCGAACACGGCGCTCTCCTGGGGGACGTACGGTCGCGGGCCCGCGGCACGGGCCCGCACACGGAATCTACGGCACGGCCGGCGGGCCCGGCGCTCGCGGGGCCCGGTGGCTCTCAGTGGCCTCTCAGCGGCCCTCGAAGGCTCTCAGAGGTCGAACTCGTGCGGCGGCAGGTCGAGGGCGTAGCACGCCTCGCGGACCACGGCGCGCTCGTCCTTGTCGAAGTCCCCGTCGGCGCCGCCGATCACGATGCCGATCTGGACCACGGCCCGTGCCTCGGCGGGCTTCTTCTTCGCCTTGGCGATCTCCTGGAGGATGCCGACCTTGCCGAAGGCGAAGTCGGCGGACAGCTTGTCCAGGTTCTCCTCGAAGCGGCGGCGCAGGTCGTCGGCGGGGAAGTTCTGCAGCACCTCGTTGGTCGAGATCAGCTGGGCGACCCGCTGCCGCTCCGAGGCGTCGACGCTGCCGTCGGCCGCGGCGACCAGCGCGCACATCGCCATGCTCGCGTCGCGGAAGGCGCCGCTCTTGAGGTCGTTCTTCTTCGCCGCGAGCTGCGTCTGCATCTGCGACGCGGACTCCTTGAAGCGGTCCCACAGGGCCATGAGAACTCCGTACTCCGTACCGGTCGGACGGGAAGGGGGGTGACGGGAAGGGGGGCGGGAAGGGGGGCGGGAAGGGGTGATCGGGCTGGTCGGGGAGGCCGGGACTGGCGGCCCCGAATCTCTACAGCACTGTAGAAGCTATCAGCCTTCCCCGACCCCGGAGCCGTGGCCGTACACGGCGTGGGAGCCGTACGACGCCCGGTGCTCGACCAGCTCCCGCATCCAGCCGTCGACGAGGGCGTCCCAGTCCTGCGGTCCGGCGGGGCCCTCGTGCGGGACGGTGAAGCGGCTGAGCGCGTCGTGGCCGCCGTGGCCGTCGGAGAGCGGACCGCCGCGCTTGTCCGCCTCCAGCACCACCTCGAGGGCGCCGGGTACGGCCAGGAAGGTCAGCTCGATCTCGTCGACCTGGTGGGCGTAGTGCGGGGGCGGGGTCAGCTCGATCTCCTGGTGGAAGGGCAGCTGCTGCCCGGTGCCGCCGATGCGGCCGTACTCCAGGTCGGCGGAGCGGAAGCCGCAGCCGAGCCGGCCGAGGGCCGCCAGGACGGCCTCCTGGGCCGGGAGCGGCGCCACGGCGAGCGGGTCCAGGTCGCCGCTGTCCCGGGCGCCGGCGACCGCCAGCTCGGTGCGCACGCCGAGCACGACGCCCAGCTGCCGCCCGTACAGCTCGGTGGCCGGGGTCTCCCAGGGCAGTGTCACCGTGAACGGGATGCTCGTCTCCTCGCCCGCCGCGAGCCGGAAGGCCCCGCCCACGGTGTGCCGGCCGAAGACGACGACGACGCCCTCGCCGTCCCCTACGACGGTGGTCTCCCCGTGCCCGGTCTCCACGTGCCCGGGTTCCCCGTGCCCGGTCTCCACGCGGGCCACCAGCTCCAGCGCGACCTGCTCGACGTCGTGGCCGGCGGTGCCGCCGACGAGGCGGACCCGGCCCGACAGCGTGCCCCCCGGCCGGGCGGCGCCCGGGTCGAACGTCGTGTCCACCGTGGGTCCGCCCACGCCGAGGGAACCGAGCAGCCGCTTGAACACCATCGAGGCGTTCTCTCCTTCACGTTCGTGTGGGGAACAACCGGAACCGGCCGGCCGTTCTCTACAGGCGAGTAGAAGCATAGGGGTCTCAGGACTCCCGATCTCTTTGCTCGTCCTTTACCATGAGGAAGAATCCTCGGGTGCCCGGCTGGTACCGGCGCCCACCGACCCCGTTAAGGAGTCCCGTTCCGTAATGGAGCCTCCCAGTACCGGCCGTGCCACGGCCGGCCCGCCAGTGCCCCCGTATGCGCGTGAGGGAAGCGGGGTGGCACGGTGACCGAGGTCCTGCTGCTCCTGCTGGCCCTCCTCCTCACCCTGGCCTGCGCGCTCTTCGTCGCGGCCGAGTTCTCCCTCACCACCGTCGAGCGCTCCGACCTGGAGCGTGCCGCCGAGTCCGGTGAGCGCGGCGCGGACGGCGCCCTGAGGGCCGTACGCTCCCTGACCCTCCAGCTGTCCGGTGCCCAGCTCGGCATCACGGTGACCTCGCTGGTCATCGGCATGCTGGCCGAGCCGTCGATCTCGGTGCTGCTGCGCGGCCCGCTGACGGCGATCGGCCTGGGCGGCGCCGCCTCCACGGTGGCGACCCTGCTCGGCGTGGTGCTCTCCACCGTCGTCCTGATGGTCGTCGGCGAGCTGGTCCCCAAGAACTGGGCGATCTCCCGTCCGCTGGCCGTCGCGAAGGTCGTCGCGGGCCCGCAGCGCGGCTTCACCACCGCCTTCGGCCCCTTCATCCGGCACCTGAACAACACGGCGAACCGTTTCGTGCGCCGCTTCGGCCTGGAACCGGCCGAGGAGCTGGCCTCCGCCCGCAGCGCGGAGGAGCTGGTCGCCCTCGCCCAGCACTCGGCCGCGGAGGGCGCCCTGGAGGCGGACTCGGCCGAGCTGTTCGTCCGTACGCTCCACCTGAGCGAGCTGACCGCGGAGAACGTCATGACGCCGCGCGTGGACGTCAAGGCCCTGGAGGCCCGCGCCACCGCCGCCGACGCCGCGAACCTCTCGCACGCCACCGGCCTGTCCCGCTTCCCGGTCTACCGGGACAGCCTGGACGAGGTCGTCGGCACCGTCCACATCCGCGACGTGCTGGCCCTGGAGCCGGAGAAGCGCCGGGCCACCCCCGTCACCGAGCTGGCCACCGCGCCGCTCCTGGTGCCGGACAGCCTGCCCGCCGACCGCCTCCTGGAGCGCATGCGCGCCACCCGCACCATGGCCGTCGTCATCGACGAGTACGGCGGCACGGCGGGCGTGGCGACCGTCGAGGACATCGTCGAGGAGGTCGTCGGCGAGGTGCGCGACGAGCACGACCCGGTCGAGATACCGGACCTGCTGCCCGCCCCCGCGGACCCCGACGGCCGCGCGGCCTGGGAGGCCGACGGCTCGCTGCGCCTGGACCACCTGGCGCGCATCGGCCTGACCGCGCCGGAGGGGCCGTACGAGACCCTGGCCGGCCTGGTCGCCACCCACCTGACGCGCATCCCCGCCAAGGGTGACGTGGTCGCCCTGGACGGCTGGCGCATCGACGTCCTCGACGTCGACCACCACCGCGCCGACCGCCTCCGCGTCACCGCCCCCGCGGCGGACGGCGCCCAGTCGGCGTACGAGCGGTCGGCGTACGAGCGGCCGGCCGTCGCCCGGTCGGCGCGGGACGAGCGGGAGCCGGCCCGATGACCGTCGTACAGCTCTTCATCGGCGCGCTGACGCTGCTGACCAACGCGTTCTTCGTGGGCGCCGAGTTCGCCATGATCTCGGTGCGCCGCAGCCAGATCGAGCCGCGCGCGAAGACGGGCGACAAGCGCGCCCGGATGACCCTGTGGGGCCTGCGGCACATCTCCCAGATGATGGCCACGGCCCAGCTCGGCATCACCGTCTCCTCCCTGGTGCTCGGCGCGGTCGCGGAGCCGGCCATCGCGCACCTGATGGAGCCGGTGTTCGAGGCGGTCCACATGCCGCACGCGCTGGTCCACCCGGTGGCCTTCGCCATCGCCCTCACCCTGGCGACGTACCTGCACATGCTGATCGGCGAGATGATCCCGAAGAACATCGCGCTGGCCGCCCCGGCGACCACCGCGCTGCTCCTCGGCCCGCCGCTGGTCGCCCTCACCCGGGCCCTGAAGCCGGTCGTCTTCGGCATCAACGCCTTCGCCAACACGCTGCTCAAGCTGCTGCGGGTGGAGCCGAAGGACGAGGTCGAGGCCGTCTTCACCGACGACCAGCTGGCCCGCATGGTGGTCGACGCCAGCGAGGCCGGACTGCTCACCCCGGCCGACGGCGAGCGCCTGCGCGACGCGCTGGAGCTGGGCACCCGCCCGGTCGGCGAGATCCTGGTCCCGGCCCAGAAGATGCGCACCGTCCCGCACACGGTCACCCCGGCCCGGCTGGAACGCATGGCCGCCGACGCGGGCTACTCCCGCTTCCCGGTCACCGGCCCCGGCGGCACCGTCCTCGGCTACCTGCACATCAAGGACACCCTGGGCCTGACCGACCGCGAGAGCCCCTTCCCGCGCACGGCCCTGCACCGCGTCACCCGCGTCCGCATCGACACCCCCCTGGACGACACCCTCACCGCCCTGCGCACCGAGGACAGCCACCTCGCCGCCGTCACCGGCGAGACGGGCGCGGTCCTGGGCTTCGTCACCATGGAGGACGTCCTGACGGAACTGGTCGGCCCGACGACACCGGTGGCGTCGTAACGCGACGCCGCCGATCGCCCCCCCCGGTCGGCCGCGTTCCGTTCCCTTCCAGGCGCCTTGTGCGCTTGACCCCCGATTGCCCCCACCACGCATTAGAGTGCCGCCGTGCGCTGAGTGTGCTGTGAGTCACAGCGCGACACGGCGGACGGGCTGGGGGAGTCCGTCCGCGCTCGAACGCAAGTGCTTGGGGGGTTCTGTGTACGAAATGGTCAAGGGGTCCAACATCGCCCTGTCGACTCTGAGCGACAGCGTCGGCTCGGTGATCGTGAGCCTGGGATGGGCCAGTCCGACCGGCGAAGGCGATGCGGACGTGTCCGTCCTGCTGTTGGGCGGCCAGGGGAAGGTGCGCAGCGACGCCGACTTCTACTTCTACAACAACGCGGTCGCTGCCGACGGCAGTGTGCAGCTCCTGGGCAAGGCTCCCACGGGGGAGGGCAGCGAGGACCGTATCGTCTTCGATCTGACGGCGATTCCGCCGGACGTGGAGCGGGTGGTCGTCGCGGCGAGCCGGTACGAGGGCGCCCGTTTCGGAGAGCTGGACGA
This sequence comes from Streptomyces sp. NPDC059906, assembly GCF_042730645.1. NCBI lineage: Bacteria > Bacillati > Actinomycetota > Actinomycetes > Kitasatosporales > Streptomycetaceae > Streptomyces > Streptomyces sp. NPDC059906. The sequence goes on from NZ_JBHWKU010000005.1 coordinate 107,519, forward strand.
CCTCCGGGTGACCCTGGCCGACGGGACCGGCGACGGCCTGCTGCGGTTCGCGATCGACGACGCCGGGTCGGTGAGCGCCTTCATCTTCGGCGAGTTGTACCGCCGCGGTGAGGAATGGAAGTTCCGGGCCGTCGGCCAGGGCTACGACAACGGCCTGGCCGGGCTCGCGACCGACTTCGGCGTCGACATCGACGACGACGCGTCCAGCGAGGACGAGCAGCCGGACGACGAGGCGGCGGACACCGCCCGTCCCGCGGCCGTCACCGAGGAGCAGCCGGCCCGCACCGCGGTGCAGGAATCCGCACCCGCGGCGACGGCCGAGCAGGTGCCGTCCGCGCCGTTGGAAGCGGTCCCCGCTCCCCGGCGGCCGCAGGAGGACGCGCAGTCGAAGAAGACCGCCGCACGTCCGCGCACCGCCAAGAAGAAGGTCACCCTGCCCAAGGTGGTGAAGAAGTCCCTCGCGGAGAACGACTCCTGGAAGGAGGCGAGGCTCTTCCCGGTGTCCGCGCTCAAGAGCGACCGGGACCGCGAGACACGTGCCACCTCGGTGCTGCTGTCGGTGATGGCGCAGGTGCCGGAGTTCGGCAGGAGGCTCACCGCCGCCTTCGGTGCTCCGGCCGGCCGCATGGAGACCTTCACCGAGGTCTCGTTGCCGCACGGCGACACCCCGCGCCGCCCGGACGGCGTCATCCGGGTGGAGCGGGCCGGCAAGTTGTGGACGGCGCTGGTCGAGACCAAGACCAACGGCAACGCACTCAAGCCCGAACAGGTGCAGGCGTACGCGGACATCGCCGCCAGACGCGGCTACGAGGCCGTCATCACGCTCTCGAACGACGTCGCGCTGGAGGGCAGCCCGCTCGTCGACGTCAAGATCGACGGCCGGCGCAAGCACAAGGTGGCCCTGTGGCACCTGTCCTGGGCCGAGGTGGCCCACCAGGCACAGATGCTGCTGCGGCACGAGGGCGTCGGCAACGCCGCACACGCCTGGCTGCTCCAGGAACTCCTCCACTACCTCCAGCACGAGAACTCCGGCTGCCACGGCTTCCAGAACATGGGCGCGGCGTGGGTGCCCGTTCGCCGCGGCATCGACGACGAGACCCTGTGCCAGGGCGATCCGCGCCTGCTGGAGGTGGTCGAGAGCTGGGAGCGTCTCATCAGGCAGGTCTGCCTGGGACTCGGCGGCGAACTCGGGCACAAGGTGCTCCCCGTACGGCGCGCGAAGCGCGGAGCCGATCCCGGAGCCCGGCGGGCGGACATGGCGGACCGCCTGTGCGCGGACGGCAGACTGCACGCCGAACTGCGCATCGAAGGCACCCCTGGCGTACTGGCGATCACCGCCGACCTGCGCACCGGAAAGCTGCGCACGTCCTTCGACATCCCGGCACCCGAGCAGGGGTACCCCCTGACCTGGTCGAAGCGCCTCATTAAGCGGCTGGCCGAGGCACCGGCCGACCTGCACGTCGAGACGCTGGTCGAGGGGGAGACGGGCGGTCCGCGGGGCACTCTGGAGCGGCTGCGCCCGGAGCCCGGGGACATGCTCCCGAAGAACGGCGCCCAGATCACCGGCTTCCGGCTCTCCCTCTTCAAGGGCATGGGCAACTCCCGCGGCAAGACGGAGTCGGGCTTCATCCGGAGCGTCGACGACGCCGTGCAGCGGTTCCACGCCTCCGTCGTCACGTCCCTGGACCGGTCGGCTCCCCAACCGACGCCCTCGGCGGAACGCGCCGCGGCGCCCTGATCACCGAACGACGGCGAGGAGGACGGCCTCCGGAGCGGACGGCCTCCGGGCCGTCCTCCGGAGCGCGTCGAGGGGAGGGCGTTCCACGTCACCGGCCGGAGGTCTGACGTGGGAACCTCGGCGTGGGTGTGTTCGTCTCCACCCACGACAGCGACATCCGTACCCGTCGGGGGGAGACGCCCATGGCCATGGTCGGCCTGTTCTGGATCACTGAGGGGTGTGTGTACGTGGGGGCGAAGCCCGCCGGTGCGGCTCCCGGGGTGCGGCTGACCGAGGGCGGGGTGGAGATCCTGGGGGACGGGCAGGGCGGCCGGTCCTGGGGCTGGGACGAGGTGCGCGGGCTGGACGTGCGCGACGTGGCCGTGCGGTCGGCCGGGCGGCGGCTGGCGTCCATGGCGTTCGACTCGGTCGTCGTGCTGTTCACGGGCGACGGTGAGCAGCCGCCGCTCTTCACGGTGCTGGTGGAGACGGAGGGCGACGGCACGGTCGAGGCGAGCGTTCTGGCCGCAGTCACCGGCGGGATCCACACCCCGGACGAGTACGACCTCTCCCGTACCCTTCTCGCCCGCCTCGCCGACGGTTCCACCTCCGTCGGTGAACTGCTCGGCTGGCGCCGGGACGAGCCCGAGGACGTCGCCCCCACGAAGGAGCAGCGCTTGGCGCTGCTGCGGGGGTGGACGGCGGCGGCCTCCGTCTGAGCGCGGTTACCGCATTTCGGCGGACTTCCCGGCCGCCGCACCCGCGTGACACCCGTTCACCGGCGTGGGGGTGATAGGGGTCGGCGATGTGACGCGAGCGGAGACGGGTACCGACGGTTCTGGGGACGGGCCGCGGCGGGGTGCGCAGGCCGCGCTGCTCGCCGCCACCTTCATGGGCATCCTCGACGTGCTGATCGTCAACGTCGCCGCCCCCTCCATCCAGCGCGACCTGCGGGCGGGATTCTCCGACATCCAGCTCGTGATCAGCGCATACGTGCTCGCCTACGCCGTCGGCCTGACCACCGGAGGGCGCCTGGGCGGCGCCTACGGGCACAAGCGGGTCTTCGTCACCGGCCTGCTGGCGTTCGCGGTGATGTCGACGGCGTGCGCGGCGGCGCCGAACGTCGACGTGCTGGTGGTCCTGCGCATCGGGCAGGGACTGGCCGCCGCCCTGATGCTCCCCCAGGTGCTGGCGCTGATCCAGACCGTCTTCCCGCCGGAGGAACGCCCCCGGGCGCTGGCACGGTACGGCGCGACCCTGGGGCTGGGAGCGATCGCCGGGCAGTTGCTCGGCGGGCTGCTGCTCGACCTCGACGTGCTCGGCCTGGGCTGGCGTTCGGTGTTCCTGGTCAACGTGCCGGTCGGTCTGGCCGCCGCGGCGGGCGCCGCCGTACTCCTCCCGGCGTCGCGGCCCGGACCGCGCCGGCGGCTCGACGTCCCCGGGCTGTTGCTGACCGCGCTCGCCATGACGCTGCTCGTCTACCCACTGATCCGGGGCCAGGCGAGTGGTTGGCCGCTGTGGATCTGGCCGTCGTTCGCCGGCTCGGTGCTGGCGCTGGCCGCGCTGTGGCGGGTGGAGCGGAGATGCGCCGAGGCCGGCGGCTCGCCCCTCGTGCGGCCCTCCCTCCTGCGCAGGCGCGGGTTCAGTCTCGGCCTGGCCGTCGTCGTCGCCTTCTACAGCGGCAACTACGGGCTGTTCCTGCTGCTCGCCTACGTCTTCCAGGAGGGCATGCACCTGTCGCCGCTCGGCTCGGGCACCGCCTTCCTGCCGCTCGGCATCGGCTTCGCCGCCGCGTCGATGGCCGGACGGAGACTGGTCGCCCGGTACGGCAAGAAGGTGCTGGTCGCAGGCGCCGGCACCATGGCGGCCGGCTATCTCGTCCTCATCGTCACCCTGCTGCCCGGCCCCGCGTCGTCCGCGCCCCTGGCGGCACTCGCCATGGCCCCGGCGCTGCTCGTCGCCGGTGCGGGCGGCGGCCTCGTCGCGGCGCCGCTGGTCGGCAGCATCCTCGCGACCGTCCCCGCCGAGGACGCCGGTGCGGGTTCCGCCGTCCTGCTCACCGTCAACCAGGCGGCCATCTCCCTGGGCGTCGCCGTCTTCGGCACGCTCTTCGTCGCCCTGCTCGGCACCGATCCGCAGGCCGCGGCGGCGAACGTGACGGTCACGGACTTCACGGACGCGCTGATCGGCTGCGCGTGGCTCCTGGTGGCCCTCGCGGTGGTCACCGGCCTCCTGATCCGGCGGCTGCCACCGCGACGGGCGGGGTGACGCGGGTGCCGCGCGGTGACGCGGGTGACGCGACACCTGGCAGAGCCTGACCCACCCCACCCCACCCCACCCCACCCCCTACCGGGGTATCACCCCCGGCTTGGCTCCCCAGAGTGACGTCCCGGCTCGCACCGTCTTCCTACCTTCCCTCCGTCAGCGTCACGACGAGACGGAGGAGGCGGACGGATGGGTCGCTTCAGGAGCTTCAAGAGGGTCCTGACCACCGCCGTACTGACCACGCTGCTGGTCGGCGGCACGGCCGGCTGGGCGTCGGCGAGCAGTGCGAGCGTGCCCGGCGGCCCGCTCCCCGGTACCGCCGCCTGGCTGGCGGACGACTCCCTGGGCAGGGAGCTGCCGGACCCCGCCACGGCCACTCCGGCCGAGGTGGCGGCGTTCTTCGCCGGGCTGAGCGGCGCCCAGCAGCACGGACTCGTCGAGGACCATCCGACCGTCGTGGGCAACCTCGACGGCGTCCCCGTGCACCTCCGTTACGAGGCCAACGCGCCCGCGGGGGACCGGGTGCTGGCGTACGACCCGCGCGGGCGTGGCACGATCGCGCGGGTCGCGGGCGACCTGGAGAACGCCGCCCACGTCTCGGTGATCGTCCCGGGCTCTGACATCGACGCCTCGGCCTTCGACCGTACGGCGCAGCGTGCCGCCGACCTCCAGGCGGCGGCGGGCGACGACACGGCCGTCATCGCCTGGGCCGGATACACCACGCCCTCCGGCATCGGCCCGGACCTGGCGACCGGGCGGCTCGCCGAGGCGGGGGCCGAGCGGCTGGTCCGTCTCACCGAGGGGCTGGACGCGGCCGGTCTCCCCGATCCCGCCCTCTTCTGCCACAGCTACGGCTCGGTGGTCTGCGGCCTCGCCGCCGACGACACCGACGCCGAGGACATCGTCGTCATGGGCTCGCCCGGCATGCGCGCCGACGACGTCGGCGCCCTCGGCACCGACGCCCACGTCTGGGCGGCGAAGTCCCCGGACGACTGGATCGACCGCGTCCCCAACGTCGAGTTCCTGGGCCTCGGCCACGGTGCCGACCCCACCTCGCCCGGCTTCGGCGCGACCGTCCTGCCCGCCGCCGACGTCCCGGCGCACGACGAGTACTTCGCGCCCGGCACCTCCACCCTGGCCGCGTTCGCGGCGATCGCGGACGGAGAGCTGGACGGAGAGCTGGACGGAGAGCTGTCATGAGGGTGCTCACCAAGCTCGCGAAGTTCAGCACCGGGGTCGACGAGCGGACCCCGGCCCACCGCGACCGTGCGATCGACGGCCTGCGCGCGCTGGCGCTGCTGGCCGTGCCCACCGGTCACTGGCTGGTCGGCGGCTTCACCCTCGACGGCGACGGCGGACTGCACAACGCCAGCCCGCTGGCCACGTTCGGCGCCCTGGCCCCGGCGAGCTGGGTCCTCCAGATGCTGGGCATCTTCTTCCTCGTCGGCGGCTACTCCTCGTACCTCTCCTACCGGCGTCGCAAGGGGTCGGTCCGGGAGTGGACGGCCGGGCGGCTCAGGCGGCTGGGGCGGCCGGTCCTCGGTGTCACGGCCGTATGGGCGCTGCTGCTTCCTCTGCTGCACTACGGCCTCGGTGTGCCGGGCGACACCCTGCACACCGCCTCCACGCTGGTCGTCCAGCCGTTGTGGTTCGTCGGCGTCTATGCCGTGATCACGGCTCTCACGCCGTACTGCGTCCGCGCGTCCCGGCGCCTCGGCTCCTGGGCCGCGGTGCCGTTGATCGGGTCCGTAGCGGTGGTCGACTTCCTGCGGTACGGGCCCTTCGCGGACGGGATGCCGTCCTGGCTGAGTCTGCTCAATCTGCTGCCGGGCTGGATGTTCGCCTACCAACTGGGCGTGTCCTGGGCGGACGGGCGGATCGGCCGGCGCGGGGCGTGGCTGCTGCTGGCGGGCGGTACGGCGCTGTTCGCCGTGCTGCTGCTCGCCTTCCACTACCCGATGTCGATGGTGGGCGTGCCCGGCGAGGCCCGGACCAACTCCCACCCGCCGTCCCTGCTGGTCCTCGCGCTCGCCGCCGCCCAGTCCGGCGCGGCGATCCTGCTGCGCGACCGGCTGGCCCGGCTGCTGCGGCGGCCCGCCCTGTGGGCGCCGGTGGTCATCGTCAACCTGTCGGCGATGACGATCCTGTGCTGGCACCAGACGGCGATGCTCGCCGCCGCCGTCCCCGGCTCGTACGTCGGTGAGGTCCCCGGGCTGACCGCCGCACCCGACACGGGCGGCTGGGTCCTGGCCCGGCTGGCCTGGATGCCGCTCTTCGCGGGGCTGCTCGTGGCCATCGCGAAGTTCGCCCGGCCGCTGGAGTCCCCGTGGGACCGCACCGGCACGGCCCGGCGTACGGCGGCGGCGGTGCTGGCGGCGGGCTTCGGCTACTTCGCGCTGGCGGCGTGAGGCTCCCAGGGCGCCGGCGATTCCCAGAGAGCCACTCACCCACCCGCCTACCCACCCACACCACCAAGGAGCCCCATGCCCCCGCCCCCGCCCCTGCCCCTGCCCTTGCCCCTGCCCCTGCCCCGCGAAATCGTCCCGCCGGACACCGGCAGTGAGTTCACGCCGCTGTTGCGCGAGGTCAAGGAGCAGCAGCTGCTCGAACGGCGCACCGGCTGGTACGCGCGCACCATAGCGGTCAACGCGCTCGGTCTCGTCGCCGTCGGCACCGGCATGGCGCTCCTCGGCGGTTCGTGGTGGGTGCTCGCGCTCGCGCCCGTCCTCGCCGTCCTGTGTGCCCGTACGGCGTTCATCGGCCACGACGCGGGCCACGCCCAGATCAGCGGCAGCCGCGCCGTCAACCGCCGCATCGGGCTCGTCCACGGCAATCTGCTGCTCGGCATGAGTTACGCGTGGTGGAACGACAAGCACAACCGCCATCACGCCAACCCGAACCACATCGACAAGGACCCCGACGTCGCCGCCGACGTGCTCGTCTTCACCAGCGGTCAGGCCGCCACGCGCGTGGGTTTCCGCGGCTGGCTCACCCGGCACCAGGCGTGGCTGTTCTTCCCCCTCACCCTCCTCGAAGGCGTCGCCCTGAAGCTCCACGGCTTCCAGGACCTGCGGCGCCAGCAGGGCCGGGCGCGCCTGGTGGAGGGCACGCTCCTCGCCGCCCATGTCGCCGGGTACGTCACCCTGCTCCTGACGACCATGCCGCTCGCGCACGCCGTCGTCTTCGCCGCCCTCCACCAGGCCCTGTTCGGGCTGCACCTGGGCCTGGCCTTCGCGCCCAACCACAAGGGGATGGACATGCCCGACCCGGACCCCGACGGCGAGAAGTGGGGGCACCTGCGGCGCCAGGTGCTCACCTCCCGCAACATCAGGGGCGGCTTCCTCACCGACTGGTTCCTCGGCGGCCTCAACTACCAGATCGAGCACCACCTGTTCCCCAGCATGCCCCGCCCGCACCTCCGGCCCGCCCAGGGCGCGGTCAAGGCCCGCTGCCGCGACCTCGGCATCCCCTACGCGGAGACCGGCCTCGCCGACTCCTACCGGCAGGCCCTGCGGCACATGCACGAGGTGGGAGAACCGCTGCGTGCCGACTTCTGAGGAGCACCGGGCGCCTAGGCTGGTGCCCATGACCCCAGTGGAGGCGGAACGCCCGCGCGCGCTGCTCGCGGGCGCGTCGCGGCGGTGGGTGCGGCTGCTGCCGTGGGCCGTGGCGTTCGTGCTGTGCGTCGCCCTGCTGCCCACCACCATCGTGGTCCTCACCGCCGACTACGGACTGAACGGCGGCCTCGCGAGCGCGCTGGCCGTCGCCCAGGCCGCCCCGCTGCTGCTCGCCGTCGTACGGCCGCTGCAGGCCTGGTACGTGGTCTTCGCCGCGGACGTGGCCGGTGCGCTCATGCTGCTCACCGTCGACTTCCAGGAGCGGCTGCTGTGGCCGTTCCCGCCCATGGAGATCGTCGGGTACGTCGGCCTCTGCCTCGCCCTGGGCCTGCGCGAGCGGCGCCGGACGCTGCTGCTGGTGTGGCTGGCGACGGCGGGCGCCAACGTCGGCCTGGGGTTCGTGGCGCCGCACGGCACCGGCGCCAAGGACCTGTTGCTCACCATCCTCGGGGGCGTCGCGCTCCTGCTGGGCGGCGTGCTGCGCGAGCGGTACGAGGTGCAGCGCAGGCTGGTCGAGCAGGAGACGATCAGCGAGGCCGAGCGGGGCCGGCGCACGCTGCTGGAGGAACGCGCCCGCATCGCGCGCGAGCTGCACGACGTGGTGGCGCACCACATGTCCGTCATCACCGTGCAGGCGGACACCGCGGAGTACCGCCTCGCGGCGCTGCCGCCGGACGTGCGGGAGGAGTTCACGTCCATCGCGGCGACCGCACGCGAGTCCCTCGGCGAGATGCGACGGCTCCTCGGCGTGCTGCGCAACGAAGAGGCGCACGGCGAACTCGTGCCCCAGCCGGGCCTCGCGCAGATCGGGCAGCTGGTCGAGGCGACGGCGCGGACGGGCGGGTGGGTGGAGTTCACCCCCTGCGACGCCGAGGTGCCGGAGGCGGTGGGCCTGTCGGCGTACCGGATCGTCCAGGAGGCCCTCGCCAACGTCGTACGGCACGCGCCGGGAGCGGCGACGCACGTGTCGCTGTCGGTTGCGCGGCCCGCCGACGAGCAGGGCGAGGGGCGGGATGAACGGCAGGGCGACGGGCAGCGCGAGGGGCAGGGCGGGGAGCGGCTCACCGTCCTGGTCGTCAACGACCCGCCGCCCGAACCGCCCGCCGGGCCGCTCGAAGTGGGCGGCACCGGGCACGGCCTGGTCGGCATGCGCGAGCGGGTGCGGCTCGTCGGCGGCACCCTCGACGCGGGGCCGCTGCCGGACGGCGGCTTCCGGGTCGCCGCACAACTCCCCCTGACGGAAGAGGACCTCACGTGACGACGCGCGTCATCATCGTCGACGACCAGGCCATGGTGCGGGCCGGCTTCGCCGCGCTGCTGGCCGCCCAGAGCGACATCGACGTGGTGGGCGAGGCCCCCGACGGCGCGCAGGGCGTCGAGCTGAGCCGGCGTACGCATCCGGACGTCGTGCTGATGGACGTGCGGATGCCCGAGATGGACGGGCTGGAGGCCGCGCGCCGGCTGCTGTCGCCGCCGCCGGGGGTGACCCACCGGCCGAGGGTGCTGATGCTCACCACGTTCGACGTCGACGACTACGTGTACGAGGCGCTGCGGGCGGGCGCCAGCGGCTTCCTGCTGAAGGACGCGCCGCCGGCCGACCTCATCGCGGCCGTACGGGTCGTGGCCTCGGGCGACGCGCTGCTCGCGCCCTCCGTGACGCGCCGCCTGATCGCGGACTTCGCCAAGCAGCGCCCCGCTGCTTCACGGGGCAAGCCCGCGCTGCGGCTCAAGGGGCTGACGGAACGCGAGACCGAGGTCCTCACCCTGGTCGCCCGCGGCCAGTCGAACACGGAGATCGCCCGGACCCTGGTGCTGGCCGAGCAGACGGTCAAGACGCACGTCAGCCGCGTCCTCACCAAGCTCGACCTGCGCGACCGTGCGCAGGCGGTGGTCTTCGCGTACGAGTCGGGGCTGGTGGCCCCCGGAGAGTAGTCCCGCCCGGCCGGTCCCGCGCACCCGGCCGCTCTCCTTCTCCCCCTACCGGGGTAGCACCTCCACATTGGCTCCCGGGTATGACGCCCGGCGCCGAGCCGTCCCCGCACTCTTCACCTCGTCACAGAGACGCACGAAGCACGGACGAGGGAGACGGCACCATGAGGCTACGCAAGGGCAAGCGCCAGAAGGCGGACGACCGGGCGGGGGTGGACGGGGTGGACCACCGCCCCGAGGTTCCGGCCGCCACGCCCGGGCTCGCCGTCGAGCTGCGCGGGGTCCGGCGGCAGTACGGCCGCGGCGCGGGCACCGTGCACGCCCTCGCGGGCATCGACCTCGCCCTGCCGCGCGGCACCTTCACCGCCGTCATGGGCCCGTCCGGGTCCGGCAAGTCCACCTTCCTGCAGTGCGCCGCCGGGCTCGACCGGCCGTCGGCGGGATCGGTGCGCCTCGGCGGCACGGAGATCACCGGCATGAACGAGAACGAGCTGACCGAGCTGCGCCGCAGCCGCCTCGGCTTCGTCTTCCAGGCGTTCAACCTGCTGCCGTCGCTGACCGTCGAGCAGAACGTGCTGCTGCCCATGCGCCTGGCCGGGCAGCGCCAGGACCACCGCCGGGCGGCCGAAGTGCTGGCGCAGGTCGGGCTCGCCGACAAGGCGCGGCGCCGGCCCGGCGAGCTGTCCGGCGGCCAGCAGCAGCGGGTGGCCGTCGCCCGCGCCCTGGTCACCGCCCCCGATGTGATCTTCGCCGACGAGCCCACCGGCGCCCTCGACACCGGCACCGCCGCCGAGGTCCTCGGCCTGCTCCGGCAGGCGGTGGACACCCTCGGCGCCACCGTCGTCATGGTCACCCACGACCCGGCCGCGGCCGCCTGGGCCGACCGGGTGCTGTTCCTCGCCGACGGGGCCTTCGCCGACCACCTGGAGCGGGGTTCGGCGGAGCAGATCGCGGCGCGGATGACCGCGCTCACCGGCCGTACGCGGGCGATGGCCGGGGCGGGCGCCGGTGCCGGGGCGGGGGTGGCGGCATGAGCCTCAAGCCCAACGGCCTGGCCCGCGCGGCTGTACGTTTCAAGCCCGCCTCGTTCGCGGGCACGTTCGTCGCGCTGATGATGTCGGCGCTGATCGTCGCGGCCTGCGGTGTCCTGCTGGAGACCAGCATCCGCGCCTCGGTGCCGGCCGAGCGGTACGCGAACGCGCCGGTCGTCGCGGCGGCCGACCAGTCCGCGCGCGTCGTCGCCGACACCGTCGACGGCCCCGAGGAGACCGCGTATCCGCTGCCCGACACCGCCCGCGTGGACGCGGGGCTCGCGGCGAAGGCCGCCGGGGTGCCGGGTGCGGCCACCGCCGTAGCGGACTTCACCTTCCCGGTGCACGGCGACGGTGCGTCGGGCGCGCTCACCGGCCACGGCTGGGGCTCGCACGCCTTCACCGGCACCGCGCTGTCGAAGGGCGCCGCACCGCACGCGGGCGAGGTCGTACTCGGCGCGGACGCGGCCCGCGGCGCCGGGGCGGGCGTCGGTGACACCGTCGTACTGGAGACGGCCGACGGCCGCGCCGACTTCCGGGTGTCCGGGCTGGCCGAGGCCGGTGCCGGGGACACCGCGGGCGAGGGGGCGGGCGGCGCGGCCACGGCCTGGTTCGCCGACGCCGAGGCGCCCGTGCTGGCCGGGCACCCCGGCAAGGCCGACGCCATCGCCGTCATGGCGAAGGACGGGGTCGACACGGACGCCCTCGCCGCCGCCGTGGAGAAGGCCCTCACCGGCACCGGCGCGCAGACGCTGACCGGGGACGACCGCGGCGAGGTCGAGGACCACGGGCTGGCGTACGGCAAGGAGACGCTCTTCGCGATCGGCGGCTCCTTCGGCGGCATCGCCACCCTGGTCGCGGTCTTCACCGCGGCCGGCACGGTCGCCCTCTCCGTCGGCCAGCGCACCCGCGAGTTCGCGCTGCTGCGCGCCGTCGGCGCCACCCCGCGGCAGATCCGGCGCGCGGTCGCCGCCGAGGCGCTCCTGGTCGCCCCGCTCGCCGGGCTGCTCGGCTGCCTGCCGGGCATCGGGCTCGCGCACTGGTGGTTCGGGCAGATGCAGGACCGCGGGGCGGTTCCCGAGGCGGTCGAACTGCACGTCTCGGGGTTCCCGCTGCTGGCCGCCGTCGGCGTCGGGCTGCTCACGGCGCTGGGCGCCGGCCTCGCGGCCGGGCGCAGGCCCGCGAAGATCAAGCCGGGCCAGGCGCTCGCCGAGGCCTCGGTGGAGCGGCTGCGGCCGGGTGTCGTCCGTACCGTCCTCGGTCTCGCCGCGGTCGGCGGCGGCTCGGCGCTCGCCGGTGTGGCGGCCTCCGCCGCCGGTTCCGACGCGGCCAACGCCTCCCTCGGCGTGGTCATGCTCTTCATGCTGGCCGTCGCCCTGCTCGGGCCGATCCTGGCCAGGGCGTGCGCGGCCCTCTTCGGCCTGCTGCTGCGCGGCGGTGACGCCTCCGCGTCGCTGGCCGCCGCCAACTCCCGTACGAACGCCCGCCGCCTGGCCTCCGCGATCACGCCGATCGTGCTGGCGATGGCCTTCGCCTCGACGCTGGTCTTCATGCACACCAGCGAGAGCCACGTCGCCTCGGAGCAGCTGCGCGACGGCATCACGGCGGACCACGTCGTCACCGCCCCGGCCGGCCTGCCCGCCGACGCCGCCGACCGGGCCGCCCGCGCGCCCGGCGTCGACGCGGCCGTGAGCCTGCTGGACACGCAGGTGCTGGTGCCCGTCCGGGGCGGCGGCGAGACCTCGCTGCAGGGGACGGCGACCCAGGGCATCTCGGGCTCCGGCGCGCAGCTCGCGAAGGTGCAGGACCTGGACGTGCGCGAGGGCGACCTGGACCGGGTGGGGCCGGGCCGTATCGCCATCGACAGGACCCTCGCCACCGCCACGGACACCGGCCTCGGCGACCAGCTGTCCCTCTACCTCCCCGACGGCACGAAGGCGGCTCCCGAGGTCGTCGCGGTCTACGGCCGCGGCCTGGGCCTGCCGGCGGTGACCATGGACCGCGCCTCCCTGGACGGGCACGTCACCTCCGCCTTCGCCGACACCCTGCTGGTCAGCGGCGGCGACGCGGAGCCGCTCGCCCCGCTCGGCGAGGTCACCGACGCCTCCGGCTACGCGCTCGCGCAGAACGTGGACCGCGAGTTCGGCGCCTGGGCCAACTACATGATGGCCGCCGTGCTGGGCGGTTTCGCCGCCGTCGCCGCGGTCAACACCCTGGTGATGACGGTCCTGGACCGCCGCCGCGAACTGAACACCCTCCGCCTGGTCGGCTCCACCCGGCGCCAGGTGCTGCGCATGCTGGGCTGGGAGAGCCTGCTGGTGTCGGCGGCGGGCGTGGCCCTGGGCACCGCCATCGCCATGATCACGCTGACCCCGATGATGCGCGGCCTGACCGGCGAGTTCCCGCACGTCCCGCCCCTGCTGTACGCCGCCTTCGCGGCAACCGCGGCAGCCCTCGGCCTGGCCGCCGTCACCCTCCCGGCCCGCACGGCCCTGCGCGACCGGGGGGCGGTCTGAGACCTACCGGTGCGCGAGGCTCCGCCGGGGGGCGGAGGTCCGTCCGGGGGGGAACGCCGCGGGCCTTGCAGCGCGAGATTCGCCGCAAGGCCCGTAACGGGTACGCCCCGGCCAGGGCGCTGATCCGGCCGATCGTCCGACCGACCTCTGAAGGGGCATGGGGATGACCACTGCGATCACCGCGGGGTTCGCCCACAACGCCCGCCCGTTCCTGTACGGGCTGGAAGAGGCCGCGGTCTGTGAGGCCCTGCGCAGCGGCTACTACAACCACTCTGCCGTCACCGACCGGTTCGAAGCGGAAGTCGCCCGCTTCCTGGCGGTGGAGGACACCATGGCCGTCGCCTCGGGCACGGCCGCCCTTCACGTGGCGCTGCTGTCTGCCGGGGTCGGGCCCGGACACGAGGTCATCGTGCCCTCCTTCACATTCTGCGCGACCGTGCAGGCCGTCCTTGCCACCGGGGCATCGCCGCGGTTCGCCGACATCGACCCGCGCACGCTGTGCACGGAGAGCCCCCAGGTGCTGGAGGCCCTGACGCCTTCCACGCGGGCGGTGGTGCCGGTGCTGTACGGGGGCACGGAGCCTGGGGATCACCGCCCCGGCTGCCGCCCGGGCCGGCCTCACCACGTACGACGTCGACAGCTTCGGCCTCCGGGTGCAGATGCCGTCGCTCAACGCAGCCATCGGCCTCGCTCAGCTCGCGCACTTCGGCCGTGCGGAGACGAAGCGCAAGGCGCTGTGGCGGCGCTACGCGGCAGCGCTGAAAGGCCTGGGCGATCTCACGGTGGTGGATGTCGACATCGACCGTACGGTGCCGCATCTGTGCGCCGTACGGGTACTGGACGGCCGGGACCAGGTGTTCCGCGCCTTGCGTGAGCGCGGCATCGGCGTCGGCACGCATTATCCGCCCAACCACCTGCAACCCGCCTTCGCCCGCTGGCAGCGGCCCCTGCCGGTGACGGAGCAGGTGGGCCGGCAGATCATGACACTGCCGTTCCACCAGCACATGACCGACCCAGACGTCGATCACGTGGTGCACGAGCTGCGCAGCGTCATACGGACTCAGGTCCGAAGGTAGAGCCCCGGCCCGGTCAGCCGGACGCGGCGGACAGGATCACATCCACGAGCCTGTCCGCAGCGTCCGGCTTGCCGTGCGCCCGGGCCTGCTGAGCGATCGACGCCCGGCACGCGGGTTCCATGAGGAGCGGGCCCACGGCGTCCCGCAGCGTTGCCGCGGTGACTTCACCGAGCAGGGCCACGGCCGCGCCACCCTCGTGCAGATGCCGAGCGTTGTGGGCCTGCTCGTTGCCGGCCGACGTGGCCAACGGAATGAACACGGCCGCCTTGCCCAGCGCGGTCAGCTCAGCGAGCGTGCCCGCCCCGCTGCGGGAGATCACCACATCGGCCAGAGCGAGTACGTCAGGCAGCTCAGGGCCGACGAATCCCGTCAGGTAGTACCGTGCCGCCTGGCCGGGCGGAAGCCGCGTGGAGTGCTCGTGCAGGGCCTCGACATTGGCGGTGCCGCACTGGTGCACCACGTTGGCGTGCTCCAGGAGCCACGGCAGGACGTCTCGTACGACCTCGTTGATCTGCTGCGACCCTTGGGCGCCCCCGGTGACGTAGATGGTGGGTAGCCGGCGGTCGAAACCCGACAGTCCCAGCGTCTCAATGGCCTTGTCGGCGTGCCCGGACAGTACCTCCGGCCGCACAGGGTTGCCGGTGACGACCGCGATGCGTCGCGCTTCCTCGGACAACAGGGGGATCGTCGACTCGGAGGAGACCGCGATCCGGGTGGCCGACCCCGCGAGCTTGCGGTTGGCGAGCCCCAGGCGAACGGTCTGCTCGTGCAGGACCAGAGGCCGGCGGCACAGGCGAGCGGCCAGACCGGCGGGCACGGCGACATACCCGCCAGTGGCCAGGACGACGTCCGGCTGGAAGTCGGCGATTGCCTTGCGGGCTTGGGCGACTCCGAGTGGCACTCGGGCCATGTCCTTCACGTTCGCGGGGGAAACCATCTTCAGCGGGTTGCTGGAGCGGCGGATCTTGCCGGTCGCGACCGGAGTGAAGGCGATGCCTTCGGCCGGCGCGACGCGCGCTTCCAGCCCGTCCTGAGTGCCGATCCACAGCACCTCCAGCGCCCGCCCGGATGCCGCCAGACGGGCCTGGAGCGCGCGGATGGCGGTCAGGGCCGGGTAGGTGTGGCCGCCGGTGCCACCGCCGGTCACCGCCAGGCGGAAGCTCGGAGCCGGACCGGCGTCCGGGGCGTAGGGGTGCGCACTGTTCACGAGGAGTTCCCGTCTGGCCGTATGGGGATCGCTCGTACGCTAGCGGATCTGAAGGGCGCGCCGGCGTACGAACGCGAGCCTCGTGGCGAGAACGCCGGCGCTGGTTCACGAGGACGGTCACGCGGGCGTCGAGGACGGCCGCGATGCGCATCAGCTCGCTGAAGCGGGGGTCGGCTTCCCCACGTTCGATGCGCTGGCGATTGCTCCGGCTGAGGCCGGTCGCCTCGCAGAACTGCTCCTGGGCGTAGTGCGCGGCGGTCTTGCTGCGCAGGGGAAGGCCCGGCCGGGGAGCGGAGACTCGTTCGGTGGCGGGGCACCTCGGCGCCTGGCCGCGACCCGCCCGGTTGGCGTGGCCACGGCCGGGGTGGGGGCCGCCTCGGGCGCGGGCGTCCCGCCGGGCGCGGGGTTGGCCCGTGCGTCGGGTCACCCTGTTCGCAGCCCCTCCGCCGGAGGTGTGCGCAGGGCGTGGCGGGTGGGGAGTTCGGTCGTGAGGTACGACGTCAGTGCCACCGTCGCCGCCACCGCCGGGAGGAGCCAGGCGGGGCCCGCCGGCCAGGGGTGGCCGAGGAAGCCCTGGCCGAGGAGGGCCAGGGGGACGGCGGACAGCAGGAGGCCGGAGACGAGGGCCGCGGCGGCGATCACCGTGGCCTCGCGGCGCATCATCGCGCGGATCTGCCGGGGCGTCGTGCCGACCAGGCGCAGCGCGGCGATCTCCGTCCGGCGCTGGGCGGTGGCGGCGACCAGCTTGTTGGCGATGCTCAGCAGCAGATAGCCGAGGAGCACCACGACCACCGCCAGGTTGATCCACACCTCGGGCGGCGCGTCCGCGCCCGTGGCGTCCGGGGCGGTGCTCGCGAGGGCGAGGCCGGGTCGGCCGGCGGCCAGCGCGGTGAGGGCCCGCCCCGCCGCCCCCGTGCCGTCGGTGCGGACCAGGGCCCGCTGGTCCAGGCCGGTCGTGGTGTGCCCGGCGGCCAGCTGGCGGGAGAGGACGACCGGGCCGAAGCCCAGTCCCCGGTCGTACACGGCGACGACCCGGGCCTCGACGCGCGCCCCGTCGCCGAGCACCAGGCGCACCCGCTTGCCGAGCCCGGCGTCCCGCGTGCGGGCGGCCTCGGCGCTGACGGCGACCGTCGCCCCGGTCAGCCGGTCCAGGCCGCCGTCCGTCACACCGAGGTCCACGACGTCCCGGGCGTCCGGCGCGAGGATCATCGCCGAGGCCGACTCGGCGACGGGCTCGCCCAGCTCCTCGTACTCCCACACCACCGTGGTCGTCCCGGCCGGCGCGGCGGCCCGTACGCCGGGCACGTCCCGCACGGCGGACAGGGTGCCCTCGGGCAGCCCGCCCAGCGCCGGTGCCGTCAGCTCGTACTGGGCGAGCGTGCCGGTGCGGGTGTCGTCGGAGGTGGCGGCCAGCACCGTGGTCTGGGTGAGGGTGTAGGTCAGGACGAAGACGACGCCCATGGCCAGCGGGCTGACCACCCCCGACAGCCGCAGCGCGTAGGCCCGTACGTTGGACAGCGCCAGCCACGTCGGCGCCGCCACCCCGGGCCGCAGCCGCCGTACGGCGGCCTCGCCCGCGCTCCTGGCCAGTGCCGGGCCGCACAGCGCCAGCCCGATCGCGGCGAGGATGCCGGCGACGGAGGTGACCGAGGCGCCGAGGACCGTCCGGGACAGCAGCGGCACCACCGAGAGTGCCGAGGCCCCGAGGATCAGCAGCAGCCCGGCCCCGGTCCGTGCCCGCGACGGGGTGCGCGGCTCGCTGCGCGACTCGGCGACCGCCTCGGTGGCCGGCATCCGCGAGGTGCGCCAGGCCGCGCACCGGGCGGAGAGCTGCACGGCCGCCGCGACCAGGAGCAGTGTGGCGAGGGCGGGCAAGGGACTGACGGTGAGGGGGAGTTCGGACGGGAGTACGTCGCGGTCGGCCAGCAGCTTCCGGAAGTGGCCCGCCAGCAGGTAGCCGACCGCCACGCCCGGCACCAGGGCGAGGGCCGCGACGACCGTCGACTGCCCGGCGGCCAGCCGCCGGATCTGCTTCGGCGTCGCGCCGACCGCCCGCATCAGCGCCAGGTCGCGGCGCTGCCCGGCGATGGTCACGCCCAGCGCGCCCGCGACGACGAACCCGGTGATCAGCAGCACGATCCCGCCGAGCGAACCGGCGAGCAGGATCAGCAGCGAGCGCGCCGAACCCACGCCCGGGGCCACCGCCCCGCCCCGGTCCGCGCCGGTGGTCACCCGGAGCCCCGTGCCCGCGACCTCCTCGCGTACCGCGGCGGCCACCCGCGCCCCGGCACCGTCGGCGGTCCGCAGGCCGATCAGGTCGACGGTCCCCGCGCGCGGGCCTTCGCCCCCGGCACCGCGCCCGGCCAGCGCGGCGGCCGTCCCGTCCGCGAACCAGACGCCGCCGCCCGCGCCCGGGGCGTCGACCAGCGCGGAGATCCGGTAGGCGGCGGCGGGACGGCCGCCCGCCACGACCCGGACCCGGTCGCCCACCGCGAGGCCCGCCGCGTCGGCCGCCACCGCGTCCACGGCGACCCCCTTCGCACCGGACGGCGCCCGCCCCTCGACCCGCGCGCCCGCCAGCAGCCGCGTCGAGGACCAGCCGTGCCCCGCCGTCACCGGGTCCTGCGCGACGGGGACGGGCCGTCCGCGCCCGTCGAGCAGCGCGGCCGGGAAACCGATGTCGCCGACGGCCGCGGTCACGCCGGGCAGGGCGGCCAGCCGGTCGACGAGCCGGGCCGGGACGGTGGCCCGCTCGGGCAGGGCGATCGGCAGGTCCCCGCTCGGGTGGAACTCCTGGTCGGCGGCGACCACGACGTCCGCGCCGCCGAGCCGCCCGGGCGGCAGCTGCGAACGCAGCCCGGACTCAGCGAGCACGCCGGTGGTGGTGAGCAGGGCCGCGCCGCCCAGCACCGCGCACGCCACGGCGAGCAGTGCGGTGATCCGGTGCGCGGCCATCCGCAGGGCGAGGTGCAGCATGCCTACCGCTCTCCCAACGCGACGAGACGCTCGGCCAGTTGCGGGGCCGTCGGCCGCTCCAGGGCCTCGACCACCCGGCCGTCGGCCATCACCAGCGCCCGGTGGGCGCGGGCCGCGGCGGCCGGGTCGTGGGTGACCATGACCACCGTCTGACCGAGGTCGTCGACGAGGGCGCGCAGCAGGCCGAGCACCTGGTGGGCGCTGCGCAGGTCCAGCGCGCCGGTCGGCTCGTCCGCGAAGACGACGGCCGGTTTCGCCGCCAGCGCCCTGACGACGGCGGCCCGTTGCTGCTGACCACCGGACAGCTCGGCCGGGCGGTGGGAGAGCCGGTCGGCCAGCCCCACCCGCTCGGTCAGCGCGCGCAGCCAGTCCCGGTCCGGGCGCCGGCCGGCCAGGCGCAGCGGCAGCGTGATGTTGTCCTCGACGCTGAGCGAGGGGATGAGGTTGTACGCCTGGAAGACGAACCCGACGCGTTCGCGGCGCAGTTCGGTGCGGCGGGTCTCGTTCAGGCCGGAGATCTCCCGCCCGTCGATGCGGACGCTGCCGGAGGTGGGGGAGTCCAGCCCGGCGGCGCAGTGCATCAGGGTGCTCTTGCCGGAGCCCGAGGGCCCCATCACCGCGAGGAACGTGCCGTGCTCCACGGTCAGCGACACCGCGTCGAGCGCGCGGACACCGCCCGGGTAGGTCCGCGCGACCCGGTCCAGCGCGATGGCGGGCGCCCGGCGCCCGGTGACGGTCGCGGCCGGGACGGCGGTGCTCATCGCCGCCCCCGCAGACGGCGTACGACGAGGGCGCCGGCGGCGAGGACGGTGACCACACCGCTGGCCAGGTGGAGCGGGGCGGCGGCACCGGTGAAGGAGAGGGCCATGTTGGCGACCGCGCTGAGCACCACGACGGCCCACAGCAGCGCGCGCACGACGTCCCCGCGGGAGACGGCGTCCGGGCCGTCGCCGTCGCCGTCGCCATGGCCGGGGGTGGGCGCGGCCTGGGATGTGCCCAGGCGGTAGGGGTCCTGGTGGTCCTGGTGGTCCTGGTGCGTCATGGCTGCGGCCTCCGTCGGCGTCGCTCCCGGTCGTCTTCTTCGTCGTCTTCGACGCTAGGGAGCGAGACCCCCCGCGGCCGATCCCGCGGGCCGCCCGGTCCGGGGTACAGCAGGCTGTACTTTCCGGTTCCGCACGCGCCCGGGGCCCGCCCGGGGCCCGTCCGGCGGCATAGGGTCGGGCACGCCACGCCGCAGGTGCGTACGGCCCGGAGGGAGGCAGACGGATGACGGTCCCGGTTGCGTCCGTGCGGGAGACCGCCGTACGGACCCTGCGCGCCGCCCGCGCCGCGACGGGGCAGCTCGTCGGCGGACTCGGTACGGCGTTCCAGGCGCTGGGCGTGCTGGTGCTGCTGGCGGTGGCCGCCGTGACCGCGCCGGTCGGCGCGGGGCTGCTGCTCGCCCCCGGCGCACTGCGCGCCCTGCACGCGCTCGCCCGCCGGGAACGCGGACGCCTGTCCGGCCGGGGCATCGAGATCGTCCCGCCCGATCCGCCGCCCACCCGGCTGCGGCCCGCCCTGGCCGACCCCACCACCCGGCGCGAGCTGAGCTGGCTGGTCCGGCACGCCACCCTGGGGCTGCTGCTGGGCCTGCTCGGCCTGCTGCTGCCGCTGTGCGCCGTGCGGGACACCACCTTCCCGCTGTGGTGGCGGCTGAGCCCCGGGGAGGCGACGACCACGTCCATCGGCATCGGCACCGCCCACGGCTGGCCGGACGCGCTCGCGGCGACGCTGCTGGGGGTGGGCTGGACCGCGATCGTCCTGGGCCTCGGCCCGGGCATGGCCCGCCTCCAGGCCGCCCCGGCCCGGCGACTGCTGGTGGCCGGTCCGGGCACGGACCTGTCCCTGCGGGTGGCCGAGCTGACCGCGACCCGGGCCGCGGCCCTGGACGCGCACGCCACCGAGCTGCGCCGGATCGAACGGTCCCTGCACGACGGCGCGCAGAACCGGCTGGTGTCGGTGACGGTGCTGCTGGGCGCGGCGCGCCGGATGGCGGCGCGGGATCCGGCGGGCGCCGACGAACTGCTGGAGCGGGCGCAGTCCGCCGCCGAGCAGGCCCTGGCGGAGCTGCGCCAGGTGGCGCGGGGCATCCTGCCACCGGTCCTGGCCGACCGCGGCCTCGCGGGCGCGCTGTCGGGCCTCGCGGCGGACTGCGGGGTGCCGTGCCGCGTCGAGGCCGACGTGCCCGAGCGGTGCGCGGCGTCGGTCGAGGCGACGGCGTACTTCGTGGTGGCCGAGGCGCTCACCAACATCGCGAAGCACAGCGGCGCCGCCCGCGCCTCGGTCACCGCACGGGCCCGTGGGGGCCGGCTGCGCCTGCTGGTCGAGGACGACGGCCGGGGCGGCGCCGACGAGGACGGCGGCTCGGGCCTGACCGGCATCCGCCGCCGCGTCGCGGCCCTGGACGGCACCCTCCACCTGACCAGCCCACCCGGCGGCCCCACCACCCTGGACGTGGACCTCCCCTGCGGGCGGTGACCCACCGGGACGGGGCCGGGGGCCGAGGGCGCCTCGGGTCCGACCGGGGTCCGCGGCCGTGTCGCGGCGTTGGACGTGCCCCCGGGGCCTGACCAGCCCACCCGGCGGCCCCACCACCCTGGACGTGGACCTGCCCTGCGGGCGGTGACCCACCGGGACGGGGCCGGGGGCTGGGAGGGCCCCGGGTCCGACCGGGGTCCGCGGCCGTGTCGCGGCGTTGGACGGCCCCCCGGGGCATGACCAGCCGGCCCGGCGGCCCCACCACCCTGGACGTGGCCCTCCCCTGCGGGCGGTGACCCACCGGAACCCACCGGGAACGCCCCGGAACCCACCGGAACCCACCGGGAACCCACCGGGACGCGTCCCGGGGCCGGAGGTACCGTGGAGGAACCGGGGGACGCCGCGCACCGGCCCCGACACCGGTGCCGCTCCCGGCGATCGACGACACCGGGCCGGACCCGCCCGAGCCCGGGGCAGGACTCGCCTCATGACGGTGCACGTGCCGGTGCGGCCGGCGACCACAGAGCCTCACGGACGCCCCGCCGGCACCCACCGGTCGGGCCCGGCACAGCGCTCCTCGCCACAGGCCGGGGAACGGCTGCGGCCACTGACCCGGCGTCAGATCGAGGACCGGTTCGCCGAGCTGGGCAACCTGTACGCGCAGACCTCCGGCGGCGGGCCCCGGGCGTGGAACGCGGCCCGGGGCGCCTTCCTGCGCCGGCTGGCCGCCGACGTACGGCGTCCGGGCTTCGGCCTGCTGATAGCGGAGACCACCGTCCTGACCGGCTGCGCCTACGGCTACCCCGTGCCCGGCGGCGCCCCGCCCGGCGTGCGGGGCCTGGAGCGGTACCTGACCGGGAGCGTGCTGCCCGTCGCCGCGTCGGGCCGGCTCTTCCTGGTCTCCGGGATCGTCGTCCCGGCCCGGGTGCGCCGGGAGCACCACGACCGGGCCTGGAACCTCGCCCGCCGCCTGCAGACCCGCCTGCTCGCCGAACACGACGCCGCCCTCGGCGTCACGCTGGTGGACCGAGCCGACGGCGCGACCGTACGGGCGCTGCGCTCCTGGGGCTGGCGCTACGCGGAGGGCGACACCCTCCAGTCGTCCGTGCTCGGCCCGTACGGCGTCCTGGTCCTGGGGCCCTGAGCGGCATCGCGGTGAGTCGCCGGTTTGCGTCCGCAGCGACCCGTCGACGCCGGTGTCGTGATCACATAAGAGGTGTGCCGTCGTGGAGGTACAACGGTCGGCCCGCCTCCAGTGCCAACAGGGTGTGCCCGAATCGCCGTCGGATGCGGTCACCGAGGCGCCCGGCGGCTTCGGCGGCCGTGACGAAAACGGCTTCGGACACTTCGTCGTCTCGTGGCCGCAGTCGATCGGCCTGTTCTTCGCTCAGGACGCCACCGTCGAAGACGAACGCGAGCTGATCATCCCAAGGACCGTGCGGGGCAACCCAGTCCACCACCAGTAGCCCGAGCACAGTGACGCGTACACCGAGTTCCTCCATCAGCTCACGACGGACCGTTTCCTCCGGCGGCTCGTTGGCCTCCGACATCCCACCGGGCAGGTCCCATCCCGGCTTGTATGTGGGGTTTACCAGGAGTACACGACCAGAGGGATCCCGCAGCAGCACATCGGCCGCCGCACGCTTGCGGGCCTGCTTGGCGTTGCCCTCCGCGAGGTATGCGTTCCACGCGTCCGCGTCGGCAGGATCGGGGGCTGGGGGCCTCATACGGTGGTGCCTCCCGGAGACGGAGGGATCAGATCGGTCAGCAGGAGCATTCTGGCGCGGCGTGCGTCATCGAACCGCACCAGGTAGTCCCGGACCGGTCGGTGCCCCCGGTGCGGCTCCAGTACTCGGCGCAGTCCGTCGAGCTGCTGCAGCACCCGGACCGAACCGAGAGTCGGGCTCGTACCGAGTAGGTCGTGGCCGACGCTCACTGCGGCGTCCAGCTCGCCTCGGCGCACGTGGAGGTCCACCAGGCTGATCCGGCTGAGGGCCAGGGACCGCGCCCGCCCCGCCTCGCGCAGGGCAACAGCTTGCCCGGCGTACGACAGGGCCTCGTCGTACTGCTCCAGGTCACGCAGGATCAGAGCTGACTCGCCGGCCAGTGCGGCGGCGTCGAACGGGCTCAACCAGGGGTGATCGGCATCGGGCGACGCCTCCAGATCACGGTGTGCTGCCGCCAGAGCCTGGGCGGCCGGGGCGCGCTGCGATGCGACCGCCAGCGCACGTGCCTGCATCGTGTGCAGCCGCGCCGTCAGCGTGGGAATCAGATGCCCCCGCGCGGCCAGGTCGAGCCCGGTCCGCGCCCAACCGACAGCCCCGGCCGGGTCCCCGGTCTCCAGGGCGAGATGGCTACTGCTCGCAGCGACGTGCGCGGCCAGCGGGAGGTCACCGGAGGCGCGGGCCAGGGGGAGAGCGCGGGCAAAATGCTGGGCCGCGAGGTCGTCATGACCGGAGTCGTGCGCCATCCAGCCCGCCATCTCGGTCAACGCGGCAGCGGCGGCGAACACCTGCGGGCTGCTGCCGATGCCGACCAGCCGGGGCGCCACTCGGTCCGACAGATGCCGGACGACAGCCCCGTACAACCGGCTGCCGCCGGTCTGACGGTCAGCACTGCGGAAATGATCCATCGCCACCAGGTCGTCACTGTCCGGCGGCGGCCGGTCCATCCGCTCGTGTTCGGCGGTCGCCGATGGGGGTTCCCACGAGCGTCGAGCCAGCCCCAGCAGATGGCCAGGGATATGGAGGGCATCAGCGATCTGCTCGAACAGGGTCAGCTTCTCCACCCGGCTCTTGCCGTTCATGTACTCGTACAGTCGCCCCTGCGTGATGTCGACGGCGGCAGCGATGCGCCGCGTACTGACGCCCCGTGCATTGAGCATCCGGAACATCGTGCCCATGTCTCGCTCGGAGCACGCATTGATCAGGCGTTCATCCCCGAGCAAACCGGCGACGACCTCACGCGGATCCGGTAACACGCGGTCCATGTACCGCTCCCCTCAGTAGTGAATGGCGTCGATGCCAGGATCAACGCCGCTGAGGTGACTCCGTGTTGGAGTCATCTTCTGGAGTCTCTCCATACCCCTCTGCACGCGTTGACTGTCTGTCAGCCCGCCGGAACGCGCCGCTGTGCACGCATCTCGGCCCGCCCTGCCCGCAGGTCTCTCCCCGAGGCGCGCGGGCGGGGCCGCCCCCAAGCCACCCAGACCAAGGCGTGACGACGACCATGACCAACGAGCGAGTGAGACCAGGGCAGTACCCGCGCCAGAGCGCCACCCTCGCGAGCGATGCCGCCACTGTTCCGGTGGCGCGTCGGATAGTCCGTGAGGCGTGCGCAGAGTGGGGCATGGGTCAGGACGCTGCTGAGACAGGCATGCTCCTGATCTGTGAGATCGTCACCAACGCAGTCCGCCACGGTCGCTCTCGCAGCGTCCGGGTGATCGCCGAGCGACCGCACCCTGACCGGCTCCGCGTCGCCGTGGTCGACAAGTCCCGCCGTATGCCCGAGCTGCGCACCGTTGGACCGGACGCCGTTGGCGGCCGTGGCCTCCTCTTGGTCGAGGCCCTCTCCGACCGCTGGGGAACCGACCTCCTTCCCTGGGGCAAGCGCGTATGGGCCGAGATCGCGATCAAGGTGTGCGACCCATGACCGGCCGCCATCGCATGTGGGAAGCCGACGGGGCAGCCTCCGGCGTCGGGCTCCTGGGCTCCGTCGCCGTCGGACTCGGTCTGGTCGTGTCCGTGATTTCCAACGAGGTTCGCACGGAGTCTGCCCGGGCTGTGTACTCCGTTCCGCACAAGGAGCCGTACGCAGCGGCTCTCGCCGCACCGGCCCCCACAGCCACTGATGGATCACCCGAGAGACGAGGAGACTCATGCACCAGCCCTTGACGTCACTGGATCAGATGAAGCCTTGGGGACTCGGGCGCATGCGGCCCTACCCGGCCGCGGCGATCCTCTCCGCTGCCCGGCCCGTCCTCGACCCGCACACGCAGATCCCGGCGTGGGTCGGGCTCGACGGCGCACCGCTGACAGCGGAGGCCAAACACAAGCGGTCGGAGACGTCGCAGGAGACGAGCACGAAGACCAGCCTGGATGGCACCCCGGACCAGGGCAGCGACCAGAACGGGGACTCCGACTGATGGCTGCGGGCGGGCGGCCCGTCCTCGTCGTCACACGCCTGGACGACGCGACTGCGGACGAAGTGATCGCCGAACTGAACCAGCGTCGCGTGCCAGTGGTCCGCCTGGACCCCGGCGACTTTCCGCGCGAGGTGGTCCTTTCCGGCACCTACGACAGCGGTGGGACCGGTGGCACCCTCGCCACCGCGTCCCGGAGCGTCGACCTGGGGAAGGTCCGCTCGGTGTACTGGCGGCGGCCCACCCCCTGCACTGCCGACGTCTCCATGGACGAGCAGACCGGCCGGTGGGCCGTCGAAGAAGCCCGCTACGGCCTCGGCGGTGCCCTTGCCGCTCTGTCCGGCGCGCACTACCTGAATCACCCATGGCGCAACCGGGACGCCGAGTACAAGCCGGCACAACTGGCCGTGGCTGCTGCCTGCGGCTTTACCGTGCCACCCACGCTCATCACGAATGACCCCGACCGCGTCCGCACCTTCGCCGCCGAACATGGCCCGGTCATCTACAAGCCGCTCAGGGAGACCGAGTACGCCGACGACACCGGCCGTGCGCTGACCGTGTGGATCGAGGATGTCACGCCGGGCCAGATCGATCATCACGTACGCCACACTGCGCATCTGTTCCAGCAGCGCGTCCGCAAGTCCGCCGACATCCGCCTTACCGCAGTCGGTGATTGCCTCACCGCCGTCCGCATCGACGGTGCACCCGGCGTGGACTGGCGCCGCCATTACGACCGGCTCACCTACACGCCCGTGCCCGTCCCCCGAGGCATCGCCAGAGGCGTGCGCGCCTACCTCGACGCCTTCGGACTCACCTTCGGTGCCTTCGACTTCGGACTGGACAGTGATGGCGCCTGGCACTGGTACGAGTGCAACCCCAACGGTCAATGGGCATGGTTCCCCGACCACATCACCGCGCCCATCACGCACGCCATCGCCGACCGTCTACAGCACGGAGCCTCCGCATGACCGACCCCGCAGACCTGCGTCGTCAACTCGCCGCCGCCGTCCCTGTGGACGACCCGGCATGGCGCACAGCCCTCGAAACGGTGCCCCGCGAACCCTTTCTCGGCAACGGCCTGTTCCAGTTCGACGGCCGACAGTGGATCCCCGTACACCGCGACCGGACCGATCCCGAAGAGTGGCTGGGGCTCGTCTACCAAGACACCACCTGGGTCACCCAGGTCGGCGGCACCACCGCCGCCGACGCCACGGGGCCCGTCACCGGCCGCCCCACCTCGTCCAGCACGCTGCCCTCCCTGATCGTGCGCATGCTTGACGTCGCGGGGATCAGCGAGGGGCACAAGGTGCTGGAGATCGGCACCGGTACCGGCTACTCCACCGCCGTCCTGTGCAGCCGCCTTGGCGACAAGAACGTGTACTCCGTCGAGTGCGATCCGGGCTTGGCCGTCGCGGCGGCGGACCACCTCCACGCCACCGGGTGTCATCCCACCCTGATCACCGGAGACGGTCTCGCCGGGCACAAGGACGACGCCGAATACGACCACCTCGTGGCCACCTGCGCGGTCCGTCATATTCCTCCAGCCTGGCTCTGTCAGGTACGTGCCGGCGGAACCATCACCACCACCGTCAGCGGATGGATGCTTGCCTCGGGACTCGTCCGCCTCGTCGTCCAGGACGACGGCACCGCCACCGGCCGCTTCCACACCGACGAGATCAGCTACATGCTCGCCCGGCCCCACGAACGCCCACCCCGGCCCACTTTCCACCAGCTTCCCGGCCAGACACGTGCCACCCGCGTGAACCCCGCACTCCTGGACGACTGGACCGGGCAGTTCCTCGCTCAGCTCGCCGCACCGTCCGCCGAACTCATGAGCACCGGCACCGGCGTGATCCTCGTGGATGTCGCCACCGGATCACAGGCGTGGACCGAACCGGCACGAGACGGCTGGACCGTGCACCAGCACGGCCCTCTTCGCCTCTGGGATCAGGTGGAAGACGCTCTCGCTGACTGGCAGGAGGCAGGCTTGCCCCCGCACTCCGACCTCGGTCTGACCGTGGACCCGGACGGGACCCAACGCGTGTGGCTCGGGACACCCGATGGCCGCTCCTGGAGACTGCCGGTCTGACCTGACGACGACAAGAGCCCCCGGCAGTGAAAACCTCAGCCGTTGAAACATATATTCGCCCAAGGTGGGAATACATTCCGCCGCGAAAATTACCGGTCTCCGTCGGCGATTTCTTACCGGGTTGTCGATGTATTTCGTGCTAGGCTGGACATCAGTTGCAGTTGTGGTTGCCATTTGTGTTACCGGGTTTCCGGGCAGGTGATCATCGCGGCGATGGGGGGCTCGCACAGTGCGGGCCTTCAACACTGCCTAGGAGAAAAAAGCATGGCTTCCGGTACCGTGAAGTGGTTCAACGCCGAAAAGGGCTTCGGTTTCATCGCGCAGGACGGCGGCGGCGCCGACGTCTTCGCCCACTACTCGAACATCGCCACCCAGGGCTTCCGCGAGCTCCAGGAGGGCCAGCGGGTGAACTTCGACGTCACGCAGGGCCAGAAGGGCCCGCAGGCGGAGAACATCGTTCCCGCGTAACAACACGCGCCCAGTACGCGCCGAGGGCCCGCACCGCACGGTGCGGGCCCTTCGTGTGTTCACCAGCCGGTCGCCACCAGGTGGTTCAGCAGCAGCGCCAGTACCGCCTGCGCCGTCAGCCAGCCGCGCGGCCGGGTGAGGAACGCGCAGGCCGCAAGGAGCCACAGGGCGAAGGGGAGCCAGATGCGTTCCGTCTCCGCCTTGCTCATGCCGGACAGGTCGGCGGCCAGCAGGGCGAGCAGCCCGGCGGCCACGAGGAACGCCAGCCGGATCTCCCCGGCCCGCCCCTCGTCCGCCCCCACCTCGTCCGCCCGCACGCCCTCGGCGCGCCGCCGGAGCAGTACGCCCCCGGCCCGCCGCAGTCCCGCCACCGTGGCCAGGCCCGTGATGAGCACCGTGCAGGCGAGGTTGGCCCACACCCAGTACGCGTAGGGGCGGACGCCGGCCGCGCCCTCGTAGTAGCGGGTGACCAGCAGGCGGTACGCCTCCCACCAGTCGAACCCGGCCGCCGTGAATGCCACCGGCACCACCGCCGCCCCCGCCAGGAGCGCCGCGAGCAGCACCGGCCGCGCCCGCACCCCGCGCCGGCCGAGCACGAGCACCGCCGCCGCGATCACCGCGAACAGCGTCAGACCGTACGAGAGATAGCAGGTCAGCCCGAACAGCAGTCCCGAGCCCGCCGCCCATCCCGGTGAGCGCCGGGTGACCGCGAGGGCGAGCAGCGCCACCGCCCACGCGGCGACCGCCGCGAAGTAGCCGTCGGCGGACGTGCCCATCCACACCGCGGCCGGTGCCAGGGCCAGGAAGGGCGCCGCCCGCCGGGCGAGCCGCTCGCCGGCCAGGGCCCGCACCGTGACCAGCACCGCCACGCACGCCGTCGCGCCCACGGTGATGGTCAGGGCCCCGGCCCAGCCCCCGCCGCCGAGCCCGATCCGGTCCAGCAGCACGTAGGTGAGCGTGGCCCCGGGCGGGTGACCGGCGACGTGGGCGGGCCAGTTGTCGGGGGAGTGGAGCAGGATGTGGCCGTTGAAGTCGCGCAGGGTCGCCGGGACGTCGTGCCAGCGGTCGACGACCGAGAGGTACTCCTGGCTCGTGGTGAGCCGCCCGGCGATGCCGCGTTCCCATCCGTCGATCAGGGCCAGCGACCAGGTCCACGCCAGCGCCGTGCCCCAGGCCGCGGGGAGCAGCGCGCGCCACGGCAGCCGGGCGGCGACGGCCGGGCCGTACGCCACCACCCCCGCCGCCACCAGGACGGCCGCCGGGGTACCGGGGCCCAGGTGCGGGTCCCAGCGGCCCAGCAGGGGCGGCCAGCCGACGATCAGGTCGGCATAGGTGTACACGTACCGGCCGACCAGGACGGCGGCCGTCACGAGGAGCGCGGCCGCCGCGGCGGCGTACAGGTCGGGGGAGGCGGAGCGAGGGCGGGAGCGGGGGCGGGGGCGGGTCACACCGGCACCGTAGGACGGAGGATCGCGCAACGGGCGGTGCGCAGGGCGGACGTCAGCGTTTCGTCATGGGTCGCGGACCGTCCCGGGGGCCCCTCGCGGCCTACGGTCGGGACATGCGCGACCTCGCCCCACGGCTCCCCTCCTCGCCGGGTTTCTGGCGCAGCCCGCTGCGCGGGCCCTGGTTCACCTCGGTGCTCGGCCTCGTCCTGCTCGTCGGCATCACGGTGCTGTTCGTGACGGGTCTGCTGTCCTACGCCGCCTACAACCCCGGTCTGGACCCGGTCAACGACAAGACCCCGGACAAGGGGATCCTCGGCTTCTACCTCTTCGCCTGGCCGACCGACCCGCCCTGGCTGTACCGGCTCACGCAGGGCGTGCACGTCACCGTCGGGCTGGTCCTGATCCCGGTGCTGCTGGCCAAGCTGTGGTCGGTGGTGCCGAGGCTGTTCACGCTGCCGCCGGTGCGTTCGCTCGCCCACGCGCTGGAGCGGATCTCGCTGCTGCTGCTGGTCGGGGGCGCGCTGTTCGAGTTCGTCACCGGGGTGCTCAACATCCAGCTGGAGTACCTGTTCCCCGGCTCCTTCTACCCGCTGCACTTCTACGGTGCCTGGGTCTTCTTCGCCGCGTTCGTCGCGCACGCCGTGCTGAAGACGCCGATCGCGCTGCGCAACCTGCGGGCGATGCGCGAGGAGCGCGACGACCTGGTCTCCCCGCGACCGGCCGCGCCCACCGTGTCGCGGCGCGGGGCCCTGTGGTTCGTCGGGGGCGGCTCGCTGCTGATGTTCGCCACGAACGCGGGGCGCAGCTTCGACGGGCCGCTGCGGGCCACCGCCGTGCTCTCCCCGCACGGCGGGCCCGAGCCGGGCAGCGGTCCGAACGGGTTCCAGATCAACAAGACGGCCGCCCACGTGGGCATCGACCCGGCCGAGACGGGCGAGGACACCTGGCGGCTCGTCGTCACCGGGCGCTCGGGGACCGTCCGGTTCAGCCGGGCCGAGCTGCTCGCCATGGAGCAGCACAGCGTGGCCCTGCCCATCGCCTGCGTCGAGGGCTGGTCGACGTCCGACCAGTGGTGGCGCGGCGTGCGGCTGCGGGACCTCGCCGCCCGCGTGGGCCACGAGGACGACCCGCCGGACGTGTTCGTCGAGTCCCTCCAGCGGCGCGGCGCCTTCCGCAGCGGCGCCCTGCGGGCCAACCAGGTGGCCGACCCGCGCTCCCTGCTCGCCCTGTACGTCAACGGCGAGGAGCTGAGCCCGGACCACGGCCACCCGGCCCGGATCATCGTGCCCGCCGCACCAGGCGTGCTGAACACCAAGTGGGTGGCCCGGATGACGTTCGGAGACCTGGGATGAACCTCCCGCGCAGGCCGTCGCGGCCGGGCCCGCCGCTCGGCAGCCCCCTCCAGATCCTCCTGCTGGCCTGCTCCTTCGCGCTCGCGGGCTACGCGGGCGTGCGGCTGCTCGCCGGGGACTGGCTCGGCGTGGTCCTCTGGTTCGTGGGCGCGGCGCTCCTGCACGACCTGGTGCTGCTGCCGCTGTACGCGGTGCTTGACCGGGCGGTCACGGGCGGTCTCGGCGCGGCCCGCCACCGCGAGTGGACCTCGTACGTCCGGTTCCCCGCGGCCTTTTCCGGGCTGCTCCTGCTCGTGTGGTTCCCGCTGATCGGCGGCCGGGTCGACGCGGGCTACGCGGGGGTCGCCGGGCTGTCCGCGGACGGCTTCCTCACCCGCTGGCTGCTGATCACGGCGGCGCTGTTCGGCGGCTCGGCGCTGCTGCTCGCCCTGCGGCTGCTGCGCAGCGCGACGAAGCGGCGCTCCCCCGAGGTCCACTGACCGGCGGGACGCCACTCGGCGTCGTGCGCATGGCGGAGCAGGGCGGGCGTGCCGACCCGCGCCCACGGGAACGGGTGGTCGCTCGCGCGGCCGGTGTCGCCGACGACCTGCACGTGGGCGCGCTCGTCGATGTCGGACCCGGCCGTCTCGGCGATCAGCAGACCGCCGGGCGCGAGCAGGGCGGCGACGCGGCCGAGCAGGGCGCCGGGGTCGCCGCCGATGCCGACGTTGCCGTCCATGAGGAGCACGGTGTCCCAGCGTCCCTCGCCGGGCAGCGGCTCGAACACGGAGCGCCGCAGCGACTGCCCGCCGAGCCGCACGGTGCGGGTCACGGCGGCCTCGCTGACGTCGATGCCGAGGACCGTACGGCCCCGGGCGGCGAGTTCGGCCACCAGCCGGCCGGGGCCGCAGCCCACGTCGAGCACGGCGCCCTCGCACCGGTCGAGGACGTCCAGGTCGACGGCGTCGGCCCGCGCGCACCAGCGCTCCACCTCCAGCGGCAGCAGCCAGCCGTCGGTGCGGCGCAGGAACAGCGGCCCGTGCCCCGACCGCAGGGCGGCGGCATAGGGGTCGGAGGTCTCCCAGGAGGGGGCGGGGGCGGGGGCGGGGAACGGCCTGCCGGGGGCCAGTCGCGCGGCGCCCGTCACCGGCTCGCCCGCCGCCGGTCGGCCACCGGTGCGCAGGTCGCCAGCCGGGCGGCGAACCGGCCGTCCGGGGCCAGGGCGGCGACGGCGCGGGCGTCGGCGGCGGTGTCGACGTCGCGCAGCGCCGGCAGGTCCCGTACCCGCAGTCCCGCCGCCAGCAGCCGCTCGCGCTGCACGGCCCCCGTCACCGGCGTCGACATGGGCACGCCCCGCAGCAGCGCGGGTTCGGGCCTGGCCAGGCCCAGCGCCCAGAAGCCGCCGTCCTCGGCCGGGCCGAAGTACGCGTCGCAGTCGCAAAAGTCCACGTCGAGCAGGCCGGGCGTCACCTGCGGGGTGTCCATCCCGATCAGCAGGGCCGGTCCCGTGCAGCCGGCGAACGCGGCCGCGAGGCGGGCGTCGAGGCCGCCCGCGCACTGCGGTACGACCTCGAATCCCGGCGGCAGCCAGGGGCCGGGGGCGCCGTCGAGCACCAGCATCCGGCGCCGCGCGGGCGTCGCGGCGACGACGGACAGGGTGTCGGCGAGGGCCTCCTCGGCCAGCGCGGCCGCCTCGACGGGCGTGAAGGGCGGGGTGAGCCGGGTCTTGACCCGGCCGGGACGCGGCTCCTTGGCGATGACGAGGAGGGTGTTCACCATGCTCATCGTGGGTTCCCTTCGTGGGCCGCGTTACTCGGCACCGGCCGGCCGGGCGGCTCGGCCAGCACGCGGCGCATGTCCCGCACCGCGTGCCAGGTGCCGCGCCAGGTCCCGGTCACCTTCGAGGCGCCGGTGCGGGGCAGGTACGGGACGTCGTGCTCGGCGATCCGCCAGCCCGCGTCGGCGGCGCGGACGACCATCTGCAGCGGGTAGCCGCTGCGCCGGTCGGTGAGGCCGAGGCCGAGGAGCCGTTCGCGGCGGGCGGCGCGCAGCGGGCCGAGGTCGTGCAGCCGCAGGCCGGTGCGGCGGCGCAGCATCCGGGCCAGGGCGAGGTTGCCGGCGCGGGCGTGCACCGGCCACGCGCCCCTGGCCTGCGGTCGTCGGCGGCCGAGGACCAGGTCGGAGGTCCCGGCGCGGATCTCGTCCACGAAGGGGATCAGCAGGCTGGGGTCGAGGGAGGCGTCGCAGTCGCAGAAGCAGACGACGTCGGCGGTCGCGGCGGTCAGTCCGGCGTGGCAGGCGGCGCCGAAACCGCGCCGCGGCTCGGTCACGACGGTGGCGCCGAGCGAGCGGGCGAGGTCCGCCGAGCCGTCGGTGGAGCCGTTGTCGACGACGAGCGCACGCCAGCCGGCCGGGATGCGGGCCAGGACCCAGGGCAGGGCCCCGGCCTCGTTCAGGCAGGGGAGTACGACGTCGGCGTCGGGAGCGGGCGAGGTGGTCACGGCGTTCACCCTACGAACCGGAATCGGACGAATCGGGCTTCCACTCCTTACGAAACACGGACGTCGGACACCCGGCCCCGCTCGGGAGGGACACCGGCGCGGCGACGGTGCGAGGCTGGCCGCATGCACCAGCAGCCCCACAAGCCAGCCCCGACGGACCCGTCCCCGGCCGGGCCTGCGGTGGGTCCCCCAGGGGGTCTTTCGGGCGGGCCTGCAGCCGGTCCCCCGGGC
Source organism: Streptomyces sp. NPDC059906 (assembly GCF_042730645.1). Lineage (NCBI taxonomy): Bacteria > Bacillati > Actinomycetota > Actinomycetes > Kitasatosporales > Streptomycetaceae > Streptomyces > Streptomyces sp. NPDC059906. Next base: position 140,579 of record NZ_JBHWKU010000005.1, read on the forward strand.
GGGCCTGCAGCCGGTCCCCCGGGCGGGCCTGCGGCGGGTCCTCCGGCCGGGCCTGTGGTGGGTCCTCCGGGCGGGCCTGTGGTGGGTCCTCCGGCCGAACCCGCGGCGGGTCCTCCGGGCGGTCCTTCGGCCGGTCCCCCGGCCGGGCCCGCGGTGGGTCCTTCGGGCGATCTTCCGGCCGGTTCTCCGGCCGACCCCGCCCGGATCCTCGTCGTGGACGACGATCCCACCGTCGCCGAGGTCGTGGCCGGGTACCTCGGCCGGGCCGGTTACCGCGTCGACCGGGCCGGTGACGGTCCGGACGCGCTCGCGCTGGCCGCCGGGCACCGTCCCGACCTGGTGGTGCTCGACCTGATGCTGCCCGGCATGGACGGACTGGAGGTGTGCCGGCGGCTGCGCGGCCAGGGGCCGGTGCCGGTCATCATGCTGACCGCCCGGGGCGACGAGGACGACCGCGTCCTCGGCCTGGAGGTCGGCGCCGACGACTACGTGACCAAGCCGTTCAGCCCGCGGGAGCTGGTGCTGCGGGTGGAGTCCGTGCTGCGCCGCACCCGGCCCGCCCCGGCGCCGCGCCCGCCGTCCGCGGCCGGTCTGACCGCCGACCCGACCGCCCGCAGGGCCACCAAGGACGGCGCCGAACTGGCCCTGACCCTGCGCGAGTTCGATCTGCTCGTCTTCTTCCTGCGGCATCCGGGGCGGGCGTTCGCCCGGGAGGAGCTGATGCGTGAGGTGTGGGGCTGGGACTTCGGCGACCTGTCCACCGTCACCGTCCACGTCCGGCGGCTGCGCGGCAAGGTCGAGGACGATCCGGCCCGGCCCCGGCTGGTCCAGACGGTGTGGGGCGTGGGCTACCGCTTCGACCCCGCGGGCCGGGAGGCGGACTGACCGTGCACGCCACCCTCCTCATCGCCCTCTACGCCTTCGCGGGCGCCGCCGCCACCGGCCTGGTGGGCGCGGCCGTGCTGCGGCTGATCCGGCGGCGCTCGCTGACCGCGTCGCTCGCCGTGGTGGCCGCGGTCGCCGTCCTCGCCATGCTGGCGGGCACGCTGGCCGTCGCCTGGGCGATGTTCCTGTCCCCGCACGACCTGTCCGTCGTCACGACCGTCGTGGCGATGGCGGCCGTCGTCTCCCTGGCCACCGCGCTGCTGCTGGGCCGCTGGGTGGTCGCCCGCAGCCGCGAACTGACGGCCGCCGCACGGTCCTTCGGCGACGACGGGGACTACGCCGCCCCCAGCACCCCGGCGACCGCCGAACTGGACGCGCTCAGCCGCGAACTGGCGGCCACCAGCGCCCGGCTCGCCGAGTCCCGCGAGCGGGAGCGCGCCCTGGAGGCCTCCCGGCGCGAGCTGGTCGCCTGGATCTCGCACGACCTGCGTACCCCGCTGGCCGGGCTGCGCGCCATGTCCGAGGCGCTGGAGGACGGGGTCGCCGCCGACCCCGACCGCTACCTGCGGCAGATCCGCGCCGAGGTGGAACGCCTCAACGACATGGTCGGCGACCTCTTCGAACTCTCCCGCATCCACGCCGGCACGCTCGTCCTCGCCCCGGCCCGGATCTCGCTCTACGACCTGGTCGGCGACGCCCTCGCGGGCGCGGACCCGCTCGCGCGCCGGCACGGCGTACGGCTGGTCGGCGACGCGGTGGCGGCCGTACCGGTCGAGGTGGACGGCAAGGAGATGAGCCGGGTCCTGGGCAACCTGCTGGTCAACGCGATCCGCCGGACCCCGGCCGACGGCACGGTCGCGGTCGCCGCCGAGCGGTCCGCCGACAGGGTGGTGGTCTCCGTGACCGACGGCTGCGGCGGCATCCCCGAGGAGGACCTGCCGCGGGTCTTCGATACCGGCTGGCGCGGCACCCACGCCCGTACGCCCCCGGCCGGGGCGGGTCTGGGCCTCGCCATCGTCCGCGGCATCGTCGAGGCCCACCGGGGCCGGGCCACGGTCCGCAACATCCCCGGCGGCTGCCGCTTCGAGGTGACCCTGCCGCCGGCGGAGGCCTGAGCCCCGGGCGGTCCCGGGGGTCAGTCCCCGCGCAGCCCGTCCCGGGCGAACTCCCGCATGCCCTCCGCGAATCCGACCCGGGGCCGCCAGCCCAGGCCGGTCCGCAGGCGCGCCGAGTCGGCGGTGATGTGCCGGACGTCGCCGAGGCGGTACTCGCCGGTGACGACGGGCTCGGGGCCGCCGTGGGCGGCGGACAGGGCGACGGCCATCTCGCCCACGGTGTGCGGCTCACCGCTGCCGGTGTTGTAGGCGCTGAGGGCGCCCCGAGGCGGCCGGGCGGACTCCAGCGCGGCGACGTTCGCGGCGGCCACGTCCCGCACGTGCACGAAGTCCCGGCGCTGGCGGCCGTCCTCGAAGACGCGCGGCGCCTCACCGCGGGCCAGCGCGGAGCGGAAGAAGGAGGCGACCCCGGCGTACGGGGTGTCGCGGGGCATCCGGGGGCCGTACACGTTGTGGTAGCGCAGTGACACCGCCGTCGCGCCGGTCGTCCGGGCCCAGGCGGCGGCCAGGTGCTCCTGGGCCAGCTTGGTCGTGGCGTACACGTTGCGCGGGTCGGCCGGGGCGTCCTCGCCGACCAGCCCCGGGGCCAGGTCCGCGCCGCACCGCGGGCAGGTCGGCTCGAACCGGCCCGCGTCCAGGTCGGCGACGGCGCGCGGCCCGGGCCGCACCACGCCGTGCCGCGCGCAGGTGTACCGGCCCTCCCCGTACACGACCATCGACCCGGCGAGCACCAGCCGCCGCACGCCCGCCCCGGCCGCCGCGGCGAGCAGGACGGCGGTGCCGAGGTCGTTGCGGGAGACGTACTCCGCCGCGTCGGCGAAGCCGTTGCCGAGGCCGACCATCGCCGCCTGGTGGCACACGGCGTCAACCCCGGCCAGTGCCCGCGCCAGGGCCGCCGGATCGCGCACGTCGGCGCCGGGGTCCTCGCGGACGTCGTAGCCGACGGGCTCGTGCCCGTGCTCCCGCAGGGCCTCGACGACGTGGGACCCGATGAAACCGGCGCTGCCGGTGACCAGTACGCGCATGCCCGCCACGCTAGGCCCGGGCAGGCGCCGGGCCGGGTGCGCCGACCCGCACGTCACGGGTCCGTAAGAAGCGGGGCGGTCGCGGACCCGAGGCGACTTTGCCATTCCTTTACAACCCGGCCGGTCCCCGCCTCGTCTCTCCGTCCGACCCGCATCACCACCCCCCACGTGGTGCGCCGACGACGAAAGAGAGCGACCCGATGCGCCGAACCATCCTCAGTGCCGTGGCCCTGGCCTGCACCGTCGTACTGGCGGGCACCGCGCCCGCGTTCGCCGACGACCCCACCCCGGCCCCCGCCGCCCCCGCCGAGAGCGCCCCGGGCCCCGGCACCGAACCGGCCGACGCGACCCCCGTGCCGTCCGTCAGCGCCCCCGCCGCCGAGCCGAGCGAGGCACCGGCCCCCGCGCCGGCCGACGGCCAGGTCTCCGTCGTACCGGAGGGCGCGGCCGACACCGGCGTGGCGGGGCCCTCGGACCCGGCGGGGACCGACGAGGGGCTGATCGGCGCGAGTGCCGGCGGGGTGCTCCTCGCGGGCGGCGCGGTCCTCTTCGTCGTACGCCGTCGGCGGGCGGCGGCGACCGGCGCATGATCCCGCGCCCCGGCCGGGTCCTCGCGACCGCCGCGCTGGCCGCGCTGCTCGTGGGCTGCGGCGGCGGCCGGGGGGACGGCGGCACGGCGCCCGACCGGCCGACGCCCGCGACGGCCGCGGCACCGCCCGCGCGGGCCCCCGCGAAGCCGGTGCGGCCCCTGGCGCGTTCGGTGCCGGTGGGACTGCGCATCCCCGCCATCGGGGTCGACACCCCGGTGATGGGCCTCGGTCTCGCCGCGGACGGCACGGTGGAGGTCCCGCCCGTCACGGACGACGACCGCGCCGGCTGGTACCGGCACTCGCCGACGCCGGGTCAGGTGGGTCCTTCGGTCCTCCTGGGCCACGTCACGGTGGGCAGGTACGGCGACGGGGTCTTCCGGCACCTCGCGCACCTGCGCCGCGGTGAGCGGATCGAGGCCCGCCTGGAGAACGGCACCGCCGCCGAGTTCACGGTCACCGCCGTACGGACGGTGGCGAAGGACGACTTCCCGACGGACGACGTCTACGGGGACGTGGCGGGGCCGGAGTTGCGGCTCATCACCTGCGGCGGTCCGCGCGACGGCGAGGAGTACCGGGACAACGTGATCGTCTTCGCCGAACTGAGCGCCACCAAGGGCGGCTAGCCCAGGCCCCGGTGCGCACCGCACCGCATACCCTCACGACCATGGAGAGCGTTGAAACGGTCCCGTGACAGGGCGGCGTCCGAGCTGTTCGCCGCCCTGTATCCGCGCCTCGCCGGCTGGTGCCGCCGGCTCGTCGACGACGACGAGACGGCCCACGAGATCGCCTCCGAGGCGTTCACCCGGCTCTGGGCCCGCTGGACGTCCGTGGAGGAGCCCCGCGGCTTCCTCTACGTCACCGCCGCCAACCTGGTCCGCGACCACTGGCGCAAGCTGGAGCGCGAGCGCCGGGCGGTGCGCCGGGTCACCGCGGAGGTCGCCGTGCGCCCGCACCCGGAACAGGCCGACCCCTCGGTGCGGCTGCTCGTACAGTCGCTGCCGGAGCGGCTGCGGGTGCCGATCCTGCTCCACTACTACGCCGACATGCCGATCCGGGAGGTGTCCGTGCTGACCGGACGCAAGGAGGGAACCGTCAAGGCCGACCTGCACGCGGCCCGCGAACTGCTCCGCGTCCATCTGAGGAGAAGCCTTGACCACACGCCTTGAGGACGAGATGGACGAGCCCGGTTCCGACCGCGACGGCGACGATCCGCTGCTGGTCGTGCTGCGTCCGGGCGCCGACTTCCTGGGCCCGCCGCCGGGCCGCTACGAGGCGGTCCGCCGGGCCGCGTCCCGGCGGCGCCTGCTGCGCGCCGCCGCCGGTGCCGCCGCGACCGCTGCCGCCGCCGCCCTGATCGCGCTGCCGCTGAACCGGGCGTCCACCGCCCCCGCGCGCCCGACGCCGCCCATGGCCCCGGCCCCGGCCTCCCCCACGCCAAAGGCCACACCGAGCCCGGTGCCGCCGAGCGACTCCTCCCGGGCGCCCGGTCCGGGCCCGGCACTGCCGACCGGGGAATCCGCGCCGACCGGCGCCACGCCGTCGCCCTCGGAGCCGACGCCGTCGACGCCGTCGTCCGAGCCGTCGGCCGAGCCGTCGGCCGAGCCGAGCGACCCGCCCGTCCGGCAGGCACCGACGAGCGCGCCCGGCACCGTGGTGCCCACGCCCTCGGCGCACGGCCCCGCGGAGCAGGGCGCACGGCGGTGACGGACGAAACGGCGGTGACGGACGGCACGGCTGCTAGAACGGGGTGATGATCTACCACGTGGTGCCGCTCGCCGAGTGGAACGCCGACCCGGGCCGGCCGTACGCGCCCGCCTCCCTCACGCGGGACGGGTTCGTCCACTGCTCGCCCGACGAGGAGACCACGCTCGCCGTCGTCGACGCCTTCTACCGCGGCGCGCCCCGGCCGCTGGTGGCCCTGCTCCTGGACGAGGACCGGCTCACCGCGAGGTGCGGGTGGGAGACCGCCGCACCCGCACCGCCGCCGGGTGTCGCCGAGGGCACCCTCTTCCCGCACGTGTTCGGCCCCCTCGACCGTGCGGCCGTCCAGCGCGTGCTGGAGGTCCGCTGGGACGACGAGGGCCGGGCGACGGGCCTGTTCTGATCCGGCCTCAGAGTTCCTGGGGGGTGCTGACGGTGCCGCCGAGCAGCGCGGACGCCGTCTCGACCGGCGTGGTGGCGGGCGCCGCCGGGGCGGGTTCGGCGCCGGGGGCGGGGTGGCAGGTGAAGCCGAGGCGGGTCATGGCCCGGGTCACCTCGCCGCCGCTGAAGTCGCGCCGGTCCTGCCGGGTGACGACCTCGCCCACCTGCTTGACGGGGTAGCGGCGGCGGCCGATGGTCACCGACTCACCGGTGACGGGTTCGGGCGTGACGCCCTTCATCGAGTCCAGCACCCCGCTCTTGGTGAGGTCGAACGGGTACCGGGCGATGACACAGCGCATGATGCCTCCAACGAGCGGAATGGGGCGGGTGGGGTCAGGACCCGGGTCCGGACCGGGTCCGGACCCGGGGCGGGTGTCCTAGGCCGCCGAGCCGGTCGAACCGGTCGAGCCGCCGGTGGACTGGCGGCGCGGCCTGCGGCGCGGGGACTCGCCGGTGGGCCGCCCCTGGGCGGCGCGGCCCTGGCCTGCGGTGCGGGGCTGGCCTGCGGTGCGGGGCTGTGCGGCGCCGGTGCGGGACTGGGTGCCGGTCCCCTGCCCGCCGCTGCGGCCCTGCGCGGAACGGCCGCGGCGGCCGCGGGAGGAGGACCCCGCGCCGGCGGCGGCGCGCCGGGGGCGCTCCACGACCGGTGCGGCGATGACGACGGGGACGCCCGAGGGGGCCTGCGCACCGGTGATGCGCGCCAGCTCCGCCTCGCCCGAGCGGACCGGGGTGACCTGCGGGGTGATACCGGCCAGGGACATCAGCCGGGTCATCTCGCGCCGCTGGTCCGGCGTCACCAGGGTGACGACGCTGCCGGACTCGCCGGCCCGGGCGGTGCGGCCGCCCCGGTGCAGGTAGTCCTTGTGGTCGCCGGGCGGGTCCACGTTGACGACCAGGTCGAGGTTGTCGACGTGGATGCCGCGGGCCGCGACGTTGGTCGCCACCAGCGCCGTCACCTGCCCGTCCTTGAACTGGGCGAGGGTGCGGGTGCGCTGCGGCTGGGACTTGCCGCCGTGCAGGCCGGCGGCGCGCACCCCGCTCTTCAACAGGTGCTTCACCAGCCGGTCCACCCGGTGCTTGGTGTCCAGGAACATGATGACCCGGCCGTCGCGCGCCGCGATCTCGATGGTCGCGCGCTGCTTGTCCTCGTCCTGCACGTGCAGCACGTGGTGCTCCATCGTGGTGACGGCGCCGGCCGACGGGTCGACGGAGTGGACCACCGGGTCGGTCAGGTAGCGGCGGACCAGCTTGTCGACGTTGCGGTCCAGGGTGGCCGAGAACAGCATCCGCTGCCCGTCCGGCCGCACCTGGTCGAGCAGGGCGGTGACCTGCGGCATGAAGCCCATGTCGGTCATCTGGTCGGCCTCGTCCAGGACCGTGATGGTGACGTCGCCGAGGACGCAGTCGCCGCGGTCGATGAGGTCCTTGAGCCGCCCGGGCGTCGCGACGACGACCTCCGCGCCGGAGCGCAGCGCGCCGGCCTGCCGGCCGATGGACATGCCGCCGACCACGGTGGCCGACCTGAGGCCCACGGCGCGGGCGTACGGGGTGAGCGCGTCGGTGACCTGCTGGGCCAGCTCACGGGTGGGGACGAGGACCAGGGCGAGCGGACGCCGCGGCTCGGCGCGCTTGCCCGCCGTGCGGGCCAGCAGGGCCAGGCCGAAGGCGAGCGTCTTGCCCGAACCGGTGCGGCCGCGGCCGAGTACGTCGCGTCCGGCCAGGGAGTTCGGCAGGGTCGCCGCCTGGATGGGGAACGGCACCGTCACGCCCTGGTCGCCGAGCGCGGTCAGCATGCGGGCCGGCAGGTCCAGTTCGGCGAAGGTCTCGACGGCGGGCAGCGCCGGGGTGACGGTCTTGGGCAGGGCGAACTCGCCGCCCTGGGGCGCGGCGGCCGGGCGGCGGCCGGAGCTCTGGGGGCGGCCGGACGAACGGGAGCGACGGGGGCCGTCGCCGGCGCGCCGGCGGTCGTTGGTGCGTGCGCGGTTCATGGGGAACCTTCCTTGATACGGCACGTATCAAGGGAGACCCGCAGCGGACGAGCGGCGCAGGGAATCGCAAGAACGAGCCGGACCGGTCGATTGCGGCGTGTGGGGCCGGGCGGACCGGGAGAATTGGTGAATGCGGGGGAACGCGGAGATGCGGGGAACGCGGGTGAGCCGAATGCGCGGGGGAAAATCCGTGGCCCCCGCGGGGCGGCGTGCGCCCGGAAACGCGGCGAGCTGGGGCCCGCACCCCAAGGTGCGGGCCCCAGCTGCGCGGTGTGCGTGAGCGTCAGGCCGGGGTGATGTTCTCGGCCGTCGGGCCCTTCTGGCCCTGCGCGATGTCGAAGGTCACCTTCTGACCCTCGAGCAGCTCGCGGAAGCCCTGCGCGTTGATGTTCGAGTAGTGGGCGAAGACGTCGGGGCCGCCGCCGTCCTGCTCGATGAAGCCGAAGCCCTTTTCGGCGTTGAACCACTTCACGGTGCCGGAAGCCATGTTTTCTCCTTCGGTACGGTGCTCGGAGTTCACCCTGTGTGCACTCCGGTCGCCGCGATGATCACCCCGTCGGAAAAAACCTTCAGGCAACCACAACTGCAACTTCGTCCGACAGTAGCACGCCGTGATCGACCGGGTGCCGGCGATAATCTTGGCCCGATCGGCCGCCGGGGGAATATTCCCGGGACGGCCCCCGGGTTCTCCCCGCCGACCTGGCGCACAGCGCCGGTCCGTCGCGCGGAAACCCCCGTACCGAGACAAAGGACACGTCCGTGCGGGCGGGGCCGGCGGAGGTCGGCGAGGTCCTCGGCGGTCAGGACGATCGACCGGGCGGCGGTGTTCTCCTCCAGGTGGGCCACGGAGCCCGTGCCGGGGATGGCCAGGGTGACGGGCGAGGAGGCGAGCAGCCGGGCCAGGGCGATCTGCGGGACCGTGGCGCCGTGCCGGTCCGCGACCTCGGCGACGCGGCCCCCGCCGATGCCGGCCAGGCCGCCGCCCAGCGGGACGGTGCGCGGGGAACGGATCGGCGGTCGGCTGCGTCGTCCCCTTCCAGGGCACGGCGGCCGTGTCCCGGGGAGGGGCGGTGCAGTGGGTACGGACGGGTTCGCCAAGTGGACACGGCGGTTCGAGGACGAGCGGGAGCGCAGGGCGGCGCAGGGCGATCCGGACTGGGCGCGGGGCGCCGTACTGCACCGGGCGGTGTGGGCGGGCATCCAGCGTTTCCAGGTCGGCGAGGACGGTGACGGCGCGAACCTCGTCGCCAAGGCCGAGGAGGCGGGCGACGCCGACTACGCGCGGGCGGTGCGGCTCTTCGTCGCCGAGGAGCAGAACCACGCCAGGCTGCTCGCCCGGCTGCTGGCCGCCGGGGGCCGGCCGACGCTGAGCGGCCACTGGAGCGACACCGTCTTCGTACGGCTGCGGCGGCTGCTGGGCCTGCGCACCGAACTGCTGGTGCTGATGATCGCCGAGGTCGTGGCGCTGCGCTACTACCGGGCCCTGCGGGACGGCACCGACGACGCGCTGACCTCGGAGGTGGCGGGCCGGATCCTGGCCGACGAGCGGCGCCACGTCCCCTTCCACTGCGAGCGGCTGCACCACTCCCTGGCCGAACTCCCCGCGGTGACGCGCCGCCCCGTGATGGCCCTGTGGCGGCTGCTCCTGCTCGCCGCCACCGTGGTCGTCGCCGCCGACCACGGCGCGGGGCTGCGCCGGCTCGGCGTCGGCCGGCGCCGGTTTGGGGCCGACGTCATGGCCTCGGCCTCCGAGGTGGCCGAGGCGGTCCTGACCCCCCGGCCGGACGCCTGGTCCGGCGGCGCGTGAGGACCGGCGCCGTCGGCCGGCGCCGGTTTGCGGCCGACGTCATGGCCTCGGCCTCCGAGGTGGCCGAGGCGGTCCTGACCCCCCGGCCGGACGCCTGGTCGTGCGGCGCGTGAGGGCCGGCGCGTGAGGGCCGGCGCCGGTGGCCGGGCGCCCGCGCCCGCTGTCGGGCCGTAGCGCCGTACTACTTGCTGACGGCGAAGCGCATCAGGGCGTGCTCGTCGCCCTGCTTGACCTTGCCCGTCTCGTTGACGACCTCCAGCTTCCAGGTGCCGCCGACCCGCACCGCCTTGGCCACGGCGCAGCCGTTGTCCTGGCTGAGCAGGCTGGGCCAGATGTCGGCGACCTGCTCCGAGCTGCCCCCGGTCGCGTCGTAGACCTTGAAGCTGATGTTGCGCGCCTTCTGGAAGGAGCTGCCCTTCTTGTACGCGGCGGCGACGAACACGATCGAGGTGATGGCGCTCGGAAGCCGCGCGAACTCGACGGTCACCGTCTCGTCGTCGCCGTCCCCGTGGCCGGTCTGGTTGTCGCCGCTGTGCAGCAGCGAGCCGTTGCCCATCGGGTCGAGCGAGTCGAGCCCGGCGAGGCGCACCGGGTCGCCGCCCTGCAGCGCGACGGCGATCAGGTCGAGGTCGGTGCCGGTCTTGCGCCGCAGCTTGCCGAGCACTCCGCCGCTGCTGCCGGCGGTGGGGTCCCAGGAGACGCCGATGGACAGGTGGGTCACTCCGTCCAGGTCCGCGGGGCCGCCTTCCTTGGTGAGCGTGATCATGTGTACGTCATCCTCCGTGGTCGTGCCTGTGCCGCAGAGTCTGCCTGGCGCCGAAACGTTCCGGCAGGGCGGGGGAGCCGGTCAGTTTTCGAGAAGCACCGCGGACCCGCCCGCCCATAACGTCTAGGACATGAACTCCATCGACTCCGTCACCCTCGAGGTGGCCGACACCGAGGCCGCCGCCCGCTTCTACGCCGACGCCTTCGGGCTCGACGGATCACGGGTGCGGTTGCGCGCCTCGGACGACCCGACGAGCGGGTTCCGCGGCTTCACCCTGTCGCTCGTCGTCGCCCAGCCCGGCAACGTCGACGCCCTGTTCACCGCCGCCGTCGAGGCCGGCGCCACCGTCCTCAAGCCCGCCGCGAAGTCGCTGTGGGGCTACGGCGGAGTCGTGCAGGCACCGGACGGCACGGTCTGGCAGCTCGCGACCTCGGCGAAGAAGGACACCGCCCCGGTCACCCGCGACGTCGACGAGATCGTGCTCCTCCTGGGCGTCGAGGACGTCAAGGCCACCAAGCGGTTCTACGTCGAGCAGGGCCTCACCGTGGGCAAGAGCTTCGGCGGGAAGTACGTCGAGTTCGCCACCGGTCCGGACACCGTCAAGCTCTCCCTCTACAAGCGCCGGGCCCTCGCCAAGGTCGCGGGCGTCTCCGCCGAGGGCACCGGTTCGCACCGTCTCGTCGTCTCCGGCGGCACCCGCCCGTTCGCCGACCCCGACGGCTTCGCCTGGCAGCCGGAGCTCAGCCACTGATGGGCTAGTTTCCTGTGCATGTCTTCACGGGAAACACCGCGAATACCCAGGGCCGGGACGCGGGCGAGACTCTGGGCCGTGGCGGGTGCGGCGACCCTCGCGTTCCTCGTCGTGCTGGAGGTCGCCGCGCGCCGCTACGGCCTGCCGGGGCCGATGACCAACCAGGCCAAGGAGTTGGTGTTCGCCCCCGCCTCGGGGCCCCTGCTCTACGCCGGGCTGGCGCTGACGATGGTGGTTCTCACCTGGCGGCAGCGGCTGGTCGCGGCGGCCGTCGCGGTCGGTATCGACCTCGCCGTCGTACTGGTGCGGTGGGCGGCGGACGCCACCGCGTCCGGCAGCCACTCCTTCGGCAACGGCGCGCTGTGGGTGGTCCTGGGCTGCGGGGTCCTCGCCCTGACCCGGCGCACCGGCCCCGAACGGATCCTGCTGCTGAAGGGCGTCGGGCTCGGCCTCCTGCTGGTGGCCGGGCGCAAGACGGGCGACGCCTGGCTGCTGATCACCTCCAAGACCCGCCCCGACGTCCTCGACCCGTACGTGGCGACCGCCGACCACGCGCTGGGCAACCCGTCGTGGCTGGTGGGACGGGCCGTCGAGGCCACGGGCGCGGTCGGTGAGCACGTACTGGACTGGGTCTACGTCCAGCTCGCGGTGGCCGCGGTCGTCGTCGCGCTGTACCAGCTGCGCAAGGTGGCGGCCGAGCGCCGGTTCCCGCGCCACCACCTGGTCCGCACCTTCCTGCTGATAGGCCTGCTCGGGCCGGGCATCTACATGATCTTCCCGGTCGTCGGACCGGTCTTCGCCTACGGCACGGGCGCCTTCGGCACCGGCGGCGCACAGTGGGCGATCGCCGACCTGTGGCCCCACACGCTGCCGCCGATCGGCCCGCCCCACCCGTTCACGTACGACGGGGTCACCCCCCGCAACTGCATGCCCAGCCTGCACACGGCATGGGCCACCGTGATCTTCATCCACTCCCGGAAGGGCCCGCGCGTCCTGCGCTGGGCGGGAACGTTCTGGCTCGTCGCCACGCTCACCGCGACGCTGGGGTTCGGTTACCACTACGCCATCGACCTCATCGCCGGCGTCGTGTTCGCGGTCACGGTCGAGGCGGGGCTGCGCTCCCTGGACCGCGGCTGGGACCGGTCGGGAACCCTGCTGGTCGCCCACGGGGCGCTGGTGTTCGCCGCGATCCTGGCCTCGACGCGCTACCTGTCGCTGGAGATGGCCCGGCACCCGTGGGTCTTCGGACCGCTCCTGCTGCTGGCCATGGCCTCGGTGATCCACGGCTACGTACGGACCACGAAGGGCTGGGAACCGGTGACCGCGGCGCCGTCACCGCGACCGGAACCGCAACTGGAGGCAGCCTGACGGACCGGGATCGACGAGTTCGCGGACGAAACGCCTGTGCCTCCGTGGTGCCACTCATGGCGCCACGGAGGCGCAGGTTTTTTCTACGGTATTTCCGCAGGTCGGGGGCTTGCGGTGTACCGCCTTGGGGGCGTGGTGCCGTTGGGGCTTGCGTATGGCGCCATCGTGGTGCCATCATGGCGTCATGGATCTCACCCCGTATGTCGACACACTTCGCCGTGAACTCGCGGTGGCCGCCGAAGCCGGGGGCGACGAAGCCCGCGAGCTGGCCGAGCGGCTCCTCGCTCCGCTGGAGTCGGCGACCCGGCTGACCATGCTCAACGTGCTCTCCGCCGCGATGGACGAGATCACCCGCGAGCTGGCTCCCGGTTCGGTCGACGTACGGCTGCGCGGGCTCGAGCCCGATTTCGTGGTGACGCCGCCGCCCACCGACGGCGGTGGTGCCACCGGGCAGGCCGCGCCCGTCGAGACGCTCAGGGCGCCGGCGCCCGCCGACGGCGACGAGGGCGGTACCGCCCGGGTCAACCTGCGCCTGCCGGCCCACCTCAAGGCGCGGGCCGAGGAGGCCGCGAGCCGCGAGGGGCTGTCGGTCAACGCCTGGCTGGTGCGGGCCGTGTCGGCCGCCGTCGACGGCGGCGGCACCCCGGCCGCGCCGGAGCGGGCGCGCAACGTCGGACAGAGCTTCACCGGCTGGGTGCGCTAGCCACCCGACCCGCGCCCGCACCCGGGTGACGGAGAACCGAGCACCGCACCGCACCGCACAGCGCTCACCCCACGTCCCACCAGCGGGGACGCCCCACGGACCCAAGAGGACGGTACAGCCATGCCTTCTTTCGACACTCCCCGACCGATCGCGGTGAACGCCCACGTGGGCGCCGGCTCCATCCGGTTCACCGCGAGCGACCGGCCCGACACGGTCGTCGAAGTGCGCCCCGGCGACCCCGGGCGGGACAAGGACGTACGGGCCGCCGAACAGACCGAGGTCTCCTACGCGAGCGGCGTCCTGACGATCAGCACGAAGGAGCGCCGTTTCATCGGCCCCACCGGCGCGGTCGAGGTGACGGTGGAACTGCCCGCGGGGTCGCGCGTGGACACGGTCGGCTCCTGGACCCAGGTCCTCGGCGAGGGCCGGCTGGGCGAGGTCCGGGTGAAGACCCCGGGCGGTGACGTGCGCCTGGACACGACCGGACCGCTCGAGCTCAACGCCTCCCACGGCTCGGTCACCGTGGACCGGGTCGAGGGCTCGGCCGAGATCACCACCAGCTCCGGCAGCGTCCGCGTCGGCGTCATCGACGGTCCGGCCGTACTGAAGAACTCGCACGGCTCCACCACCGTGGGCGCCGCCCTCGGCGACCTGCGGGTGAAGAACGCCAACGGTGACATCAACGTCGCCCGCGCCGAGGCCTCGCTCACCGCCACCACCGCGCACGGCACCCTGCGGGTGGACGAGGTGGTCCGCGGCGAGATCCGGCTGGAGACCTCCTACGGCGCCATCGAGGTCGGCGTCCGCGAGGGCACGGCCGCCTGGCTCGACGTCCAGTCCAGCGGCGGGCTGGTGCGCAACACGCTCACCGCGTCGGGCGGCCCCGCCGGGACCGAGGAGACCGTCAAGGTCCACGCCCGCACCCGGTACGGCAACATCGACGTCCGCCGCGCCAAGGCCTGAGCACCGCGCCCGCCCCTGTCCGTCAGCCACCCCCACCCCTGTCATCCCCTCGAACGGGAGGGCTCCATGCCTTCGTCTGTCATGCCCACGACCATCCCGGGAGCCGGGCCGCAGGCGCCCGCCGCCGTCTCCGCCGCGAATCTGCGCAAGTCGTACGGCGACAAGACCGTCCTCGACGGCATCGACCTGCGCATCCCGGCCGGGTCCGTGTTCGCGCTGCTCGGCCCGAACGGCGCCGGCAAGACCACCACCGTGCAGATCCTCTCCACCCTCATCTCCGCCGACGGCGGGCAGGCCCAGGTGGCGGGCCACGACCTCATCACCGCCCCGCAGGCGGTCCGCGGCGCCATCGGCGTCACCGGGCAGTTCTCGGCGGTGGACGGTCTGATCACCGGCGAGGAGAACATGCTCCTCATGGCGGACCTGCATCTGCTCTCCCGGCGCGAGGGGAAGCGGGTCGCCGCCGAACTGCTGGAGCGCTTCGACCTCACCGAGGCCGCGCACAAGCCGGCCTCCACCTACTCCGGCGGCATGAAGCGCCGCCTCGACATCGCGATGACCCTGGTCGGCGACCCGCGGGTCATCTTCCTCGACGAGCCCACCACCGGCCTCGACCCCCGCTCCCGCCACACCATGTGGCAGATCATCCGCGAGCTCGTCACCGGCGGCGTCACCGTCTTCCTCACCACCCAGTACCTGGAGGAGGCCGACGAACTCGCCGACCGCATCGCCGTGCTCCACGACGGCAGGATCGCCGCCGAAGGCACCGCCGAGGAACTGAAGCGGCTCGTCCCCGGCGGACACGTCCGGCTCCGCTTCACCGACCCCAACGCCTACCGCCACGCCGCCACCGCCCTGCCCGGCGGCACCGGGGACGACGACTCCCTCACCCTCCAGATCCCCAGCGACGGCAGCCAGCGCGACCTGCGCTCCGTCCTCGACCGCCTGGACGGCGCGGGCATCGAGGCCGACGAACTCACCGTCCACACCCCCGACCTCGACGACGTCTTCTTCGCCCTGACCGGCGGCGCCGGCGTCCCCGCCCAGTCCGCCCAGTTCGATCAGTCCGCCCAGTCCGACGCGACCAAGGAGACGGTCCGATGAGCACCCTCGCCCTCGCCGTGCGCAACTCCTCGACCATGCTGCGCCGCAACCTCCTGCACGCCCGGCGCTACCCCTCCCTCACCCTCAACCTCCTCCTCACGCCGGTCATGCTGCTGCTCCTCTTCGTCTACGTCTTCGGCGACGCGATGAGCGCCGGGATCGGTGGCGGCGGCGCCGACCGGTCCGCCTACATCGCGTTCATCGTGCCGGGCCTGGTGCTGATGACCATCGGCAGCACCACGGTCGGCACCGCGGTCTCCGTCTCCAACGACATGAGCGAGGGCATCGTCGCCCGCTTCCGCACCATGCCCATCCACCGCGGCTCGGTGATCACCGGGCACGTCGTCGGCAGTGTGCTGCAGTCGGTGATCAGCGTGGTCCTCGTCGGTGCCGTCGCCGCGGCCATCGGCTTCCGCTCCACCGACGCCACCGTCCTGGAGTGGCTCGCGGCCTTCGCGCTGGTCGCGCTGTTCGCCACCGCGCTCACCTGGATCGCCGTCGGTATGGGCCTGATCAGCCCGAACGCCGAGGCCGCCAGCAACAACGCGCTGCCGCTGATCTTCCTCCCGCTCGTCTCCAGCACCTTCGTGCCCATCGACGCCATGCCGGGCTGGTTCCAGCCGATCGCCGAGTACCAGCCGTTCACCCCCGCCATCGAGACCCTGCGCGGCCTGCTCCTCGGCACCGAGATCGGCCACAACGGCTGGCTCGCCCTCGGCTGGTGCGTGGCCCTCTGCGCGCTCGGCTACCTCTGGTCCAAGTCGGTCTTCAACCGCGAGTCGAAGTAGGGCGGCCACCTCGGCCACCTCCGTAGTGATGTCATCAACGGCGCTACGGAGGGGGGCGGTCCGGCCATGGACGCAGTGCGGAGCCGTCGGCAGGCCACGCCCGGCGCGGTGCTCGAACAGGCCGTCTACCTGTCCGCCTCCGCGCTCGCCGGCATCGCTCGCTTCGCGGTCCTGCGCCTCGTCGTCTTCGCGCGGGGCGTCCCCTCGTCAGAGACGTGTCAAAGGCGCTCACGCCGCCGTATGGAAGCCGTCAACGGTGGTCGAATCCGGTCGGAACGGGGCTCTCATCTCCCTGTCAGCTTCTTTTCCGAACCTCACTAGGAGCCAGCGATGGCCGACGTGGCCTTCGTCGTCACCACGATCGCGGTGTTCGCGTTCGTGGCCCTTGTCGCCAAGGGGGTGACGAAGCTGTGACCGCGGAGAACATCGTCGGCCTGATCGTGGCCGTCGCCCTGCTCGGTTACCTCGTCCTCGCCCTGATCCACCCGGAGAGGTTCTGAGCACCGCATGAGCCCCGTCCTCGCCGGCGTGCTCCAGCTGCTCGCGCTCACGGCCGCGCTGGCGCTCGCCTACGTCCCCCTCGGCAACCACCTGGCCCGTGTCTACTCCTCGCCCAAGCACCTGCGGATCGAGAAATGGATCTACCAGGGCATCGGCGCGGACCCGGACACGGAGATGCGCTGGCCCGCGTACCTGCGCGGCGTCCTCGCCTTCTCGCTCGCCGGGGTCCTCTTCCTCTACCTGCTCCAGCGGCTCCAGGGCGTGCTGCCCGGCTCGCTCGGCTTCGCCTCCATCGACCCGGACCAGGCGTTCAACACCGCCGCGTCCTTCGTCGCCAACACCAACTGGCAGTCGTACTACGGCGAGCAGGCCATGGGCCACGTCGTGCAGACCGCCGGTCTTGCCGTGCAGAACTTCGTCTCGGCGGCCGTCGGTATCGCCGTCGCCGTCGCTCTCGTACGCGGCTTCGCCCGGTCCCGCACCGGTGAACTGGGCAACTTCTGGGCGGACCTGGTCCGCGGTGTCGTCCGCGTCCTGGTGCCCATCGCCGTGGTCGGCGCGGTGATCCTGGTGGCCTGCGGCGTCATCCAGAACTTCTCCGGCATCCACGAGGTCGGACAGTTCACGGGGGGTACACAGCAGTGGAACGGGGGCGCGGTCGCCTCCCAGGAGGTCATCAAGGAGCTGGGCACCAACGGCGGCGGCTACTTCAACGCCAACAGCGCCCACCCCTTCGAGAACCCCACCCCGTTCACCAACCTGTTCGAGATTTTCCTGATCCTGCTCATCCCGGTCGCCCTGACCCGCACCTTCGGCGTCATGACCGGCTCGGTGCGCCAGGGCTACGCGATCCTCGGGACGATGGCCGCCATCTGGGTCGGCTTCGTCGCCCTGATGATGTGGACCGAGTTCGCCCACCACGGCCCCGCGCTGCAGGCGGCCGGCGGGGCGATGGAGGGCAAGGAGCTGCGTTTCGGGATCGGCGGCTCGTCGCTCTTCGCGGTGACGACGACCCTCACCTCGACCGGCGCCGTGGACTCCTTCCACTCCTCCTACACCGGACTCGGCGGCGGCATCACCATGCTCGGCATGATGCTGGGCGAGATCGCGCCGGGCGGGGTCGGGTCCGGGCTCTACGGCATGCTGGTCATGGCGGTCATCGCGGTGTTCATCGCCGGACTCATGGTCGGTCGTACGCCCGAGTACCTGGGCAAGAAGATCGGCACCCGCGAGATCAAGTTCGCCGCCTGCTACATCCTCATCACCCCGGCCCTGGTCCTGGTGTTCACGGCCGCCGCTATGGCCCTGCCCACGCCGGGCGACTCGATGACCAACAGCGGGGCGCACGGCTTCTCCGAGATCCTGTACGCCTACACCTCCGCCTCGAACAACAACGGCTCCGCCTTCGCGGGCCTGAACGCCGACACCCAGTGGTTCAACACCACCCTCGGCCTCGCCATGCTGCTGGGCCGGTTCGTGCCGATGGTGTTCGTCCTGGCCCTCGCGGGCTCGCTGGCCGAACAGCAGCCGGTGCCGGCCACCAAGGGGACCCTGCGCACCGAGAAGCCCCTGTTCAGCGGGTTGCTGGTGGGCGCCGTCCTGATCATCACCGGGCTGACCTACTTCCCGGCCCTCGCCCTGGGCCCGCTCGCCGAGGGGCTGGCATGACCACTCACACGCGGAAACAAGAGGACGCCATGTCCACCGTCACCACCCCGGACCGGGCGCCGCACGACGACGTACCCACCGGGCACAAGCCCGAGCAGGGCCGCGTCGGCGCGGGCCTCTTCGATCCGAAGCAGCTGGTCAAGTCGCTGCCCGACGCGTTCCGCAAGCTCGACCCGCGGGTGATGGTGAAGTCGCCCGTCATGTTCGTCGTCCTCGTCGGCTCCGTCCTGACCACCGCCTTCTCCTGCACGGACCCCGGTGACTGGTTCGGCTGGACGATCAGCGCCTGGCTCTGGCTGACCGTGCTCTTCGCCAACCTGGCGGAGGCGGTCGCCGAGGGCCGCGGCAAGGCCCAGGCCGACACCCTGCGCAAGGCCAAGACCGACACCGTCGCCCGCCGGGTCGACGGCACCACGGTCCCCGGCACCGCACTCACGGTCGGCGACCTGGTCGTCTGCGAGGCCGGGGACGTCATCCCCGGCGACGGCGACGTCGTCGAGGGTGTCGCCTCGGTCGACGAGTCGGCCATCACCGGCGAGTCGGCGCCCGTCATCCGCGAGTCCGGCGGCGACCGGTCCGCGGTCACCGGCGGGACCAAGGTGCTCTCCGACCGCATCGTCGTCAGGATCACCACGAAGCCGGGCGAGACGTTCATCGACCGGATGATCAACCTGGTCGAGGGAGCGGCCCGGCAGAAGACGCCGAACGAGATCGCGCTGAACATCCTGCTGGCCTCGCTGACCGTCGTCTTCCTGCTGGCCTGCGCCACCCTCCCGCCGTTCGCCGACTACGCGGGCACCCACCTGGACATGATCGTGCTGGTGGCCCTGCTGGTCTGCCTCATCCCGACCACGATCGGCGCCCTGCTCTCCGCGATCGGCATCGCGGGCATGGACCGCCTGGTGCAGCGCAACGTACTGGCGATGTCGGGCCGCGCGGTCGAGGCCGCCGGTGACGTCTCCACGCTGCTCCTGGACAAGACCGGCACCATCACGCTGGGCAACCGGCAGGCGGCCGAGTTCGTGCCGGTACGCGGTGTGCCGGAGGCCGGACTCGCCGACGCCGCCCAGCTCTCCTCGCTCGCCGACGAGACACCCGAGGGCCGCTCGATCGTCGTCCTCGCCAAGGAGGAGTACGGCCTGCGCGAGCGCCACCAAGGCGAACTCGCCGGCGCCGAATGGATCGAGTTCACCGCCCAGACCCGTATGTCCGGCGTGGACACCGACGGCCGCAAGGTCCGCAAGGGCGCGGCGGGCTCCGTCGTCGCCTGGGTCCGGGAGCGCGGCGGCACGGTCGCCGAGGACGCGGACCCGGCGGTCGAGCGCATCTCCGCGGCGGGCGGCACACCGCTGCTCGTCGCCGTCGAGGACGAGCGCGGCGCCCGCGTCCTCGGTGTCGTCCACCTCAAGGACGTCGTCAAGCAGGGCATGCGCGAGCGGTTCGACGAGCTGCGCCGCATGGGCATCAGGACGGTCATGATCACGGGCGACAACCCGCTGACCGCCAAGGCGATCGCGGACGAGGCCGGCGTCGACGACTACCTCGCCGAGGCCACGCCCGAGGACAAGATGGCCCTCATCAAGCGCGAGCAGGCCGGCGGCAAGCTGGTCGCGATGACCGGCGACGGCACCAACGACGCCCCCGCGCTGGCCCAGGCGGACGTCGGCGTGGCGATGAACACCGGCACGTCGGCCGCCAAGGAGGCCGGCAACATGGTCGACCTCGACTCCAACCCCACCAAGCTGATCGAGATCGTCGGGATCGGCAAGCAGCTCCTGATCACGCGCGGGGCGCTCACGACGTTCTCCATCGCCAACGACGTCGCCAAGTACTTCGCGATCATTCCGGCGCTCTTCGCGGCCGTGTACCCGGGCCTGGACAAGCTCAACATCATGGGTCTGTCCTCCCCGGACTCCGCGATCCTGTCCGCGGTGGTCTTCAACGCGCTGATCATCGTCGTGCTGGTGCCGCTCGCGCTGAAGGGCGTGCGCTACCGGCCCATGAGCGCCGACCGGATGCTGCGCCGCAACCTCGGCCTCTACGGACTGGGCGGGCTGGTCGCCCCGTTCATCGGCATCAAGCTCATCGACCTGATCGTCTCGCTCATTCCCGGGATCGGCTGACCGACATGAACACTTCCCTGACCAACGCCGCCCGGCTGTTCACGGCGGGCCTGCGCGCCCTGCTCGTCCTGACCGTGGTCACCGGCATCGTCTACCCGCTCGTCGTCACCGGCGTCGCCCAGGGGCTGTTCCCCGGGAAGGCGAACGGCTCCGAGATCAAGGCGGACGGGAAGGTCGTCGGCTCCTCCCTCATCGGCCAGTCCTACGACCTGCCGCTGAAGGAGGGCCAGGAGACCCCGGAGCCGGACCTGAAATGGTTCCAGGGCCGCCCGGCCAACGGCCTCGGCACCAACACCGTGAACACCCGGTACGAGCTGATCCTGTCCGGCGCCACCAACCGCTCCGCCGACAACCCGGAACTCCTCCAATGGGTGAAGGACGCCAAGGCCGCCGTCGTCAAGGACAACTCCGTGCCCGGACACCCCGTGCGGCCCCAGGACGTGCCCGCGGACGCCGTCACCTCCTCCGGCTCCGGCCTGGACCCGGACATCTCCCCGAGGTACGCCGGCCTCCAGGTGCACCGGGTCGCCGCGAAGAACGGCCTGCCCGCCGAGCGCGTCCAGGAGCTCGTCGACGAGCACACCACCCCCCGCACCCTCGGCTTCATCGGCGAACCGCGGGTGAACGTCCTCGAACTCAACATCGCGCTCGGGGAACTGGTGGCACCGGCGGCCGGGCACTGAGCCGCGGTTACCATCAGGGCCATGGCCCTGACCGTGAGCGACGTGGAACGGTTCGAGGCCTCCAGGCACCGTCTGGAGGCCATCGCCTACCGCCTGCTCGGCTCGGCGAGCGAGGCGGAGGACGCCGTGCAGGAGACGTTCCTGCGCTGGCAGGCGGCCGACGTCGCACGCGTCGAGGTCCCCGAGGCCTGGCTGACCAAGGTCCTCACCAACCTGTGCCTCAACCAGCTCACCTCGGCCCGCGCCCGCCGGGAGACCTACGTGGGCCAGTGGCTGCCCGAGCCGCTGCTCGCCGGGGACCCGATGCTCGGCCCCGCGGAGACGGCCGAGCAGCGCGAGTCGGTCTCGCTGGCGGTCCTCGCCCTGCTGGAGCGGCTCTCACCGGGGGAGCGGGCGGTGTACGTCCTGCGCGAGGCGTTCGGATACCCGCACCGGGAGATCGCCGCGATCCTCGACATCACGGAGGACGCCAGCCAGCAGACCCTGCACCGGGCCAGGAAGCACGTCGCGCGGGGCAGGGCCCGTACCGAGGTCGACGAGGCCGCCGCCCGGCGGATCGTGGAGGAGTTCCTCGCGGCGGCCACCAGCGGCCGGACCGAACCCCTCGTGCAGCTGCTCACCCAGGACGCCGTGTCGATCGGCGACGGCGGCGGAAAGGTCCCGGCCCGCGCCAAGGCGTTCGAGGGCGCCCGCGCCGTGGCGACCTTCCTGCGGGGCCTGTTCAAGCCCGGCAAGGCCAAGCGCGTGCTGACCGGCGGCCCCGCCGAGATCCACGCGACCACCGCCAACGGCGACCCCGCCGTGGTGGCCGTCGTGCACGGCCGGGTCATCGGGATCATGTGCCTGGAGGTCACCCCCGAGGGGCTCGCGGGCTTCCGCAACCAGGTCAACCCCGACAAGCTCGAACGCGCGACCCGCCGGTGGGCGGCCACCGACCACGGGGAACCCCTGGTCCGCGCCTTCTGACCGGACTGTGGCGCGCGTCACTCCCCACCCCTGTCAGGAATCGGCGGGCTGCCCGGTTCAAGGGGCGAGTTCCGCCGGAGAGAGCGCCGGCGGCCGGAGACAAGGGAGCACGTCATGCAGCACACCCCGCGGCACCGCATCGTCGTCCTGGGCGCCGGATACGCCGGAGCCGTCGCCGCCGGCCGTCTTGCCAGGCGGCTGCGGAGCGAGGACGCGGCCATCACCCTCGTCAACGCCGAACCCCACTTCGTCGAACGGGTCAGGATGCACCAGCTCGCCGTCGGCCAGGACCTCAGGGCCCGGCCGCTGGACGAGATGTTCGCGAACACCGGGGTCGAGGTGCGGATCGCGAAGGTCACCGGCGTGGACGCCGAGCGCAGGACCGTCGCCGTCACCGACGAGGACGGCGCCGGTGAACTGGTCTACGACACCCTCGTCTACGCCCTCGGCAGCGCCTGGAACCCGCGGGACGTCCCCGGTGCCGCGGAACACGCCCACGAGATCGCCGGCCGCCCGGGAGCGCTCCGGCTGCGCGAACGCCTGGCGGGGCTGGAGCCCGGCCGCACCGTGGTCGTCGTCGGCGGCGGGCTCACCGGCCTGGAGGCGGCGTCCGAGATCGCCGAGGCCCGCCCGGACCTCGACGTGTCGCTCACGGCCCGCGGCGGACTCGGCGACTGGCTCTCCCCCAAGGGCCGCCGCCACCTGCGGAAGGTCTTCACCACCCTCGGCATCACGGCGCACGAGAACGCCGCCGTCACGGCCGTGGCCGCGGACCGCGTCGTCACCGCCGACGGCACGGCCGTCCCGGCCGACGTCACGGTGTGGACCACCGGATTCGCCGTCCACCCCCTGGCGAGGGCCACCACGCTGGACGTCACCGACACCGGCCGGATCGTCGTCGACGGGACCATGCGCTCGGTGTCCCACCCGGACGTGTACGCGGTCGGCGACGCGGCGCTCGCGGCGGGCCCCGGCGACAAGCCGCTGCGGATGTCGTGCGCCTCGGGCGTGCCCACCGCCTGGCAGGCCGCCGACGCCATCGCCGCCCGGCTGACCGGCGGGAAGCTGCCGAACGTGACGCCGCGCTACTTCAACCAGTGCATCTCGCTCGGCCGCGGCCAGGGCCTGATCCAGTACGTCACCGCCGACGACCGCGCCGTGCGCGCGGCCCTGACCGGACGGCTCGCCGCCCGCTACAAGGAACTCGTCTGCAAGTCCGCGGCCTGGGGCGTCGCCAACCCGACCCTCGGCGTGCCGACCCGCCGCCGTCCGGTGGCGCCCCGCACCCCGGAGCCGGTCCCGACGCGCTGAACGAGGGGCGCGCTCACCGCACCGGGAAGCCGAAGGTGCGGCCCTGCTCCTTCAGCCAGGGCAGGACCTGCCGCAGCGCTTCGACGGTCTGGCTGCGGTCGCCCCCGGCGTCGTGGAAGAGGATGGTCGGGCCGTTGGACAGCTCCCGCTTGACGGTGGCGACGATGGCGTCCGAGCCCGGCCGCTCGAAGTCCTTGGTGTCCACGTTCCAGCCCAGCGGGCGCATGCCGTGGGAGGCGGCGAGCTTGCGGCTGTAGGGGGTGAACGCCCCGCCGGGGGCCCGGTAGTACATCGGCCGCACGCCCCCGGACGCCTCGATGATCATGCGCTCGGCGTCGAGGATCTCCTTGGACTGGTAGGCCTCGGACTTCTTGTCCATGGTGGTGTCGTGCGACACCGTGTGGTCGCACAGCCGGTGCCCGGCCGCGACGACGTCCTTCACGAGGTCCGGGTGGGCCTCGGCCTGAAGACCCGTCATGCAGAAGGTGGCCTTGACGCCGTACTCCTCCAGCAGGTCGAGCACCTGAGGCGTCCACGCGGGGTCGGGGCCGTCGTCGATGGTGATGTTCACGCCGCTCGGCCCCGCGTCCGAGGCGTGCGCGATGCTGATGTCGACGGTCTTGGCGGCGCCGCCCGGCGTGGCCGACGCGGACGCCCGCGGCGTCGGGCCGCCGCCGCCGACGGAGTCGGCCTGCGCGGTCCACACCGAGGCGCCGACGGCGAGCACCGTTACACCCAGCGCCGCCCCGACCACCTTGCCGTACCAGCCCCGCCCACCACCGTGCCGCGCCATGTCCGCCGCCCCGCCTTCGCGTAGTTGCCCGCCGCCCCCGCTCGCGTCGGGGACCACATGACAGGACGGGAGAAACCCGCCGCGGGATCCCTCCGTTACCGATCACGGACAATCCCGGGGGAGTTCGCGGACAACTCGGCCATCTGCGGCTCAGGCGAGGGCGTACTGCCAGAGATAGCCCGCGGCTCCCGCGCAAGCCGTGCCCGACCCGGCGATCCAGTACAGGGAGAAGGTGCTGACGGGGACCTTGTCCCAGGGCTTCTCCTCCTGTTCCCGGATGTCGGCCGCGACCTTCTTTGCGATCGGCGCCAGCATGACGACGAACGCGAGCAGGACACTGCTGTAGATGTAGAGGGTGTGCGGGACGGAGTAGCCCTTCACCGTGGCGTTGGGCAGCAGGAACAGCCAGCCGGCCAGCGGGGCGGCGAACATGCGCAGCCGGGCCTTGGACGTCGGCATGCACCAGTACATCGCGGCCGCGTAGACGACGGTGGCGCCGAAGGCGATGAGCCACCAGTCGTCCGTGCTCAGTCGGACAGGCATGATCGGGACCCCCTTTCGGACGGAAGCCTAGGCAACCCGGCCGCCCCGGCGTGAGCCTGCCTTCCGGCACGGGAGACGGGTCGAATCCTGCCGTGTTCCGGCAACTTCAGGCGCCGTCCCGTCAGGCCCGGGCGGACGTGGCGCCCGTGGCGGCCCCCGCCGCGCCCAGGGCGTGCAGGATGCGGGCCAGGTCGGCCGGGGCCGCCGCGAGGCGGACCGGCTCGCCCGCGTCGTCGAACTCGGCGACGTGCCAGCCGCGCGGCACACCGTCGCCGTCGCCGCCACGCGGACGCCGTACGCCCTTGACGGCGAGCCGGTGCGCGGGAACGGGCCTCGCCGCGAACCGTCCCGGCCCGGGGTGGGGGACGACGGCGGGCGGGCCGTCGCCGAGCACGACATGGGTGCCGAAGCGGTTCGGGTTGTAGTCGGTGCTCTCCAGGAAGCGGGCGGCGAGGAACACGTCCGCTCCGGCGGCCTCCCGGGGCACCGTCCCGGTCGTCTCGGTCGCCCCCGTCGTCGTGGCCGTCGTGGCCGTCGCGGCGACCTGTGGCGTGCGGATGCGGGTCGCGCGCCACGCCGGGACGAGGAGGCCCAGCGTGACCAGGGACCCCGCGGCCGCCCAGGAGAGGGGCCCGGGGGAAGCCGGCGGGCCCATGGGGTGGACGTAGCAGAACGGCAGCAGCCACAGCGCGGTGACGACCAGAACACCCGCGAACGGCAGCGCCGACGGCAGCACCTCGTCGTCGGGAAGCCGGCGCCCGCGCCGGTGCATCAGCACCCGGGCACCCGGATACCCGGCCGCGAGGACGAGCGCGGCGGCGAGGACGGCCACCGATCCGGCGCTGGTGAAGTGCTCGCGCCACACGTGGTGTTCCGCCGCCACCACCCTCACCTGCCCGCGCCACAGGGTGAGTTCGACGCGGTCACCGGCCCGGAATCCCAGGGCGCCCTCCCGCGAGACCGTGAGCCGGTCCACCGGCCGGCCGTCGGCGAAGTAGAGCCGGCTGGGCTGCTTCGCCCGGCCCACCTCGGTGCGCGCGATCACGGCCGGCAGGGTGGTCAGGCACGCGCCGCGCTCGGCGGACGGCGTCCCGGCGGCGCACGGGACCGCCGAGTCCCACGCCTCCTTCGTAGCCCCCGTGACCGGCACGAACCACGCGGCGAGCCCGGCCCCCGCGAGCAGCAGCAGGCACAGGAACAGCGGTCCGGCGGCGCCCCGCCCCGCGGTGCGCCGGGAGATGACGGCGAGATGGTCCGACTCGGGGTTCCCGTGCCGGCGGTGCAGGGCCCGCAGCGCGTCCAGTGTCGCGTCGAAGTCCGGCCGGTCGTCCCGGGACCCGGACACCGGCAGGGGCAGCCGCCGCGTCCGCCCGTCGCGCAGCAGTACGCCGACGCGGAAGTACTCCTCCCCGTGCCGCCCGTACTGGATGTGCACGCGCAGGTCGGCGATGTCGTCCCACGGCACGCTCCGGTGACGGCGCAGCAGCGAGCCGTACCGCACGCCGTACGCGTCGGCGCCCACCTCGAGGGTGACTCCGTGGAGGAAGGCGACGCCCACCAGAGCGGCGAGCAGCCCGCCGCCCACCCACCAGTCCACGAACCCGCCCGAGTACACCAGGCGCCCCGCGGCCAGCACGGCCCCGGCCGCGCCCACCCCGACGCACCCCCACAGCGGCCGCCTGCGCGGCGGCCGGACGCTGACTTCCTGGCCGACGGTCATGCGCGCATGGTGCCACCGGCCGCGCCGCCCCCGCCTGTACGGCATCCGGCAGTGTTCCGGCCCGCCAGGCTGCCGGGGACCGGTGCGGGGGCGGACCGGCGCCGACGACGCGGACTCCTCGCAGCTCCTTGTACCGGAGGGCGGTCGGATGGGACCGTGCAGCCCGACGGGGGAGACATGCGACCACCAGACGAACCGAGCACCGGCCCGGGTGCGGACACGCACGAGTTCGACGCCTTCTACGCCGAGAGCGTCGGGCGGCTCATCGGGCACCTGTACGCGATGACAGGCGACCTCGCCGAGGCCCAAGACGTGGTCCAGGAGGCCTTCGCCCGGGCCTGGGAACGGCGGACCGAGCTGGACCTGAACGGTGCCCCCGAGGCGTGGGTGCGCACGGTGGCCTGGCGGTTGGCGGTCAGTCGGTGGCGGAAGGTGCGCACCGCGCTCGCCTTCGCCCGGCGCCAGGGCCCGCCGGCCGCCGTTGCGCCCCCGGAACCGCACCACGTGCTGCTGGTCCAGGCGCTGCGGCGGATACCCGAGGCGCAACGACGGGCCGTGGTGCTCCACCACCTGTGCGACCTGACGGTCGAGCAGGTGGCCGCCGAGGTCGGCAGCCCGGTCGGTACGGTCAAGGCGCAGCTGAGCCGGGGCCGGGCGGCGCTGGCCCGGCTGCTGTCCGACACCGAGCTGGATCCGCGGACGAGCCGCCTGCCGGAGGTACGACATGGCTGAAACGCCGGGACCGGGGCCCGGACCGCTGCCCGGGCTGGGGGAGTCCCTGGCGGACCTCGCCGAGTCGGGCCGCCGGCACGCGGTGCCGCCGGCCCCGGAGCGGATCCGGGCGCGCGGCGAGCAGCGCCTGCGCCGCAGGCGGGCCGCACTGGCGTCCGGCGGCGCGCTGCTGGCCGCGGCGGTTGCCCTGGGCGGCCTGTCGCTGGTCCGGGCCGCCCGGGACCCCGAGCCGCCCGCCGTCCCCCCGACGGCGGCCGCTTCGCCCTTCGTGCCGCCGACGCCCGCTCCCGGAGCGGAGTACGCCGAGGAACTGGCCTACGTGTACGGCGCGGTGGCGCAGGGCGACACGGTGCGGGTCACCGTCGAGCCGCTGCGTACCGTGCGGGGCGGGGCGACGCCCACGGGCGAGGTGCACACGCTGACCCTGCCGCGGGGGACGCCGGTCGAGGCACGGCGGCTGTCCGGCGGGAACCCGGCGGACCTGCGGCTGGACGAGCTGCTGGACCGGCTGGCCGCCGGGCGGAAGTGGGCGTTCGCGATCGACTACGACGGCGAGGGCCGCGTGCACTCGCTGCGGGAGGCGTACTGGCTCGGCGACTGATCCCGCGGGAAAACTCGCCTCAGGATGCAACCCGCCGGGTGGGGCGGCGCGTAGAGAGTGCGTATCCAGAACGCACCACGTCCTTGGGGGGACTTCACCATGCGCGTCGCACACCGCCGGACCACCACCGTCCGCTGCCTCACCGCCCTCACCCTCGGCCTGCTGGCCCTGACCGGGTGCGGCGGACCCGACGGCGGACCGGACGACGGGCAGGCCGCCACCGCCACCGCCACCGCGGCCCGCTGGGCCGGCACCAAGCAGTTCGTGCAGATCGACGACGCCCGGACCGGCGACGGACGGACCTACCTGTCGGTGCGGCTCGCCGAGAAGAAGCCCCACCCCCGGTTCGAGGCGTGGGTGATCGTCCCGGGCGAGGGGCCCTACACCGAGGTGAGCATGACCGAGGACGCCCAGGTGCTCCTGTCGGTCCCGCTCGGCGACGCGAAGCACCCCGCCGCGTACGCCCAGGACGAGTTCGTCGACCGCCTGACGGCCCGTCCCTCCTCGGACCGCGCGGTCCTCGGCTACGACCTGAGCTTCGACGGCCAGGGGCGGGTCACCAGGGTGCAGTCGCTGTACACGCCCTGATGCGCGGGAGCGGGCGCGGGCGCGGTCGCAACGGGGCCCACGCGTCAGTCGCGGTAGGCGTGTGTCTGAGTGGCCTTCACCGTGGCCCAGACGGTGGCGCCGGGGCGCAGGTCCAGTTCGGCGGCGGCGAGTGTGGTCAGGTCGGCGGCGAGGGGGAGTTCGCCGGCGAGGTCGGCGCGGATCTGGTCGCCGTGGGTCTCCAGACCGGCCACTTCGCAGCGCCAGACGTTGCGGGCGCTGGAGCCGGTGGGCCGCTCCCGGTGCAGGGTGACGGCGCTGGGCGGGAAGGCGACGAAGGCCGGCCCGGTCAGCTCCTCGGTGGTCGTGATCGCGGGCCCGTCGTCGAGCCGTACCGTGTGGCCCTCGGCCCGGCCCCGGTAGAGGTTGAGTCCGACCAGGTGGGCGATGTAGTCCGTGCGCGGGCGGCGGGCGATGTGGGAGGGGGTGCCCTCCTGGACGACGTGGCCGTCCTCGACGACGACGAGGTGGTCGGCGAGGACCATGGCGTCCAGCGGGTCGTGCGTGACCAGTACGGCGACGGCCTCGAAGTCGGCCAGGTGGCGGCGGAGTTGCGCGCGGACGTCGAGGCGGGTGCGGGCGTCGAGGGCCGCGAGCGGTTCGTCGAGGAGCAGCAGCCGGGGGCGGGTGGCCAGGGCGCGGGCAAGGGCGACGCGCTGCGCCTGGCCGCCGGAGAGCCGGCGCGGTTTGGCGGCGGCGTGCCCGGCGAGACCCAGGCGCTCCAGCCAGGCGGCGGCCTGCGTCCGGGCCTGCGCCTTGGTCGCGCCCCGGCAGCGCGGCCCGAAGGCCACGTTGTCGAGCGCGGTCAGGTGCGGGAAGAGCAGGTAGTCCTGGAAGACGACCCCGACCGGCCGGGACTCCGGGGGCGTACGGTCCAACTCCGCGCCGTCGAGCCGCAGATGGCCGTCAGAGAGCGGGACGAGACCGGCGAGGGCGCGCAGGGCGGTGGTCTTCCCGGCGCCGTTCGGGCCCAGCAGTGCGACGACGTCGCCGGGGGCCGCGGTCAGGGCCACGTCGAGCCGGAAGCCGCCCCGCTCGACGACGAGCCGCGCGTCGAGCCCCTCGCCGACTCCCTGCCCCCCGGCGGCCGTGTTCGTCTGCGCGGTGTTCTTCTCGGTGTTCTTCTCGGTGTTCTTCTGGGTGTTCTTCTCGGTGTCGGTCATGAGGCGGTCATCCAGCGGTCGCGCAGTCCGGCGAGTACGGCGATGGACACGGCCAGCAGTACCAGGCTGAGGGCGACGGCCGCCTCCGGGTCGCTCTGCAGGGCGAGGTAGACCGCCAGCGGCATGGTCTGGGTGCGGCCGGGGAAGTTCCCGGCGAAGGTGATCGTCGCCCCGAACTCGCCGAGCGCTCGCGCCCAGGCCAGCACGGCACCGGCGGCGATCCCGGGCGCGATCAGCGGCAGCGTGACCCGCCGGAACGCGGTGAAGCGGGAGGCGCCGAGGGTGGTGGCCGCCTCCTCGTAACGGGGGTCGGCGGCGCGCAGGGTGCCCTCGACGCTGATGACGAGGAACGGCATCGCCACGAACGCCTCCGCGAGGATCACCCCGGTGGTGGTGAACGGCAGCGTGATCCCGAACCAGGAGTCCAGCCACTGCCCGACGACGCCGTTGCGGCCCAGTGCCATGAGCAGGGCGACACCGCCCACCACCGGCGGCAGCACCAGCGGCAGCGTCACCAGGGCCCGGACGAGGCCGCGTCCCGGGAACTCCACCCGGGCCAGCAGCCAGGCCAGCGGCACGCCGATCACCAGGCTCACCACGGTCGCCGCCGTGGCGCAGATCAGCGACAGGCGCAGCGCCTGCCACACCTCGGTACTGGTCAGCAGCTCGGGCATGCTCGCCCAGGGGGCCCGGATCAGCAGGGCGACGAGGGGGAGCACCAGGAACGCCAGGCCGATCAGCGCGGGCACGAGCAGCGGCAGCGGAGCACCGCCCCGGATCTGGCGGCGTCGCCGCGGCCCGCCCGTGCGCGGGCCGGCCGCGGCACCGGTCTTGTGCGGGGTGCTCACGGCGACGTGAACCCGGCCCCGGTCAGGACCTTCTGCCCCGCGGCGGACCGCACCAGCTCGATGAACGCCTTGCCGACGGCCGCGTTGGGGGCGTCCTTGAGCAGGGTGATCGGGTAGTCGTTGACGGCCTTCGCCGACTCGGGGAACTCCACGCCCGCCACCTTGTCACCGGCCGCCTTCACATCCGTCTTGTAGACGACCGCGGCGTCGGCCTCCTTGAGGACCACCTTGTTGAGCGCCGACTTCACGTCCTCCTCGTAGGAGACCGGGGTGAGCTTCAGGCCGGCGGCGGTGAGCGCCTTCTGAGCGGCCGCTCCGCAGGGCACCGTCTTGTCGCACAGCACGACCTTCAGGTCCGATCCGGTGAGGTCCTTCAGGGAGGCGACCTTGTCCGGGTTGCCGGGCAGGGTGGCGATCTCCAGCTGGTTGCGGACGAAGGTGTCCGGCGTCCCGGCGGCGGCATCCGCGTCCGTGACGACCTTCATGGTTCTGGGGCTGGCGGAGGCGAACACGTCGGCCGGTGCCCCGCTGGTGATGCCCGCGGCGAGCGAGTCGCTGCCGCCGAAGTTGAAGACGACCTCGGTGTCGGGGTGCTGCTTCTCGAACTCCTTGCCCAACTCGGTGAAGCTCTCCGTCAGCGAGGCCGCGGCGAAGACGTTCACGGTCCCGGACAGCCCGTCCGAACCGCCGCCCGACGAGGAGGCACCGGACCCGGAGCCGGAGTCCGACGACGAGCAGGCACTCAGGGCCACCAGCGCGGCGGCACCCGCGCCGGTCACCTGAAGCATCCGGCGAATCCGGCGCGCGGAACGGGTCATCACGAGTCCACTCCCGAGGGTCAGGGTACGAAGGCCAAGGCATGAAGGTCAGGGCATGAAGGTCAGGGACAGAACATACGCCGAGCATACTGCCGCAGATGCAAGCCGAAAGTCTCCTGGTGCTTCGCATGAGCGGTGTCACGGATCCCTATGCCTGGCATGTGCGTTCGTACGGCGCGCTGTGCGACCGGACGGTCCGGGCTTGCCGGGCACCTTCCCTGGCCGGCCGGCTCAGACCCGGTCGACGTGCACGTTCGTCGACTTCACGCGGGCGGTGGCCTCCACCCCGACCTCCAGCCCCAGTTCCTCCACGGCCTCCCGCGTGAGCAGCGAGACCAGCCGGTGCGGACCGGCCTGGATCTCCACCTGGGCCGCCACGTCACCGAGCTTGATCGCGGTGACGATGCCGGGGAAGGCGTTGCGCACCGAGGTGTAGGAGGTGTCCTCCTCACCGCTCCCGCTCTGCGCGAGCTCCACGGAGAAGGCGGCCAGGTCCTTCCCGTCGATGAGCCGCTTCCCGGCCTCGTCGCGATGGGTCGCCACCCGGCCCGCGTCCGCCCACCGCCGCGCGGTGTCCGGGCTCACGCCGAGCAGCCGGGCCGCCTGGCCGATCGTGTATGACTGCATGGCCGCCAAGATAGATCAGCGGCGGGAGCGGCCGGCGCGTCGGGACGGCGCGCCGACTCACCTCCGGACCGGGCGTACCCCTCTTGTCAGCGACGCCAGAAGAGGTGGTGCGTCACGCCGCTCGGGCTGGGCACGACCTCCATGTGGTGGCGGTCCAGCAGTTGCTCGGGCGAGTCCCACAGGCGCAGCCCGGACCCGAGCGTCACCGGCGCGACGGCCACGTGCAGGGTGTCGACGAGGCCGGCGTCGAGGAACTCCCGGACGGTGGTCACACCGCCGCCGAGCCGGACGTCCTTGCCCCGTGCGGCCTCCCGTGCCCGCGCGAGCACGGTGGCGGGGTCGCCGTCGACGAAGTGGAACGTGGTGTCACAGAGCGTGAACGACGGCCGCGCGTGGTGGGTCAGGACGAACACCGGCGTGTGGAACGGCGGCTCGTCACCCCACCAGCCCTGCCACTCGTGGTCCTGCCACGGGCCGCGCTGGGGCCCGAACTTGTTGCGGCCCATGATCTCGGCGCCGATGTTGTGGCTGAAGTCCCGGGTGAAGTAGTCGTCGAGGCCCCGGGTCCCTCCCGGCTCGGTGCGATTGGGCCAGCCCGCCGTGGCGCCGGCCCAGGCGAAGAGCTGCCCCGGATCGACGTCGTGGCCGAAGGGCCGCTCCAGGCTCTGGTCCTCGCCGGCGGCGACGCCGTCGCGCGAGACGGTGAAGTTCTGTACTCGCAGTAGCTGATCCATGCGTTCCCTCATCAGGTCCTGTTGGTTCCCGGCAATACGTCCTGCATCAAGATGTCGAACGGGACGGGACGGGATCGACAGCGGCGCGCGAATACTTCCGGATGCCGCCGCGGACCGTGAAAGTCAGACGCGCGGTCCGAGGAACAGGCCGCCGCTCGCGTCGATGACCTGCCCGGTGATCCAGCGCGCCGCGTCGGAGGCGAGGAACGCGACCACGTCGGCGACGTCGTCGGGCCTGCCCAGCCGGTCGAGCGCCGTCGTGCCGGCGATGAGTTCCGCCAGGCCCGGTGCTTCGAAGGACGCCCCGTTGGCCGCGGTCCGGGTGGCGCCGGGAGCAACCGCGTTCACCGTGATCCCCCGCACGCCCAGCTCGTTGGCCAACGTCATGCTCATGGTCTCGACCGCTCCCTTGGTCATGGCGAAGGAGGTCTGGGAGGGGTTGGCCATCCGGGTCGCCACGGAGGAGATCGTGATGACGCGGCCGCCGTCGGGGATCAGGTTCAGCGCGCGTTGGACGATGAAGTACGGCGCTCGCACGTTGACCGCGAAGAGGTGGTCGAACTCCTTGCGCGTCGTGGCCCCGAGCGGCCCGGCGGGCGCGGCCGCCGCGTTGTTGACGAGGACGTCGAGCGACCGCCCGGCCAGTGCGGCCTCGACACCCGCGAAGAGCGTCTCGACGTCGTCCTCCACGCCCAGTTCCGCCCGGACGGTGACCGCCGTTCCACCGGCACGCTCGATCTCGTCGGCCGTCGCTGCCGCACCGTCCTCGTCCGCGCCGAAATGCACGATGACCGCGGCCCCCTTCACCGCCAACCGGACCGCGATCGCTCGTCCTATGCCGCGCGACGCGCCGGTCACCAGAGCCGTCCTGCCCGTCAGATCGTCTACATCCCTCATGCGCACCCCCACTCCTGTGAGTTCTTACCAATCTGGTAGTCACTATCAGTCAGGTAGGGTCTACCACATGGTGGGCCAGCACTCAACACTGCGAGCACAGCGGCGAGCGGAGACGCAGCGCATGATTCAGGCGCTCGCGGTACGGCTGTTCGTCGAGCGCGGATACGACGCCACGACCGTGACCGACATCGCCGAAGCCGCGGGCGTGTCGCCCATGACCGTGTATCGGCACTTCCCCACGAAGGAAGACCTGGTGCTCGTCGACCAGAACGGCCCGCTCGTCGCTGAGCGGATCGCCGCCACGTCCGCCGCGCAGCCCCTGGTCCGCCGTATCAGCAGTGCGCTCGTCGACGCGGCCGCGACGCTGACCGGCGGCGGTCGTCCGGACGACCCGGCGGCGGGCGACGCGTTCCTGCTCGCCCGACTCCAGCTCATGATCGCGACGCCTGCCCTGCGGGCCAGGCACCTGGACAACCACCACGCCCTCCAGCAAGCGATCGTCGACGCCCTGGGGGACGACGTCGCCGATCCCGATGCGGCGTTCCGCGCCCGAGCGGCGGCCGGAGCCTGTCTGGCTGCCATGCACACGGCATTGGTGTGCTGGGCCGAGGACGACGGGCGGACCGATCTCCCCGGTCTGATCGTGCAGGCGCTCGTCGCCGCCTTCGGCGCTGATGTCGTCGACATCGGCCGGTCGGGTCAGGAGTCCACGTCGTCACTGCAAGGGAAGGCGGGGCACGCCCGCCCGCCCGGTCCCGGCCTGGCCTGATCGCGCCCTCGGCCCTCTGCGCCACGCGGAGCCCTGGCTACGGTTGCCGGTGCTGGGCTTCACGAGGCGGTGGTGGGTGGGATGACGGTGAGCGGCTGGGACGCCGAGGTGGCGGTGATCGGCCTTGGGGCCTGGGGCTCCGCGGCGCTGTGGCAGTTGGCGATGCGAGGCGTGGACGTGATCGGGGTCGACCAGTTCCCGCCGGGGCACACATGGGGTGCCTCGCACGGTGGGTCGCGGATGTTCCGGATCACCTGCCTCGAACATCCGGGCCTGGTACCGCTGGCCCGGCGGTCCGGGGAACTGTGGCGCGAGCTGGAGAAGGCGTCGGGCGAGGAGCTCTTCGTGCGCTCGGGCGGGCTGCTGATCGGGCCGCCGGACGGGCCGATCACCCAAGGGACGCTGCGCGCCGCCGAGACGCACCGGATCGAGGTGGAGGTGCTGACCGCTGCCGAACTGGCCGACCGGTACCCGCTGCACGCGGCGGTGCCGCCGGGCCACATCGGCATCCGGGAGCCGGGCGCGGGGATCGTACGGCCGGAAGCGACGATCCGAGCGGCCCTGGAGCAGGCCCGTGCCGCGGGCGCACGCGTGCTGACGGGAAGCCGGGTCACCGGTGTGTCGGCGGCGGGTGGCGGGGTGGAGGTGGCGACCCCCACGGGCACGCTGCACGTGCGACGGGCCGTGGTCGCCGTAGGAGCGTGGCTGCCCACCCTCGTACCGGGCCTGCCTCTGGAAGCCGTCCGGATGCCGATCTGCTGGTTCCGCCCCGGCGACGGGGGCAAAGGCTTCGAACTCGACCGGTTCCCGGTGTTCATGAGGGAGATCGACGGCGGCCGGGTGCTGTGGGGCAACGGCCGCGAGAACGGATACGACGTCAAGCTCGGCCTGGAGTACGGCGGTGGCGGTTTCCGCCCCATGGACCCGCAGGACACCGACCGGTCCGTGGGAGCCGAGGACTGGTCGGAACTGGCTCGGCTGCTGGCCGTGTGCGTCCCCGGCCTGGACCCGGTACCGGCGAGGGTGGCGGTCGGTATGTTCTGCCGTACCCCGGACGGCCAGTTCGTGATCGGCAGTCCCGGCGGCGACCCCGGCCTGATCGTCGCGGGCGGCTGCAACGCGCACGGGGGCAAGCACGCCTTGGGGATCGGGGAGGCGCTGGCCGATCTGGTGACGGAGGGCGAGACCAGGATGCCGCTCGATTTCACTGACGTGGACCGTCGTTTCTGACCCCCGCTCCCCGCTCCCCGCTCCCCGCTCCGTCGGGTTCCGGCCACATTAGCGACCGCCGTTCCCAAATAAGTTAGGCTACCCTCACCTGACTCTGGGGAGGGCGGATGACCCGGCGTACCCGGCTCATGATCCTTACGGCGCTCTACGCCGGCCAGTACCTGGCGATGAGCCCGCTGACCGCCCTTCCGGCGATCCTGCGGGCCGAGGGCGCACCGCTCCAGCAGGTGGGGGCCGTATCCCTCGTGAACTTCATGGTCATCGCGAAGGTGCTGTGGGCCCCGCTGGTCGACCGCTACGGCCGCCGCCCCCACCGTCACTACCGCACCTGGCTGGCCGTGACCCAACCGTCGATCGCGGCTCTGCTTCTGGCCCTCGCCGCCGTGGACGTCACCGGGGACTTCGCGCTGCTCATGACGATGGCATGTCTCCTCGGAGCCCTGATCGGTACCCAGGACATCGCCACCGACGGCCTCGCCGTCCGCCTGGTCGACTCCGAGGACCGCGGCCGTGCCAATGCCGTGCAGGTCGGCGCGGGCTTCGTCGGGGCGGCCGTCGGCGGCGCCGGGCTGCTCACCGTCGTCGAGCATGCCGGATGGTCGTGGTCGGTCGTCGCCCTGGCCGGTGTCTGCCTGCTGCCGATGGCCGTGCTTCCCCGTATCGCCGAGACCGTGCGGCCGGCGTCGTCCGGGGCGTCCGCGGCCCGGCCCGGTCGGCGGGCCGTGCGGTCACTGGTGCGCCGGCCGGGGGTCGCCGCATGGGCGGGCGTTCTCGTGCCGCTGGTGTGGATGGGCATCATGCTGCCGCAGTCGCTCATCCCGCCCCTGCTGGTGGACCGGGGCTGGCCGCTCGGCCGTATCGGACTGCTGACCGTCCTGCTCGGTGGAGCGGCCGGAGTCGCGGGCGCGTCCGTCACCGGGTGGCTGGTCGCCCGGCTGGGGCGCGGCCGGGTGCTGCTCACGGGCTGCGCGGTGCAACTGGTGGGGACCGCGATGCTGTTGGCGGTCGCCGTCGGAGCGCGGGCCGGGGCCGCGGCGGTCGCGGTCGCCGTGCTCGGCCTGACCCGGGGTGCGCTGAACACCGTGATCTTCACGGTGTTCATGGACTTCTGCCGACCGGCCACCGCGGGCACCGACTTCACTTTCCTGTCGGCCTGGGGTTTCGCCGTCGCCGTGGTGGCGCAGTCCGCGGGGCCACCGCTCGCCGGCGCTCTGGGCTACGGGGCGGCCGTCGTGATCGCGGGGGCGGTGACCGCTGCCGCCCTGGTGTGGGCGCGGGCGCTGCACGGCCGTGCGGCGTCGGGTTCGCCGTCAGGCAGTGCCGAGCATGCCGTCCAGGACGCGGGGTAGGGCCCAGGCCAAGTCGTCGCGGGGCGTACTCGCTTCGCCGGGGTGGGGGGCCGGGGCGGTGTCCGTGCCCTCGCTCTCGGCGGCACTCCTGGGGTCGGCGTCCTCGGAGTGGGCGTGGCCCACCGGGTGGACGTTGAGCACATGACCGAGCAGCAGATGCCACAGCACCCGGTACACACGAGCGAGATCGGCCCGTGGTTCCCCGGCGTCCCCCGCCAGCGCCCTCAGCGCGTCGAGCGCGCTCTCGGCGAACGTCGAGGCGCTGTCCGCCACATGCTCGCCCTCGGCGATGATCCGGGCGGCCCAGCGATGGTGTGACAGGTAGTCGTACGCGTCGAGCCACTGTCCGACGACCCGTTCATGGGCATCCAGCTGCTCTTTCGGCGCCGGGAGATGAACCGCGACGTCCTCTGCGAGGAGGCGGAGCAGTTCGTCGCGGTCCTCGATGTGGCGGTAGAGGGACGCCTGCCCGGTACCGAGGCGCTGTGCGACCCGTCGCACGGTCAGCGCGTCCAGCCCCTCGTCGTCCGCGATGCGCCGCGCGATGGTGACGATGCGTTCACGGGAAAGGATGCGCGGTCGGCCGGGAGCACGTGCGTTCACCCGAGCACCCTACCCGTCGCCCTCGCCGGCGGGGCTTGTGGTCCGGGGCGCGGGATGCCTATGCTCGAATTAGCGAACAGCGGTCGCAAATTACGAACGCCGAGGTGAACCTTGACAGCCCCCGCCGCCGCAGGCTCCGCGGCCACAGCTCCCGCCAGGTCGGGGACGAAGGCCCTGCTGGCCCTCGTCCTGGCCGTCCTGTCCTACTCGCTCGTGCAGACGATGCTGGTGCCCACGCTGGGCATCCTGCAGACCGAGCTGGACACGAGTGCCGCGGGTGCCTCCTGGGCGGTGCTCAGTTCCACGCTGCTGGCGAGCGCGGTCCTCACCCCGCTCATCAGCCGGCTCGGCGACAGCTACGGCAAGCGGCGCGTGCTGCTGGTCACGCTGGTGCTGCATCTGCTGGGCAACATCGGGGCGGCGGCCGCCTGGAATGTGGGCTCGCTCATCGCCTTCCGTGGTGTCCAGGGCGTCAGC
Source organism: Streptomyces sp. NPDC059906 (assembly GCF_042730645.1). Classification (NCBI taxonomy): domain Bacteria; kingdom Bacillati; phylum Actinomycetota; class Actinomycetes; order Kitasatosporales; family Streptomycetaceae; genus Streptomyces; species Streptomyces sp. NPDC059906. The sequence continues at coordinate 178,336 of NZ_JBHWKU010000005.1, forward strand.
CTCGCGCTGCTGCCGCTCTCTCTGGGGCTGATCCGCGAGGTGCTGCCCCCGCACCGGGTGGCGTTCGGACTGGGCCTCACCTCGGGTCTGGTGGGCGGTGCGGCCGGCCTCGGCCTGCTGGTCGGCGGCCTGATCGTCGACCACGCCTCATGGCGGTGGCTGTTCGTCGCGGGCGGGGCCCTGGTCCTGCTGGCCCTGGTCGCCGTGGTGCGGTACGTGCCCGAGGTTCGCCCGAGCGCACCGGCGGCGCGGCTGGATCCGGCCGGCGTCGTACTGCTGGGCCTGGCCCTGGTCTGTGTGCTCCTGGGGCTGACCGAGGGGCCGTCCTGGGGCTGGGCGTCCGCCCGGGTGCTCGGGCTCTTCGTCGGCGGCGTGCTGTTCTGCGCGGTGTTCCTGCGCTGGGAGCGCCGGGTGCCGCACCCGCTGATCGACCCGGCCCTGCTGCTCGGCCGCCCGATCGCGGGTGCCCACGTCGGGGCCTTCCTGCTGGGCGCCACCCAGTTCGTCTTCTACGTCCTGGTGCCCAAGCTCGCCGAACTGCCGGCGGGGCTGGGGCCGGAAGCGGCGCGGCTGGTCGACTACGGCTTTGGTGCGTCGGTCACGGTCGCGGGCCTCATCCTCATTCCCGGCACCTTGCTCGGCCTGCCGGCCAGCTCGGCCGTGGGGCGAGTCGAGGCCCGGCTGGGCCCGCGCGCCCCGCTGGTGCTCGGACTCGCGCTGAGCGCGGTGGGCGGGGCGGCCATGGCGCTGTTCCACGCGCGGGAGTGGCAGACCGTGGTGGCGTACTGCGTGATCGGCACCGGATTCGGGTTCGCCATGGCGGCGCTGCCCAAACTGATCCACGACGTCAGTCCGCCGCACACCATCGCGACGGCCAACGGCATCAACACGGTGGCCCGGACCGTGGGCGGAGCCGTCGGCAGCCAGCTCGCCGCCGCGGTTCTGGCTTCCCGCGCGATCTCCGGAACATCGCTCCCCGACGATTCGGGCTTCACCCTCGCGTTCTGGATGGCCGCCGCCGTAGCCGCGTCGGGGGCGCTCTATGCCTTGCTGTCCGGAAATCGATCGACCACTGAAAAAGAAATCAGCCAGGAATTCATTAGGGTCGGAGATGGAGGCGACGAAAAAGTAATGGGAGAGCAAAAGAATGGGCCGACGGCGGGCTCCGTCGACGCTGCCGAGTCCGCCGGGTGAGTGCTACTGGCGAGAATCCCCAGGTAGTTCGACTAGTTGCGGGCAAGTAAGGGTACCCTACCCTGGCATGGCGCGGGTGTGGTGTCAACTGTCCGTAGGGGTGTGCCCCATGGCCGAGAAATGACGTTGCGAACGGCGGTCGCAATCCATCGCTGATCGACTCTTGCCAGACCCGTCAGGCCTGTGCTGATACTTGTGCGGCTCGGAAACGTTTCAACCATGCCGAAATCCCAAGGCATTCGAAACGCGCAGGAAAACCGCACTGGCCTGGAGGGGTCTTGCCTGGTTCCGCCTGTCACACCGCACTGTCCACCGGCCTTCCCGTGAGTCAGGAGGAGCTGCGCCGACACCTCGCGCGCAGACTCCGGCTCGATCCCGCGGAGATCGGCGACGACGACGATCTCGTCGGCCTCGGCCTGGACTCCATGACCGCCATGGCATTGGTCGGGGCCTGGCGGGACGCGGGCCTGACGGTCACCTATCGCGAGTTCACCGTCAGCCCGACCGTGTCCGACTGGTGGGCCCTGCTGGCCGGCGGCGGGCCCGGGAAGCCGCCCGCCGCCGAGCCCCCCGGGACGGTCGCCGCGGTCGATCCGGCGGCTCCCTTCCCGCTGACGCCCGTCCAGCACGCCTACTGGATCGGGCGGAACGAGGGTCAGGTGCTCGGCGGGGTCGCCTGCCACGGATACTTCGAGTTCGACGGGCCCGGGGCCGACCCGGCCCGTCTGGAGGACGCCGTCCACCGGCTGACCGAACGCCACGGGATGCTCCGGGCGGTCATACGCGACGACGGCCGCCAGCAGATCACGGCCCGGTCCCCCTGGCCCGGTCTCACCTGTCACGACCTGCGGACGCTGAGCCCGGACGCCGCCGAGGAGCGGCAGCGGGAAATCCGGGACGAGCTCTCCCACCGGCTGCTCGGCATCCGGGCCGGCGAGGTCTTCGACGTCCAGCTGTCCCTGCTGCCCGGCGGCGGTGCCCGGCTGCACCTCAACGTCGACCTGATCATCGCCGACGTCATGAGCATCCAGGTGCTCCTCGCGGACCTCGCCGCCCTGTACCGGGGCGTCGACCTCCCCCCGCTCACCCTGAGCTTCGCCGAGTACCTGGCCGACCGCACGACCCGCCGCCGCGAGGAGCGGGAACAAGGGCGGGCCCACTGGCGGGAGCGCGCCGAGCGGCTGAGCGTCGGTGGCCCGCGCCTGCCGCTCGCCACCGACCCGGCCCGGGTGACGCGGCCGCGCTTCCGGCGCCGCTCCCACTTGCTGGAACAGGCCCGCTTCGACCGGCTCAAGGAGTGGGCCCGCGCCCACCGTGTGACCCCCTCGATGGTGCTGGCGACGGCGTTCGCCGAGAGCCTCGGCCAGTGGAGCGAGAACCGGCGATTCCTGCTCAACGTCCCGCTCTTCGACCGGCAGGCCGGCCATCCGGACACCGAGCGGATGATCGCCGACTTCACCAACCTGATCCTGCTGGAGGCGGAGACCGGCGGTACCGCGCCCTTCGCGGACCGGGTGCGCGCACTCCAGGACCGCTTCCAGCAGGACGTGTCGTACGCCGCCTACTCCGCCGTAGAGGTGCTGCGGGACCTCGCCCGGGACCGGCCGGACGGGCCGGTCTCCGCTCCTGTCGTTTTCGCCAGCAGCATCGGCCGACTCTTCGTGGACGACGACTTCCGCGGCCTCTTCGGCGACATGAGCCGGATGCTCTCGCAGACCCCGCAGGTGTGGCTGGACCACCAGCTGTACGAGACCCCCGACGGGCTGCTGCTCACCTGGGACACCGTGGACGCCCTGTTTCCCGACGGCCTGGTGGACGCGATGTTCGCCGCCTACACGGACCTGGTCCGGCGCCTCGCGGAGGACGAACGGGCCTGGACCGGCCCCGTCGCGCGGCCGCTGCCGCCGGCCCAGGCCGCCCGCCGCGCGCGGGCCAACGCCACCGCCGGACCCGTACCGCAGGGGCTGCTGCACGACGGCGTGATCGCCCAGGCCCGGCGCACCCCCGACCGCACCGCCGTCGTCGCCGCGGACCGCACCCTGACCTACGGCGAGCTGCTCGGCCGTGCCGAGGCCGTCGCCGAACTGCTGCGGGTGCGATGTCGATGTACCACCGGGGAGATCGTGGCCGTCGCCATGCCCAAGGGCTGGCAGCAGATCGTCGGCGTGCTCGGCACCTTGCTGGCCGGCTGCGCCTACCTCCCGCTCGACACGGCCCAGCCGCCCGCCCGCCGGCACCGGATCCTGCGGGACGCCGGGGTCCGTCAGGTCCTGGTGTGCGAGAGCGGCCCCGGTCCGGCGGGCCGGCCCGAGCAGATCCGGGTCGACGCCGTCGACGGCCTCACCCCCGCCGCCTCGTCGCAGTACGCGTCACCGCAGTACGCCTCACCCCAGTACGCCTCACCGTCGTACGGTGAACGCCCCCGTCCCGAGGATCTGGCGTACGTCATCTACACCTCCGGATCCACCGGCACGCCCAAGGGCGTGATGATCAGCCACCGCAGCGCGCTCAACACGGTCGTCGACATCAACACCCGTCACGGCGTGCACGAGGACGACCGGGTCCTGGCCCTGGCCGGCCTGGGCTTCGACCTCTCCGTCTACGACGTCTTCGGCCCCCTGGCCCGGGGCGGCGCCCTGGTGTTGCCCGACCCCGACCGGCGCGGCGACCCCTCCCACTGGGCGGCGCTGATCCACGAGCACCGCGTCACGCTGTGGAACTCCGTGCCCGCCCAGCTCCAGATGCTCGACGACTGCCTGGGCCCCACCGCCGAGTGGGACCTGTCCGGGCTGCGGCTGGCCCTGCTCAGCGGAGACTGGATCCCGGTCACCCTGCCCGACTCGATCCGCGGCAAGCTGCCCGGACTGCGTGTGGTCAGCCTGGGCGGTGCCACCGAGGCGGCGATCTGGTCCATCCACTTCCCCGTCGACACCGTCGACGAGGAGTGGACCAGCATCCCGTACGGCACCCCGCTGGCCAACCAGACCTTCCACGTCCTGGACGCCCAGGACTCCACGCTGCCGCCGTGTCCCGACTGGGTCACCGGCGAGCTGTACATCGGAGGCACCGGGCTCGCCCTGGGCTATCTCGGTGATCCGGAGCGCACGGCCGAGCGGTTCGTCCGCCACCCGGTCACGGGCGAACGGCTCTACCGCACCGGGGACCTGGGACGCTACCGCCCCGACGGCGTCATCGAGTTCCTCGGCCGGGCGGACTCGCAGGTCAAGGTGCTCGGACACCGCATAGAGCCGGGCGAGATCGAGTCGGCCCTGGAACGGCACCCCTCGGTCGGGGCCGCCTGCGTGCTGGCCGACGGCGGCCGTACGGACCGCCGCCTGGTCGCCTTCGTGACCGGCCGCCGCCGTACTCCGGACGCGGGGAAGGACGTAGAGCTGACGGCGGCCGCCGAGGCCGCCGGACGCTCGGCGGCCCGGGCCCCGGACGTGGACCGGATGCGCGCCTTCCACCGGGCGCTCGACGAGGCGGTGCTGCTTTCCGTCGGCCACGCGCTGCGGGGGGCGGTCGGTGACGGCCGTACCGCGGACGAGGTGCTGCGGCACCTGCGAGTCGTCCCCCGGCACCGGTGGATCGTGCGGCGCTGGCTCGGTCTCCTGCACCGGGAGGGCGGGCTGGCCCAGGACCCGGGCACCGGCGTGTACACCGCGGTCGCGTTGCCGGACGGCAGCTCCGAGGCCGAGGCCGCCTGGCGGCGGGTGCGTGAGCTGCACGTTCACGGACATGATCAGTGGTCGCCGGAAGCGGTCGCCCTGTTCGAACGCAGCGCGGGCCGGCTGGGCGAGCTGGTCAGCGGTGCCGAGGACGAGGTCCATCTGCTGTTCCCGGAGGGGCGCTCGGACACCGCCGTCTCCCTCTTCACCGACAGCCTGATCGCGCGCTACACCAACGCCGCCGCGGCCGGGGCCCTCCGTGAGATCGCACTGCGGCACGGTCCGGACCACGGCCCGCTGCGGGTGCTCGAAGTGGGAGCGGGCGTCGGTGGTACCAGCGCGGCGGCCTTCGAGGCGCTGGCCGACCAGGACGTGGAGTACCTCTTCACGGATGTGTCGCCGTTCTTCCTCAACGGAGCCCGGGAACGCTTCCGCGACGTCCCCCGCGTGGACTACGGCGTCTACGACATGAACGCCGACCCGCGCGCCCAGGGTCTGGCCCCCAACTCCTTCGACGTCATTCTCGCCGCGAACGTCCTGCACAACGCGCGGGACGCGGACACGATGCTGGGGCGGTTGCGGGAACTGCTGGCCCCTGGTGGGTGGTTGCTGTTCACCGAGCCCACGCGGGAGAGCCCGGAGCTCATGATCTTCATGGCGTTCCTGATGGCCGCGGGCGAGACGGGCGTCGACTTCACGGACATACGGTGCGGCCAGGACCGGATGCTGCTCGGCCGCGACGAGTGGACGGACCTGCTGCGCCGGGCCGGCGCGACGCAGCTGTGGCATCTTCCGGCCGAACCCGGCCCAGCCCTGGGCCAGTTGCTGCTGGCCGCCCGCTTCAAGACCGACCGGGCCCGGGTGGACCCGGACGCCCTCGGCGGGCATGTGTCCGGCCAGTTGCCGGCGTACATGGTGCCCTCGCGCACCCACGTCCTGGACGCCCTGCCGCTGACCGCGAACGGCAAGGTGGACCGAGCTGCGCTGGCCACCTGGCTGCGCACGGCCCCGGAGTCGGCGGACACCCGCAAGGAGGCCCTCCCGCCGCGCGACGCGCTGGAGGAGTCCATCGCCACCCTGTGGGCAAAGGTGCTGGACACCGGCCGGCAGGTGGGCATCGACCAGGACTTCTTCGCGGCCGGCGGCGATTCCCTGCTGGCCGCCCAGCTGATCGGCAAGGTCCGCGAACAGGTGCCCGGGGCGGCCGCGCACGGCTTCGACGTCCTGCTGAGGTGTCTGATCGAGTACCGGACGATCGAGTCTCTCGCCGCGGCCGTACGACAGCGACAACCCCCGGCCCCGGGGGACGATGCGGAGCCGGGCCGGTGAACGCCGTCCCGTCGCGTCGGACCGGCCTGTTGCAGCGCCACACCGCCGGGCTCCGAGGCCGGACCCGGCTGGTGTGCCTGCCGCACGCCGGAGCCGCCCCCGGCCTGTTCGCCCCCTGGGCCGACGGTCTCGGTCCGGACGTGGACCTCGTCTCGGCACGGTACGGCACGTCCGACGGCGTCCCCCGCGGCGTGGGCGACCTTGCCGAGCGCATCGCCGGGGAGCTGGAGCGCCTGCCCCGGCGTCCCACCACCCTGTTCGGCCACAGTATGGGCGGCATCGTCGCCTACGAGGTGGCCCGCCGCTGCTCGGCCCGGGCCGGCCTGGTCCGGCTGATCGTGTCGGCGACGGTGCCTCCCGCCGCGCACCTGCCGGGCGGCACGCACCGGCTCGACGACGACGCGTTCGTCGCGGAGGTGCTGGCCCTCGGCGGCACCGCCCCCGAGCTGTTCTCGGACCCCGCCGCCCGCGCCGTCTGGCTGCCGCCGATCCGCCAGGACTTCCGGCTGATCGACACCTACCGGCACCGGCCCGGACCACCGCTCGCGTACCCACTGACCGCGATGGCCGGGCAGCACGACCACGAGGCACCGCCGGACCTCATGCGGCCGTGGCGGGACACCACGTCCTCGGACTTCGACCTCAGGGTCTTCCCCGGCGGCCACTTCTATCTGCTGGACGCCCGGCAGGCGGTGGTCGCCGAACTGCGGCGCCGACTGGAGCGACCGAGCGCCGCGCCGTCCTCCCCCGCCCTGCCCTGACCCGCAAGGAGTTGCCCGTGCAGTTCGGCCTGAACTTCTTCCCCGTCATCGATCCGGCGCGCAAGAGCGCCCCGCAGTACTACCAGGAGACGATCCAACTCGCCGTACTCGCCGAATCGCTGGGCTTCGAGCACGTACAGACGGTGGAGCACTACGGCTCCCCGTACGGCGGCTACTGCCCCGACCCGGTCACCCTGCTCACCGCCGTCGCCGCCAGGACCAGCACGATCCGCATCACCACCGGCGCCGTCATAGCCGCGTTCAACCACCCGCTGAAGACGGCGGCCAAACTGGCCATGCTCGACAACCTCTCGGGCGGACGGCTCGACGCCGGCTTCGGCCGGGGGTTCCTGCCCCACGAGTTCGAGTGGTTCCAGGTACCCATGGCCGAGAGCCGGGCCAGGTTCGCCGAGACGGTCGACGCGTGCGTCGCCCTGTGGTCCGACGAAGACGTCACCTGGAACGGGGAGTTCTACCGGTTCGGCCCGGTCTCCCTGCTGCCCCGCCCCGTGCAGCGACCGCACCCGCCGGTGTTCGTCGCCTCCGCGACCAGTGCCGAGTCCTGCGCGGCCGCCGGCAAGGCCGGCCACCACCTCCAGGTCGTGCCCTCCGTCACCTCGCGCGAGCAGCTGCGGGAGATGCTGGCGGCCTACCGCGAGGCATGGACGGCGGGTGCCCACCCCGGCCGTCCGCGCATCCAGATCAAGTACACCTGCTACCTCTCCCAGGACCGGTCCGAAGCGCTGGACGCGGCCGAGCGGTTCGAGCGCAACTACGTCGAGCACATGGCGGACGCGGTGGCCGGCTGGGCCGGAGCCCGCAGCGACCAGTACCCCGGCTACGAGAAGTTCGTCGAGAAGGTCCGCGACTACGACTTCGCCGCCTCCCTGGCCGCCACGAAGGTACTGGCCGGCACCCCGGCCGAGGTCCGCGACCAGCTCGCGCACATCGCGCAGTGGTACGGCGACGACCTGACCGTCAGCATCCAGGTCAGCCCCGGCCACATGCCCTACGAACAGAGCGAACGCGTCCTGCGGCTGTTCGCCGACCACGTGATGGCGGAGGTGTGACCGTGCTCGACGGATGCGTTACCAGGCCGCAGGAGGAGATCGACCGCTACCGCGCCGCCGGCTACTGGACCGGCGAGCCGCTCGGCACCGCGCTGCGGCGCTGGGCCACCGACCGCCGGGACCGCACCGCGCTGGTGGGGGAGGGGCGGCGGATCTCGTACGCCGAACTCGACGCCTGGGCCGACCGGTTGGCGGCCGGACTGCGCGGGCTCGGCATCGGCCCCGGCGATCGGGTGGTGGTCCAACTGCCCAACGCCCCCGACTTCGTGGCCGTCTGCTTCGGCCTCTTCCGGATCGGCGCGGTACCGGTCTTCTCCCTCCCCGCCCACCGGTCGTACGAGGTGCGCCACCTGTGCGAGCTGTCCGGTGCGGTCGCCCATGTCGTGCCCGGGTCGCAGCGCGGCTTCGACCACGTGGAGATGTCCGCGGCCCTGCGCAAGGAGGCCCCGTCCCTGAGGCACACGCTGGTGGTGGGCGAACCACGACCCGGGACACCCAAGGACGTCGTCCTGCTGGACGACCTCGACGGGGCGCCCGGCAAGGCGTACGCGCCGGACCCCACGGACGCGGCGTTCTTCCTGCTCTCCGGCGGTACGACGGCCCTGCCCAAGCTGATCCCGCGGACGCACGACGACTACGGCTACCAGATCCGCGCCACCGCCGAGGTGTGCGGCCTGGGACCGCAGACCGTGTATCTGGCCGTGCTGCCGGTGGAGTTCAACTTCACCTGGGGATGTCCCGGCATACTCGGCACCCTGCACGCCGGAGGCACCGTGGTGTTCGCACCCGACCCGAGCCCCGGCACCTGCTTCCCGCTGATCGCCGCGGAAAGGGTCACCCTCACCTCCGTGGTGCCCAGCATCGCGCACCTGTGGATGGCCGGGAAGGAGCACGCCCGGCACGACCTGTCGAGCCTTGAGCGCCTCCAGATCGGCAGCGCCAAGCTGCACCGGCCCGTCGCGGAACAGATACGTCCGGTGCTCGGATGCGCGCTCCAGCAGGTCTTCGGGATGGCCGAGGGGCTGCTGACCATGACCCGGCGCGAGGACCCGGACGACGTCGTCCTCGCCACCCAGGGCCGGCCCGTCTCACCGGCCGACGAGATACGCGTGGCCGATCCGGTGACGGGCGCGGAGGTGGCGCCCGGCGAGGTGGGCGAACTCGTCACGCGCGGCCCCTACACGCTGCGGGGCTACTACCAGGCACCGGAGCACAACCGGACCGCCTTCACCGACGACGGCTTCTTCCGCTCCGGCGACCTGGTACGGCTCACCCCGCGAGGCGATCTGGTGGTCGAGGGCCGAGTGAAGGACGTCGTGATCCGGGGCGGCGACAAAGTGTCCGCGGCCGAGCTCGAAGGCCACCTGAGCCGTCACCCGCGTGTCGCTCAGGCAGCCGTCGTGCCCGTTCCCGACCCGGTGCTGGGCGAGGCGATCTGCGCGTGCGTCATGCCCGACGGCGACCCCCCGGGCATGCCGGAGCTGCGGCGCATGCTGCGGGAGCGGGGCGTGGCCGACTTCAAGCTCCCCGACCTGCTGGAGATCTACGACGCCTTTCCGCTCACCGGTCTGGGGAAGGTCGACAAGAAGGCGCTGGCGGCCGACGCGGGCGAGCGATGCGAGAAGGGGAACTGATGAGGGCACAGCGGACGTACGACGTGCCCTTCGCGCGTCGCGGAAGCGTGCTGGACGACATCGAGTTCCGGGCACTGGCCGAGGTGCTCCACTCCGATGCCCCCCTGTCCATGGGACGGTGGCGCACCGCGTTCGAGGAGGACTTCCGCGCCCTCGTCGGTGCCCGGCACGCCCTGTCGGTGACCAGCGGGACCGTCGCCCTGGAAATCGCGATCGGCCTGCTCGACCTGCGTCCCGGTGACGAGGTGGTGGCCAGCCCGCAGACCTTCCAGGCGACGATCCAGCCGCTGCTCGACCTGGACGTCCGGGTGCGGTTCTGCGATGTCGACCCGTACTCGCTCAACATGGACCCGAACCGGCTGGCCGACCTGATCACCGATCGGACCCGCGCCGTCCTCCTGGTCCACTACGGGGGCTGGCCCGCCGAGATGGAGGCGGTGATGGACCTGGCGCGCGCCCGGGGCATCGTGGTGCTGGAGGACTGCGCGCACGCCCTCGGCGCCGAGTACCGGGGACGCCGGCCCGGTGCCCTGGCCGACATCGCCTGCTTCAGCTTCCACTCCTCCAAGAACATCACCACCCTCGGCGAGGGCGGCATGATCACTACCGACCGGGACGACTGGGCGGAGCGCATCGAGCGCCGACGTTCCAACCAGGTCGACGGCGTGTTCACCGGATCCGCCGCCACGCCCGGCGAAGTGCCCGAGCTGCTCCCCTGGATGCAGTACTCCGCCTACATCTACCGGGAGTCGTGCGAGTCGGTGCGCAGGTCGGGCACCAACGCCACGATGGCCGAGGCGGCCGCTGCCGTCGGCTCCGCGCAACTGGGCAAGCTGGACGCGTTCGTCGCCCGTCGCGGGGAGATCGCCGCCCGGCTCGACGAGGTGGCATCGGCGCACCCCGGGGTCCGCGTACAGAGGCCCGGCGCCGGCATCGGGCACGCCCACCACCTCTACACCTGCTTCGTACCGGGCGGCCCCGAGGCACGCACCCGGCTGGTACGCGCCTTGGACGAGCGTGGCGTGGAGATCCAGCTCCGGTACTTCCCGCTCCACCTCGTCCCGGAGTGGCGGGCCAGGGGCCATGGCCCCGGGGAGTGCCCCGTCGCCGAGCGGCTGTGGTTCACGGAACAGCTGAACCTGCCCTGCCATCCGGGACTGACTGAACACCAAGTCGCCCGTCTCGTCGAGGCGTTCGCCGACAGCCTGGACGAGGTACTGCCCGTCGGCGCCATGTCCCTACCGCGAGGAGGCCACCTCTGATGCCCCTGATCGAAGTCAAGCTGTACGAGAAGCGGGTCACGCCCACGACCCGCAGGCAACTGATCGAGCGGCTCACCGACGCGGCGGCGGAAGTGCTGGGGGACGAGGTGCGGGAGCACACCTGGGTGGTGCTGCACCCGGTCCCCGAGACGCACTGGGGAATCGCCGGCAAGCCGGGCGGCGCCTGAGGGGCGGCTCGCATGAAGAACCGATTCGACGACTGGCCCGTCGTGACCCTCGTCGCCGAGGGGGAGACCCCGGGCGAGATCCGCGACGCCGTACTGGCCCTGCTCCACTCCGCGCTGCAGCGCAGGCAGCCGTTCGCGGCCGTCCTCGACCTCACGGCAACGGCCGACGTGACGGAGACCGGCCCCGACCCGCGGACCGCAGCACACGCCAAAGCCGTCAAGGAGATACGGCCGGACCTGGCGAGCCGCTGCCGCGGCCTGGCATTCGTCGCGCGCGGGCGTGCTCCCGCCCCCGAGGCGGGACGTCGTTTCTGGGGCTGCCCCGTGATCCAGGCGACGGACGTCGGGCAGGCCGGGTCCTGGGCCCGGGACAGCTTGGCGGCCGCGGGCCGGGAGGAAGACCCGTGAGGTCAGCGGCACACGCCTGCCCGGAGATCGACGGGACTCGCCTGCGCAGAGCCCTGTCGACGGTGCCGACTTGTGTGACCGTGGTCTCCACCGCCGACGGCGAGATGCCATATGGCCTGGTCGCAGGGTCGTTCGTCTCGATATCCCTGGAGCCGCCCCTGGTGGGCTTCTTTGCGGCCACCTCCTCCACCAGCTGGCCGCACATGGCGCGGACCGGCCACTTCGCGGTCAACGTCCTGGCAGCCGGCCAGGACAGTCTGTGCGCCCGGTTCGCCTGCTCGGGAGGGGACAAGTTCACCGGGGTGCGGTGGACCCCCTCCGCCCTCGGCAACCCGTTGCTGCCCGGAGCGGTGCTCTGGATCGACTGCCGACTGCGCGAGACCAGAGTGCTCGGCGACCACCTCTTGGTGGTGGGCCAGGTCGTCACCCTCGAGCAACCGCGCTCGACGACAGGCGCGCCGCTGATCTTCCACGGCAATGGCCTTCGCACCCTTCGACCCGAACCGGCCTAGACAAGAAGGCCCCGGACCAGTGGTCTGGGGCCTTCTCTCCGGAGCGGGTGACGAGAATCGAACTCGCACTCTCAGCTTGGGAAGCGATGGCGCTTGCATCGCCGCGTAGCTTCTGACCTGCACGGGTTCGTATCGCGACTGCTGCACCGGGAGCCGGCCTGTGGACCGGTTAATGTTGGTGACGTATTCTCCTATGTACATCACCAACATTGTGTGGGAGGCGCGATATGTCCGTGACCCAGATCGACATCGACGACGACGCCCTGGAACGAGCCATGGCTCTGGCCCACGTACGGACCAAGAAGGAGGCGGTCAATCTCGCTCTGAACTTCTACGCCGAGCAGCAAGAGCGTGCGGCGCGCATCAGCCGTCACTTCGAGCGTGCCCGTGAGTGGGGTGCCGTTGAGGATGCCGAGCGTCTGCACAGGGCGGAGAAGCACAGCCGGTGATCTACCTGCTCGACACGTCCGGCCTGGTCCGGCTGCTCCGCGATCCGAAACTGCAATCGGCCTGGTACGACGCGATCGATGCCGGGGCCATCGCATCCTGCTACGTGCAACGCACCGAGTTCCTGTACAACGCCCGGAGCGGACGGGAGTACGACGAGATCGCGGAGATGTTCACAGATCTGTACCCCGACGTATCGGTGCCAAAGAGTGCGGGGCGTTGGATCGGTGCGGTGCAACACCGCATGGCTCGGGCAGGGGAGCATCGCAGCGCCTCGGCGGTGGACCTCCTCATCGCCGCCACCGCGGCTCACCATGGCCTGGCTGTCCTCCACGACGATGCCGACTACCGGGCGATCGCCCGGCACGCATCCGACCTGACTGAGTACAACGTGCACGACATAGCTTGAGGTGTCTTGCCGTCCGACAGGCACAGCGTGTGGCGGGCCGGGGATCGCTTCGTCTTCTCCTGAGCGGTGACGATCTCCGCATGAAGGCTGTCAGAACGCCTGGTCTTCGTCCGCCTGCTCCTGAGCAGCTTGTCTGTTGAAGTCGTACGTGTCTGCCCAGGCGGCCAGCTTGCGGTCACTTTTGTCGAGTCTCCGCCGCAGCTCCGCGATCTGTGCGTCGTCCCAGCCGTCCCTTTCGACGAGACTGCGTCCGCCTTCATCGACGGGGACGACTGCCATGGCTTCCACGGCTTTCGTCAGCTCTTCAGCCTTCGCCCGTACGTCCGCCCAGTGGCGACTGGCCGCCGTGAAACCGGCGGCTGGGGGAGAGCCCGTCGTCGACTCGCCGTTGTAAGTGTGGCGCACCAGGGCGTCGGTCAGTTCCCGCGGCTCGCCCCCGGACGAAAGGACCCGAGCCCCCTTTTCGTCGACCTCGTAAAGATTCTCGTCACGTCGGCCGGCCCGTACGACCTCATACGCCTGATGAACGCCACGGCTACGGGACAACATGGCGCGCAGGATGGTCGCCGGGCTGCGGTCGTCCTCGTACCCAGTCCCTCCGAACACCTCACGCTGCAACGCCATGGGATCCGCGACCGCCATGTAGTAGCAAGCCTTCACCGCCAGTTCGGTCTGTGCCGACCCGAGTTCACCGTTGTCACCGAGTCCGTACTCCACTTCCTCCAGGGCATCGTCACGCAGGCGCTCCAGCGACGCATCATCGTCGGCGGCCCTCTCCAGTCGCAGATCGGCCGTCAGGTGCCGGTCGATCTCCTTCAATCGATAAGCGCGTTGGAGGACCGCGCGACGCGGTCGGACAAACTGGACAAGGTCGTTCATCTCGGTGCGGTACGGGCGAATGATCAACTCGACGGCGATGTCAACCCGGTCCTCTCGCGTGGGCTTCTGTTTGGCGGTCAGGGACCGGATGCCGTCGTTGACGCGCCGTCTGGCGCTACTGCCCAGCACAGCGCGGAGGACCTCTGCTGCGCGGACGTCGCGGTGCGGGCTGAAACCTTCGTTGACGGCCTCCTCGTGGGTCACCACCCCGGCGAACCACTGTTTCTCGAGCTCCGTGATGCGGGCGGGCCGGGTACGCGTGGGCTGGGCGAGGGTGTCGAGCACGGCGTCGGCCTTGGCCTCGTTCTCCACCGCCGAGCCGTAGGGCTTCGGGGGGCGGATGTGGGTCAGGCCGATGAAGTTCCGGACGGCGGTGTGAAAGGGGAGGCTCGTTCGCTCGTTGGTTCGAAACCCGATCACCACACGGGTAGGCACGGTGAGGACGCGGACCTTCTGCTGCTCCGAGTCGCTGAGGTTCTCCCAGCCCAGCTTCTGGACCAGTCGGATCCACCGGTTGACCTCTCTCCGGAACAGCCGGCTGTCGCTGCTCCACTCGTACGCGACCTTCGAGGGCGCGTAGTCGAGGAGATCGTGCACCGCGCTGATACGGCTCGAGCCGTCGGCCGCGATCAGCAAGGGAGCGGAGCGGTATTCGTCACGGTGACGCACGGTCATGGGCACGACGGTGAGAGGCTGCAGTACGCCGTCCACTGCAACGTCCTCGCCGAGCGGATTCTCCCTGGCCAGACGCCCCTGGGCATCCTCCAGACGCTGCGCGAGCGTACTGGGGCTGTCCACCAGGACCTCCAGCTCCGCGGGTCCGTCCCGGCTCGTTGTCGGCTCGGGCAGCACGCGCAGGCTCGCAGCTGCCCCGCCCAATGCGTAGCTTCGGCGGCCGTACTCCCGAGGGTTGGCCGGGTGCGGCACCACGGCAGCGGACCACAGACGAGTCTCAGCGATGAGCAAAGTGCCGCCCTGAACGCGGAGTTCGGCGGGATCGGCCAGCTTTCGGCGCAGCTCGTCCGGTCGTACCGCGGCATGAGAAAGAACGCGGACGACCCCATCGGTGAATCCTCGGCTGGAGAGTGCTGTGGCCAGGTTGTCTACCGCGGAGACGCGGGGCAGGGGCCACTTCGCGGGCTGCCAGCCGCCCTCCGTGTCGACGGCGGAGACGCTGGCCGATACCGAGGCGGACGACGCCACAGGGGCACTGGCGCGCAGGGAATCACCAACCATGTGTCGCCTCCGCGATCCTGTCCGCCAGGAGCAGTGCGTTGTGCGCCTGCTCTCGGAGCGCCTCATGCTTCGTGAGTTCGTCGAGTTCCGCGGAGCGGGAGGCCTGCGCGGCGCGGTCGCTGAGCGCCGCGCGGACTTGGTACCAAGCCTCCCGGCTCTGCGGCACCGTCACCAGGTGGGTACCGTCGAGTTCGAGGGAGGCGGCTTCGCGGTCGGGTTGCCGTTCCACGATGCCGGTCCAGTGCACGGCCAGCCGGCCGAGGGTGACTCCGTCGTCAAGTTGTGCGTCAGGTGTCGTGTCGGCCGAGCATTCCGCCGCGGCCTGTTGAAGGACATCCGTGATCAGGAAGACTTCGTCCCCTGCGAGCGTGATCTGGACTGCGTCTGGTTGGTGCGTGGGCATGGAACAGCACTCCAGGTGAGCCGGGGCCGATGCGGGGGCATCGGCATGTCTGCGTCTGTCTGTCGGACGGGAGGGCCCGACCGAGCGAGAGCGCGGACATGCAAGCCGCCGACCTCCACCCGTGTCGATCCGCGGCATGGTTGCTCCGGGACGTCTGGTGCCGTTCGAGCCACACGCCGACCGTCTGAAGGCAGGCAGGACGTGACCGTCGTGCCTCCTGCACGGGAAGCGGTTCGGCTGCTCGACTCGGCCAACTGCGACCGGCGAGGAGCCGTTCCACACAACGCGAGGACATCGAGCAAGTCGCTCAAGACGCAGAATGTAGCTGCCTCGTCACCATCCGTACAAGAATTTTCCTCTTGTCGCAGAAGAAGACTCCGTCCACGGCGGTAGAGGCCCCGATCCGCCAGGGGCCGGACTCCGGAACACCCGTATGCGATCGCCGTCGCCGACACTTTGGCCTGCTTGCCATCTTCGATGTGCTGCACCCGGAGCCCACCGCGTCCGCGGCGAGATCACCGCTGAAGGGCTCCCTGGTTCGCCGCCGCTTCTGCTGGCTGAACTCGATCACGTTGCTCTCCCCAGCTCATGCGGCGAGGGCGCTTGCGGAGCCCTACGCCTTCTGACCTGTGCAGACGCCGTCTACTTGAGTGGCCGTGAGGGTCGGCTCACACCGGTTGCGTGAGTGCGATGGCTGAAGCGCCGGGCTCGGCTCGCTCTGTTGCCCGGACTGGAGACCGCGTCGCGAGTGCAGACACCGGTTCGTCAGGTAGGCGCGCTACGACAGGTATGCGCCGAGCCAGTGTCATTTCCGCGGATCCGTGTTGCAGTCCGTGATCGACAGGGCAGGTCAACGGGCAGACCAGGGACAGGGGCGCGGAGCGCTGCTCACCGGTGCTGTTCGGCTTGTTGGAGGAGGCCGAGCGGCACACTAGGGAACGCCACCGGTGGGTGGTGAGAGCGACGGCGCTGAGTTGGGCTGCAGGTGTGCTCGGCATCTCGGCTGCTTCTGGGCCTTGGTGGCTGGCTCTGCACGTGCATCCCTGGAACCTGCTGCACGCCCGTGCTGGTCTTCCGCTGTTCACCATCTAGCGTGTCCCACCGTAATGCCCGCCTGACCGTTCATGGCAGGCGACTGCTGATCGCCCGTGTCTGCTCGGGCCGTCCTGTCGCGCACGTCGCCGCGGAAATGGGCATCTCCCGTCCCACGGCCCACAAGTGGATCCGACGCCGGCGATCCGAGGGCGATCCGGGCCTTACGGACCGCTCCAGCAGGCCCCGGACGACACCGCACCGTACCCCGGCGGCGACCGAGGCCCAGGTGTGCCGGCTGCGGCAGGACCGAAAGCTCGGCCCCGCCCGCATCGGCCCGATCCTGGGCCTGCCCGCCTCCACCGTGCACCGGATCCTGACCCGCCACGGCCTGCACCGTCTGGCCTTCCTGGACCGGCCCACCGGGCAGATCATCCGCCGCTACGAACGCGAGAGGCCCGGCGAACTCGTCCACGTCGACGTCAAGAAACTCGGCCGGATCCCCGACGGCGGCGGCCACAAGGTCCTGGGCCGCCAAGCAGGCCGCGCCACCCGCAGCAATATGGGCTTCGACTACATCCACTCCGCCGTCGACGACCACAGCCGCCTCGCCTACAGCGAGGTCCACGGCGACGAGAAAGCTGCCACCTGCGCCGCCTTCCTGCGCCGGGCCGCAGCCTTCTTCACCGCCCACGGCATCGACCGCGTCGAACGGATCCTGACCGACAACGCCTGGCCCTACCGCAAAAGCTTCGCCTGGCAGCAGGCCCTGGCCGACCTCGGCGCGACCGGCAAGCTCACCCGCGCCTACCGCCCGCAAACCAACGGCAAGGTCGAACGCTTCAACCGGACCCTGCTCGACGAATGGGCCTACCTACGGCCCCACACCAGCAACACCGAACGAACAGCAGCCCTGGCAGACTTCCTGCACACCTACAACCACCACCGCTGCCACACCGCACACCCACCGATAAGCCGTGTGAACAACCCTGCGAGTCCCTACACCTAGGGCGCGATCAGGTCACCCGCAAGGCAGGAGCCCGCCATTCCGCTCCCTCGGGAGCACTTGGCCTTCGACGAATGGTTGTGTGCGCCTATGTCGCGCCTGTGCGCCCTGTTATCGGCGATGCGGAAACATTCACTATTTCCCGGGGTCGTGAGGCAAAGGCGTCACTGCCGGCGGAATCGCTAATGCGGGAGGGGTGCTTTGGATATTGATCTCTGGAGCAGCATATTCGATCGCGGAAGGATCATTTCCTACCGGCGGGATCAGACCATGCTCCTGAAGGGCAGCCTGAAGGGGAACGTCCTGCGGGTCGTCGAGGGATGGGCTCTGGTCACCGATCCGCACCCGGACGGTGAGCCCACTTTTCTGGAAATCCGTGGCCGGGGTCAGCTTCTGGGGGAGACCTCGGCCTTGTCGGGACAGCCGCGGAACGCAGAAGTGACAGCAGTCTGTCGCACTGTCGTCCAGGCCATCGGCTACGAACGGTTCCTCACAGAACTGGGGCGCAGTGACGCGCTGGTCGGGATGCTGCTGCACGCGCAGCAACTGCACATGAGGGCCAATGTGCGGGCCGGGTTGCGGCGTTTCGGCGTGGCGAGCGGGCTCAGCCGACTCCTGCTCGACCTGGCCCACACCGCCGGCACGTCCCATGTGGCCGGGATTCCCCAGAAGGTGCTGGCCCACGTCCTCGGTGTCACGCCCCGGACGCTGTCCGGTGCCGTCGCCGAGCTGGAGCGTCGAGGTGCGCTCTCCGTGCGCTGGCCCGTGGTCCACATCACGGACGATGCCGTACTGGAGCAACTGGCGCGTAGCAACGCGTGAGGGCCATCGTCACTCGGCAGTACCGGCAGGGTGACGCACATCACCGCGCCGAGTGGAAATTCTTCCGCTTCGCATTGCTGTCGATTGCCGATCGTTGAATTTGCCCGCAGTGCCCGGAACATCTCCTGGGAGGTTTGTCATGTCTGAAAATTCCTGGTCATCCGGGAACGAAAGCTGTCCGCTGCCGCCCTACTTCGGTCTTCTCGCAGTGGACGCAAAGGATTCGACCCGACTGCCGTCAGTGCGCCACGCTCCACTCAGCAGGTCCATCACTGACATCGTCCACCGGGGGCTGGAAGGCGCGGGCCTGGGGGAGATGATCAGGCAGTTCGAGAGCAATACCGGAGACGGGCTTGCCTTCGGTTTCGATCCGTCGTGGCTGCCGCGAGTCATCAGCCCGTTCGCGGATGTACTCGACTCCCTTCTCCAGCGGCACAACGCTGGGCCCGGTCCGCGTATCAGGCTGCGAATGAGCATCCACGTCGGGCCGGTTCCCGTCTCACCGGGGCTGCCCGGTGACGGCAACGCGGCTCCGCGCAGTGAGACGCACCGTCTCCTGGACTGCGCGGCCGCGCGCCGAGGACTCGCCGAGTCGGGTGAGGACGGGACGTCCCTCGTCGTCATGGTCTCCGATGCTGTCCACAGCGCGGTGGTCGTCGGAGGCTATTGCGCTGTGCCGTCCTCCCGCTTCATCAAGGTCTGTGCCGAGGTCCCCGGGAAGGAGTTCGCACAGACGGCCTGGATGTACGTGCCATCGCCCTCCGGTGGTCTGCTCCGTCGGCCCACTGCGCAGACGGCATCCGCGAACGAGCCGAAGGGAGGCACCGACAACGCTGCCCCTACGGGCCCGCGACCGATCCATGAGCGGGTCCAAAACGTCGAGTCCGGCGTCGCCATCATGGACAGCACCCTGCGTGACGTCCATCAGCGCGGGGTGCCCCGGCCGGGCCGGGAACGCCGCTCGTGAGCACCGCGTCGGACCAGCCCGGAACCGACCACGACCGGAACACGTCCCCGTGGCTCGCCAGCCAGTACGTGGGCTCGGGGACTGCTGTCCTAGGGGCGCGGGCCCACTGCATCACGATCTACAACTCCTCCATAGGCAACCAGGTCCCGTGGACGTCCGGCGTTGCACCGGCCGGTCCGCCGCCCGGCCCGTTCCAGACGCTCGGCCGACTGCGGAGATTGACCAGTGGGCTCCTCCAGCTCGCCAACCGTCTTCATACGACGGCCGAGGCCCTCGCGGGTCTGTCCTTCCACACCGGAAGTCCCGCCAGATCGTCCTGTACCTGCTTCTCCCGTACGTCGGAGGCCGATCGGCTGAGGAGGGACATGTGACCCAGCTGAAGTACACCAGCTTGTTCGACAACATCGAGGCACACGTCGAGACACTGCACACCAGCCTGCGTCTCGGTGCTGCCGGGGGCACGGGGCCCTCGGACCTGACACTGCGGGAGGCGCGGGCGCTGGTGCACGGACCGTCGCGTGCCGAGCCGACACCCCGGGCCATCTGGAGTTACGTCATGGCCGAGGCCGCTATGGACCCGGACCCCGGCGGCGCATCGGTCCTGCTTCTCGTGTGGTTCACCCTCCCGAGACTTCGCCGGGCCGTGTGGCAGGTCCTGTCGCGCCTTCCGGCTGAACGGGCCGACCTCGAAGCCGAGACCGTACAGGGAGTCCTGGAAGGCGTCGCCGCCGTCGATCCGCTTGCTGCCGGAGCGGGCGAACGACTGATGCGAGCGGCTGCCGGTCGCGCCTGGCGTCTTGCCCGGAGCTCGGTCCCGAAACGCCCCGTCCCGGATCCCGCCGCCCTGTCCGCGGACAGCGTCGCCCCGCCGTACCCGGATCACCGGCTTTCCGCTTGGATCGTGCACATCACGCCCCCCGACCGCGCCGACGGGCTCGCCGCACCGATCCGCTTCTCCGCCTTGAGACAGCGCATCGAGGGGGAACGCCTCGGCGCGCTCGCCGAGGAGATGGGCCTGCGCCATGTGGTGCACCGTGCGCGACGCCCCGGCCCTGGACGCCGTATCGGCACTCTGTCCCTGATCCCCTACGGGAGTCCGCGATGAACCGAACCCACCGAACACTCACTTTCGCCGAGGCGTTCGATCTCCCGTTGAGCGTCGATCTGCGGACCGCTGCCCGCGCCCTCGCAGTCTGCCCCGCCACCGCATACCGGCTCATCCACTTGGATCGCTTTCCCTGCCGAGTGGTTCGCGTCGGTCATCAGTACCGCATCCCGACGGCGTCTCTCATGCGAGCCCTGGGCATCGAGAACCTTCCCGTCTACGCGACGGACGTCGAGGCCGGGGCCGAGATGTCCGCTGCCCTGACACATCATTTCGACGAGCAGGAGGACAGCCAGTGAGCACAGCGACCGGCACTGCCCCGGACGACTCGTCCCGCGGTACCTCGACCAGTTGCTTCGTGATCGGCCCCATCGGCGACAAGCACGCGGAGTACGGGAGCCCGAAGCGTCTCCTGTACGAGGGTGCGCTGCGCGTCTACGACGAGGTCGTCCGTGCAGCCTGCCGGGACCACGGAATCGTTCCGTTGCGTGCCGACGCCATCGCGGACACCGGGGAGATCACCGACCAGATCCATCGGCGGCTTCACGAGGACGACATCGTGATCGCCGACGTCAGCGGAGCGAACGCCAACGTCATGTACGAGCTGGGCTTCCGTATCGGCCGAGGCAAGCCGGTGATCCTCATTGGCAAGAGTGGTGACCTGCCGTTCGACATAGCCCGGTTGCGGACCATCCGCTTCCGGAAGGCCGAGTCAAGCCTTCACGAAGCCCGCGACCAGTTGAGCCGCGTCCTCTACGAGGGAATCACCTGCGGGTTCAGGAGCGTGCCCTACGCCAACGCGACTGTCTCCAGCCCCGCGCCGGCCGACGACGGAGACGACGACGGCGACGGCGACGGCGGGCCAGGTATCGTCGACCGGCTGGCGCAGGCCGAGACCCAGATGGACTCCGTACTCACGGACATAGAGGCCATGGGCGAGGCACTGATGCGGATCGGCGTGGTGGCGGAGGAATGCACTCCGGAGATGAACGCGGCCAACGCGGCCAATCTGCCGGCCAGTGCCCGGCTCGCGCTCGTCAAGAAGTTCTCCACGGCTGTTGCTGAGCCGGCTACCGCGTTCAGGACCAGCAGCGA
This sequence comes from Streptomyces sp. NPDC059906, assembly GCF_042730645.1. Classification (NCBI taxonomy): domain Bacteria; kingdom Bacillati; phylum Actinomycetota; class Actinomycetes; order Kitasatosporales; family Streptomycetaceae; genus Streptomyces; species Streptomyces sp. NPDC059906. Next base: position 199,763 of record NZ_JBHWKU010000005.1, read on the forward strand.
GGCGTTCGCCGAACGCATGGCCGACATCGAGGCAGGAGTCCACGCGGCACTCGACCTCATCGAGAGCCGATCTCCGGCCGAACGCGATGAGGAGGCCGAGACGTTCCTGCGCCAGATCATCGAGTTGGCCGAGTCCACCCGGGTGGGGACCACGCACATCGCCGAGCTGGGGGCGTCGATGAAGACAGCCGTCGGATACTCGAAACTGCTCCGGCAACCTGGACGCGATATCGCCGTTGGGGTACGCGCGGTCACCTCTCTCGAACTGCGCGTCGACTCCTTGGAGCGCCGGGCCCGTGCGCTCCTCGCCGCCGGGGAATCATCGGCACCGGACCACGAAACCGCAGTCCCGCCGATGCTTTCCCACCTGACCGCTTCGTGACCCACTGACCTACGCACCTGCGGTGAGGGCCGCCTCATCGCGAAAGTCGAGGTCCCGGGGCCGATGGTGAGGCGCGGCCGTACAGGCTCTCCGCGCGACGAGTGATCACCGTGAACAGCAGAAAGGCCCGGGTCTCCGACCTGGGCCTTCTGTATGGAGCGGGTGACGAGAATCGAACTCGCACTCTCAGCTTGGGAAGCGACGGCGCTTCTTGGTCAAAACTGCCCCCACCTGCGGGTTCGTGGCTCGGGTGCGGACCTCTCGAACCTGTCCCACGCCGCTGTTTACCGTTGTTGTCCGGTCGTATGGGCACGCAGTGGGCACGGCGCTGGGACGGCGGCGCCTCGCGGAAGGAGACGGGCCTTCGGCGGTGAGATACCCCTGCAGGCGTGGTGTCACTGATGTAGTGACTTGCGGTTGCACACTCTGGCGTCCGTCCTGTAACACCAAGATCACAAAAAGCCTCTTATAACGTGCAGACTTCGATCTTCGCCGCAGGCAGCCTGGGGTCCTGGGCGAGGAGGCAGTCGATGTGGTGGATCTCGATGGGGTTCGGGAGCGTCGCGGGTGTTGTGATCCTGCGCATTCTGCTCCGACAAGTCCGGGGGCTGTTGCTGGACGTCGGTGACGTGGTCCGCGCCTGGACCGAGGTTCTGCCGAATATCCGAGGCGGGGAAAGTCGGCGGGTTGGATGCTGCGCTGTTCACTATCGGTGTCCCGGTGCCGCGGAGGCTCCGAGGTGTTTGCGCAGGCTCAGTATGTGATCAGGCGTGATGGCATGGTTGGTCTGAGTGCGAACTCCGGGTGCGTGAACGACGCGGCGCCGGAAGCGGTACGTCGCTGCTGCCGGACGGTCGTGACTGCCCGGGCAGGCGGATGACCGGACGGCTGTGCCTACCGGCGCCGCTTCTTCCATACCGTCACAGCCGACGGCCGCGGAACTCTGCCCGGCCCCGGCCGAACGGGAACCGGGCTCGCGGCCCTGGTGCCGTCGGTCTCGACCGGGTGCAGCCGCCGTACCGGGCGGGTCAGAAACCGTCGTGCGGCGTAAGGGCCGGTCCTCCACGAGGCCGGTCCCTTGCCTTCGCTGCTCAGCCGAGGTGGTCGGCCAGCTCACGCTCCAGCGCCGCCCTCGGCTTGGCACCGACGATCGTCTGGACGACTTCGCCGCCCTTGTAGACGTTCATCGTCGGGATGGACATCACGCCGTACTTGGCGGCGGTGTCCGGATTCTCGTCGATGTTGAGCTTCACGATCTCGATCGCGTCGCCGTGCTCGGCTGCGATCGCCTCCAGGGAGGGGGCGAGCTGGCGGCATGGGCCGCACCAGGCCGCCCAGAAGTCGACGAGCACGGGCTTGTCGCTCTGGAGGACGTCGTGGTCGAAGGAGGCGTCGGTGACGTTCTTGAGGACCATGTGGGTCTCCTCGTACGGGGTGGAACGGGTGCCGTCAGGCGACCGCCACGACCTCGGCGGGCACGGGCGCGTCGGCCAGGGCCGCGAGGTACCGCTCGGCGTCGAGCGCTGCGGCGCAGCCGGAGCCGGCCGCGGTGATGGCCTGGCGGTAGGTGTGGTCGACGACGTCGCCGGCGCCGAAGACGCCCGGGGCGTTCGTGCGCGTCGAGGGCGACTCGACCTTCAGGTAGCCCTCGGAGTCGAGGTGCAGTTGGTCCTTGAAGAGTTCGGTGCGCGGGTCGTGGCCGATGGCGATGAACAGGCCGGTCGCGGCCAATTCGCGGGTCTCGCCGGTGAGGGTGTCGCGCAGCGTCATGCCGGACAGCATGCCGTTGTCCTCGTGGAGTGTGGCGACTTCGCTGTCGAAGGCGAAGGAGATCTTGTCGTCGGAGAAGGCGCGGTTCTGCATGACCTGGGAGGCGCGCAGGGTGGAGCGGCGGTGCACGACGGTCACCGAGCGGGCGAAGCGGGTGAGGAAGGTGGCCTCCTCCATGGCGGTGTCGCCGCCGCCGACGACCACGATGTCGCGGTCCCGGAAGAAGAACCCGTCGCACGTCGCGCACCATGACACACCCCGCCCGGACAGCGCGTCCTCCTTGGGCAGGCCGAGCTTGCGGTAGCCGGAGCCTGTGGCGACGATCACAGTCCTTGCCCGGTGGACGGTGCCGGCGGTGTCGGTGACGGTCTTGATGTCATCGCTCAGCTCGACGGTGACGATGTCGTCGTCGATCATCTCGGCGCCGAACCTCTCGGCCTGGGCCCGCATGTTCTCCATGAGGTCGGGACCCTGGACCCCGTCGGGGAAGCCGGGGAAGTTCTCGACCTCGGTCGTGGTCGTGAGCGAGCCGCCGACGAAGATGGCGCTGCCGAAGACGAGGGGGTTCAGGCCGGCGCGGGCGGTGTAGAGCGCGGCGGTGTAGCCGGCCGGGCCCGAGCCGATGACGATGACGTCGCGCACGTCCGTAGCGTTGCTCATGACTGCGGCTCCGGGGCGATCTCCTTGATCAGGCTCTCGACCAGCACCTTGATCTCGTCGCGGATCGGGCGGACGGCGTCGACGCCCTGGCCGGCCGGGTCTTCCAGCTGCCAGTCCAGGTACCGCTTGCCGGGGAAGACCGGGCAGGTGTCGCCGCAGCCCATGGTGATGCAGACGTCGGACTCCTTGACCGCGTCCACGGTCAGCATCTTCGGCACCTCGGCGGAGATGTCGATGCCGACCTCGCTCATCGCCTCGACGGCTGCGGGATTGACGTTCTCACCCGGGTTCGAGCCCGCGGAACGGACCTCGACGCGGTCCCCGGCCAGGTGGGTCAGCCACGCGGCGGCCATCTGCGAGCGGCCGGCGTTGTGGACACAGACGAACAGCACGGACGGCTTGTCGGGCATCAGGAGATCTCTCTTGTCTCACGACGGCATCAGGTGCGAATGACATCAGCACCCGGTGGTGTCAGCCACCACTGATGTGAGAGTATCAGTACATGATGACGTCAGTCGACACTGACCTGCTCCGGGTTCTGGCGGACCCGCTCAGGCTGTGGATCGTGACCCTGCTCGCCCAAGAGACGCTGTGCACCACCCACCTCGTGGAGGAGACGGGTGCCCGGCAGACCAATCTCTCCAACCACCTGAGAGTGCTGCGCGAGGCGGGGGTCGTCGAGACGGAGCCGTGCGGCCGCTACACGTACTACAAGCTCCGCCCGGACGTCATCGCCTCGCTCGCCGGCCAGTTCGCCGACCTGGCCGAGTCCGCCCGCACCGCCGCCGAGAACAAGAGGGCCTGTCCGTGACCCGCACCGAAGCACCCGCGACGACCGCCGAGGAGTCCTCCGTCGTTGCGAAGCTGTCGACGCTCGACCGCTTCCTCGCCGTCTGGATCCTCATCGCCATGGCCGTCGGCCTCGGCCTGGGCCGAGCCATCCCGGGCCTGAACGACGCTCTTGCCAAGGTCGAGATCGGCGGCATCTCTCTGCCGATCGCCATCGGCCTGCTGATCATGATGTATCCGGTCCTGGCCAAGGTCCGCTACGACAAGCTCGACGCCGTCACGGGCGACCGCAGGCTCATGGCCTCGTCGCTGGTGATCAACTGGATCGTCGGCCCGGCGGTGATGTTCGCGCTCGCGTGGATCTTCCTGCCGGACCTGCCCGAGTACCGCACCGGCCTGATCATCGTCGGCCTGGCCCGCTGCATCGCCATGGTCATCATCTGGAACGACCTCGCCTGCGGAGACCGCGAGGCCGCGGCCGTGCTGGTCGCCCTCAACTCCGTCTTCCAGGTCCTGGCGTTCGGCCTGCTCGGCTGGTTCTACCTCGACCTGCTGCCGGGGTGGCTCGGCCTGGGCGACGGCGAACACCTCGACATCTCCATGTGGAAGATCGCTCTGAACGTCGTCATCTTCCTCGGCGTCCCGCTGCTGGCCGGCTTCCTCACTCGACGCATCGGCGAGAAGAAGCTCGGCCGAGAGAAGTACGAGTCCAACTTCCTGCCGAAGATCGGCCCGTGGGCGCTCTACGGCCTGCTCTTCACGATCGTTATCCTCTTCGCCCTGCAGGGCAAGACCATCACCTCCCAGCCGCTGGACGTGGTCCGCATCGCGCTGCCGCTGCTGGTGTACTTCGCGGTCATGTTCTTCGGCACCTTCCTGCTGGGCAAGGCGATCGGCCTCGCCTACGACCGCACGGCCACCCTCGCCTTCACTGCCGCGGGCAACAACTTCGAGCTGGCCATCGCCGTCGCCATCGCCACCTTCGGTGTCACCTCCGGCCAAGCCCTCTCCGGGGTCGTCGGACCGCTCATCGAAGTCCCGGTGCTGATCGGCCTCGTCTACGTCGCGCTGGCCTGGCGCAAAAAGTTCACCCCGTCCGCTCTTACCACTGAGGGCAGGGACCACTGATGCACTGCCTGGACTGCCGCGCACAGGGAACGACCAGCACGGCCGTCGGCGTCTGCCACGACTGCGGTGCCGCTGTCTGCCACGAGCACACGCTCGTCGCCAACCGCGTCGTGCGTGGAGGACCCCTCCTCGGACGACCGGGCGAGGTCATGGCCCGCACCATCCGGTGCACCACGTGCGCGGCGGTACAGGCGGCATGACACAGCACACCGACGTGGTGGTGATCGGCGGCGGCCAGGCCGGGCTCGCCGCCGCCTACCACCTGCGCCGCCAGGGCCTGGACTTCGTCGTCCTCGACGCCCAGGCCACCCCGGGCGGGGCCTGGCAGCACACCTGGGACTCGCTCCACCTGTTCTCCCCGGCTGCCTTCTCCTCCCTCCCCGGACGCCTCATGCCGCCGCAGCCGGGCCAGGAGTACCCGGAGGCCGGGCACGTGGTGGCCTACCTGGGCGACTACGAGAAGCGGTACGACCTCCCCGTGCAGCGACCGGTCCGCGTGACCGGCGTGCACGACGACGGCCGGCTGCTGCGAGTGGAGACCGACTCCGGCACCTGGCACGCACGCGCGGTGATCAGTGCGACCGGCACCTGGTGGCGCCCCTTCCTCCCCGCCGTCCCCGGCCGCGGGGACTTCGAGGGCAGGCAACTGCACACCGTCTCCTACCGCAGACCGCAGGACTTCGCGGGCCGGCGAGTGATCGTCGTCGGGGGCGGCAACTCGGGCGCACAGATCGCCGCCGACCTCGCGTACGACACCGAGCTGACCTGGGTGACCCAGCGACCGCCCCGATACCTCGCCGACGACATCGACGGCCGCGCCCTGTTCGACGCGGCCACCGCCCGACGCCGTGCCCTCGACGCAGGCAACACCGACACCGGAGGAGTCGCCTCGCTCGGGGACATCGTCGCCGTACCGCCCGTGCGCGAGGCCCGGGACGCCGGGCGGCTCAAGGCGTCGCCCATGTTCGTACGCCTCGACCGTGACGGCGTCGTCTGGGCCGACGGCACTCGGGCGCCCGCCGACGCGGTGATCTGGTGCACCGGCTTCCGGCCTGCCCTCTCACACCTGTCACCCCTGGGCCTGCGCGGCCCGCACGGCCACATCGCCGCCCAGGGCACGCGCGCCGTGGCGGACTCCCGGCTGCACCTTCTCGGATACGGAGACTGGACGGGCCCCGCCTCCGCCACGCTTATCGGCGTTGGGCGGCCAGCCCGCGACGCAGCGCGGGAGATCGCCGGGCTTCTCGAAGGGGCAAGGTGATCCGCGTGCGCTACCGAACGGCCAGCAGCTGTCCCATCGCCGCCAGTACCGACGGCTCGACCCGGTAGTAGACCCAGGTGCCGCGCCGCTCTGAGGTGAGCAGGCCGGCCTCCTTGAGCTTCTTCAGGTGGTGGGAGACCGTCGGCTGGGAGACGCCGACGTCGGAGATGTCGCACACGCACGCCTCGCCGCCCTCGTGCGAGGCGACGGCTGAGAACAGCCGCAGCCGCACCGGGTCGCCGAGAGCCTTGAACATACGGGCGGTCCGCTCGGCCTCCTCGGCGGTGAAGGGGCGTTCGCTCAGCGGCGGGCAGCACGGCACCGCGGTGGCGGGGGCCTCGGATCGTTCCAGAAGCGGCAGTGCCTTCGCGTTCGACATACGTCTATGTTGACACACGTCGAACTAGAGCAGCCAGGGTCAGCGAGCACCGAGGTGGGCGGCCAGGCGCCGGGCGACGCGGACGGCATCCCTGCCAACCCCGCGCAGAGAGTTCGAGGAGAGACTGCGCTGCCATTCCAGGCCGACGTACGCCAGACCGGGGTGGGTGGTCGACAGGCCCTCCCGGTGGCGCGGGTGACCGTCGGCGCCCAGGGCGCCGAGTGGGTGCAGGTAGCCGAGGTCAGGTCGGTAGCCGGTGGCCAGCAGGATCGTGTCGATCTCCTCGGTGCCACCGTCGGCCCATGTCACCTTCGTGCCGTCGATCCCGTTGAACACCGGGCGCAGGTCGGGAGCGCCGGCTGCGACTGCGGCACGGTAGCGGCCGTCGTCGATCACGAACTGCGTCGGCGGCGTGCGCAGGAGCCTGCCCACCGGCAGCGTGTCGAGCCCCGTCCGCTTCAGCCACCAGTGCAGGTCCCGGCCCAGCGGACGTTGCCGGGCGAATCGCGCTGCGTGTCGGGCCGCGAGCGTCACCCGGGCGTGCGCGGCCAGCTCGACGGCGATCTGCACCGCGGAGTTTCCGGCCCCGACAACCACCACCCGCTGCCCGGCGAAGGGGTGCGGCGTCCTGTACTTGGCCGCGTGCAGCACGGTGCCCGTGAATGCGTCCAGTCCCGGGAGGGCGGGACGGTGGGGCCGTCCGAAGGTCCCGGAAGCGGCCACGACACCTCGGGCCGTCATACGGTCGCCGGTTTCCAGGGTGAGGGTGAAGTTGCCGTCGCTCGTGCTCACCTCCTGCACGCGCGTGCCGGTGCGGACGTCGGTGTCCAGGCGCTCGGCGTAACGCAGCAGGTAGGCGACGACCTCGTCCCGGTGCGGGTAGCGGTGCGGATCGCCGCCGAACGGCAGGCCCGGCAGTGAGCTGTGGGCGGCGGGAGAGAAGAGGGCGAGGCTGTCGTAGTAGCGGGGCCACGACCCCGCGGTCTGCTCGGACGCTTCCAGGAGCACCGGTGCCAGACCCTGCTCGCGTAGGGCGTGCGCGGCGGCCAGCCCGGACTGGCCGCCACCGATGACCACCACGTCGACGTGTTCCATACCCACTCCCTCGGGAATACTCAGATTTGCGGTTTCGATGAATGTCTATGTTGACGCTCATCGAAGCAGGTGTCATGCTGGTCCCGCAAGGGATCGACAGATGTCGAAGCAAAAGGGAGTGTCGTCGCCGTGTCCAACAGCAGCGTGTCCACCACAGACCACCAGCAGCCCGTTGTGGTCATCGGCGCCGGTCCCGTCGGCCTGGCCGCAGCCGCGCACCTCGTCGAACGCGGCATCGAGCCCCTGGTGCTGGAGACCGGCCAGTCTGCTGCCACCGCCGTACGCGAGTGGGCCCACGTCCGCCTGTTCTCGACGTGGGCGGAGGTCACCGACCCGGCCGCCGATAAGCTGCTCGCCCCCACCGGCTGGGTCCGCCCCGACGGGACGACGTACCCGACCGGCGGCGACTGGGCCGAGCGGTACCTCCAGCCGCTCGCCGACGTCCTCGGCGACAAGGTCCGCTACGGAGCGACAGTCACCGGCGTGGCCCGCGCCGGCCGCGACCGGATCGTCGACTCCGGCCGCGAGGAGCAGCCCTTCACCGTGCACATCGAGACGGCGGAGGGCGGCGAGGAGCGGATCACCGCCCGCGCCGTCATCGACGCCTCCGGCACCTGGTCCGTGCCCAGCCCGATGGGCGCGAACGGCATCCGCGCCCTCGGTGAGAAGAAGACGGCCGAGCACATCACCTACCGCGTCCCGGACCTGAAGGACCCGGCTGTCCAAGCCCGCTACGCCGGCAAGCGCACGGCGGTCGTCGGTTCCGGCGCCTCCGCCTTCACCGCCCTCGCCCTCCTCGCCGACCTCGCCGGGGAAGAGGCGGACACGCACGCGGTCTGGATCCTGCGCCGGGGCATCGGCGACGCCACGTACGGCGGCGGCGAGGCCGACCAGCTCCCGGCCCGCGGCGCCCTCGGCCTACGCGCCAGGGCGGCGGTGGAGAAGGGGCACGCGAGTGCCGTCACCGGGTTCCGTACGGAAGCGGTCGAGCGGGACGGCGACCGGCTGATCCTGGTCGCCGAGGACGGCCGCCGCCTGGACGCGGTCGACGAGATCATCGTCCTGACCGGCTTCCGCCCCGACCTCTCCTTCCTCTCCGAACTCCGCCTCGGCCTCGACGAGCGCCTCCAGGCCCCGACCGCACTCGCCCCGCTGATCGACCCGAACGTCCACTCCTGCGGCACCGTCTACCCGCACGGCGTCAAGGAGCTGTCCCACCCTGAGCAGGGCGTCTACCTGGCCGGCATGAAGTCCTACGGCCGCGCCCCCACGTTCCTCGCCATGACCGGCTACGAGCAGGTCCGCTCCATCACGGCTGCACTCGCCGGCGACCACGAGGCGGCCGAACGCGTCGAGCTGACCTTGCCGGAGACCGGCGTGTGCGGCGGCGCGGGCCTGTTCGACGAGCCCGACGCCGCGCAGAGCGACGAGGGCGGCGGCTGCTATGCGGCCCCGGCCACGCTCCAGATCGGCATCGGCGCCCCGGCCTCCTCCGGAGGTTGCTGAAACTCCACTCCCGTTCCAGGAGGTTCACCATGTCCCGCGTGCAACTCGCCCTACGGGTACCGGATCTCTCCGCGTCCGTCGCCTTCTACACGAAGCTCTTCGGCGTCGAGCCCGCCAAGCTCCGCGACGGCTACGCCAACTTCGCAGTCGCCGAGCCCTCGCTCAAGCTCGTCCTCATCGAAGGCGAGGCGGACGCGGCGACACGCATGGACCACCTCGGTGTCGAGGTCGACAGCACGGAAGCCGTCCACGCCGCCACCCGGCTGAGCGCAGCAGGGCTGGTGATGGCCGAGGAGAACGACACGGCCTGCTGCTACGCCCTGCAGGACAAGGTCTGGGTCCACGGCCCCGGCCAGGAGCCCTGGGAGGTCTACGTGGTCAAGGGCGACGCCGACACCCTGGCCAAGCACGGCGCAGGCCCTGCCGACGCCGACGCCAGGGAAGCGGCTGACGCCGCCGGATGCTGCTGATCCGCCGATGACCCACCTGCACACCCGTGAGGCCGTGACCGGAACAGGGGACCGGTCACGGCCTCACGCCGCCCTCCCCGCCCTGTGTGCCACCCAGATCACCAGCTGGGGGATCGTCTACTACGCCTTCCCCGTCCTGAACCCGCGGATCACCACCGACACCGGCTGGTCGACCACCGCCACTACCGGCGCCTTCTCCGTCGCTCTGATCGTGTCTGCCCTCGCAGGCATCCCCGTCGGCCGCATCTTGGACCGCCGTGGTCCACGTACGGTCATGACCGTGGGCTCGATTCTCGGCGTCACCGCCGTGCTCGCCCTCGCCTACGCGCCCAACCTAACCGTGTTCATGGCTGCCTGTCTGCTGGCCGGCCTGGCCATGGCCGCGACCTTCTACCAGCCCGCCTTCGCCGCCGTCACCCGTTGGTGGGGTGAGGACCGAGTCCGCGCGCTCACCGTGGTCACACTGGCCGGCGGCCTGGCCTCGACGGTCTTCGCACCTCTCACGGCCGCGCTGGCCGAGCACCTCAGCTGGCGACACACCTACGCACTTCTCGCCCTGATCCTCGCGCTCGTCACCGTCCCCGCCCACGCCCTTGCACTGCGCGCACCATGGCCGCCGTTGCCCGCCCACACCAAGCAACAAGCCGGCGACAGCAAAACGGTCGCCCGCAGCCGCCCGTTCCTGACGCTGACAGCCGCGCTCACCCTCAACGGCTTCGCCACGTTCGCCGTCGTCATCGCACTCGTCCCACTGCTGACCGAGCGAGGCATGAGTCCTACGGCAGCCGCGTGGGCCCTCGGGCTGGGCGGCGCAGGCCAGACGCTCGGCCGCGCTCTCTACTCCGCCCTCGTGCGCCGTACCTCGGTCACCACACGCACGGTCGCTCTGATCGTGGCCGGCAGCGCAACCACCGCGTCCCTCGCGATGACCCCTGGCCCGTACCTGTTCCTGGTGCTTCTGTCCGTCGTCGCGGGCATGGTCAGGGGAAACCGCACCCTGCTCCAGGCCACCGCCGTCACGGAACGCTGGGGGGCCGCCCACTACGGCACGCTGTCCGGCCTCCTTGCCGCACCGGTCACGATCGCCGGCGCACTCGCCCCCTTCGCCGGCGCTGCCCTCGCGGCAGCCCTCGGCGGGTATCCTGCCCTCTTCTGGGTCCTCGCGGGAGTATCAGTGGGCGCCGGCCTGTTGGCGGCGGTTTCCGACTGGCGCTGAGCGAAGACCCGGCGGTCGGAAACGAGCCACGGCGGGAGGGTCGATCGAGCCGCAGCCGGATGATCACCGTCAATGCCCCGGCAACCGTGGGGTAGGAAGCCTGTCCCGATAGGGGACAAAGGGCTTGTCCCGAGCCAGGACACGAGGCCCGTCCCGAAATGGGACATGCAGCCAGGGACTGAGTCAGTAGGCCACGGCCCGCGTCAAGTCTCGGACACCGGATGCGCGGGGGTGTCGCGAGCCCAAGGCGGTCACGATGTCTCTGATTGCGGGCCGGTCGCGAACTTCTCCGGGGCTCACCCGTAGCGCTGCCAGTAGCTCCTGGGCGGTTTGTTCGGGCTTGCCCCATTGCCACCAGGCACGGGCCAGGTCGGTGTGCATCCGGCTCTTGCGCTCGGCCGTGGGAAAGAGTTCCGCTCGCAGTCCCCGCCCGGCTTCGAGTGCTGCGCCGGCGTCACCCAGGGCCCAGTGCACTCCAACCGCATAGAGGTCGACCGCCGGCGGCGAGATCCGGAACAGCCGGTCTGCGGGCGGCGATGCGGGTAGCCGACGTGCCGCGTTCCGAGCTTCGGAGATCATGTCCAGGGCCTGGCCGCGGTCACCCGCTCTTGCCGCCGTGTACGACGTCGTGCATAGCAGTTGGGTGTAAGCAGATGCCTGGGCCTCGGTGGCGAGGCCCGTGGCTTCGACATCGGCGGCGGCTCGCAGGACGAGGCGTTGTGCGGTGGCTGCCTGATCCTGGTGACGCAGGACGACCCCCAGTTCCCTGGCTGCGGCGGCGGCTGCCAGAGGCGAACCGGACAGAGAGGCGTACGTCGTGGCGCGATCGGCCGTGATGCGAGCCCTGTCGTATCGGCCGATTTTCACCAGGGCTTGCGTGGCCAGGGTGTAGCAGGCGGAAAGGCGGGCGTGGTCCAGGTCGGAGCGGGAGCGCGCGGCGTTGTGTGCGTCGCCCAGTAGGCCCGGGAGTTCGCGGAGCAGGACGGCATGCTGCCCTGCCTCGAACAGTCGGCGCGCGTGGGCGAGCCGGGCATCGGTCGGCACCGTGCTCCCGGAGGGTGCGGGGGTGTCGGCGAGGGCGTCGTCGACGGCCAGGAGCAGAGAGGCCGGCATGGCCGTCCCCGCGGCGGCGAGCAGCGTACGGCGGCGCATCGGGTCCTCCTCGGCGTCACGGGGAACGTCCGCCGTCACTCTAGTGCGGGTGGGCGCCGCGAAGGTGACGAAACCGCAGGCAGCCGCCAACAGCGCTGAGGGCAGACCGACCGCTGCGGCGGCGGCCCGGAGCAGGCGCATGTCGGCGATGCGCCCGCTGCCTTCCAGTCGGGACACGGTGGAGGCCGAGCAGCCGATTCGGGAACCGAGATCGGTCTGGCGCCACCCTCGGTGTCGTCGGCCGAGTCGGATGAGCCCGCCGGGATCACGCTGTTCGGCCAGGTTCCGGGCCTCCGGGGAGGACCAGACACCTAACTCGGTGATGAGCATCAGCCCTCCCGAACGGTCATTGAACGGGGCCCCAACCGTAGGGGTCGGGCGAGTACTTCGTCGATGGCGTGTGCATCATCTGCATGCGGCACGAGTGGAGTGTCCGGGCTGTCGGCACGTCACCCACACAGCGCGCCGCGTCGTTGTCCGGCCGTGCTGGAAGCCGGCGTACGCCCACGGTGGCCCGCCTCGTTTCGTCCGAGGAGAGCCACCATGGGCATCGCGGCAGCTCGCGGGTCAGGCGCTCAGACGTGTCCCGAGTGCGTCGGCGCGGACGCCGGCCGTGAAAGCGGCCCACGACGTCTTCGGGAACACGAGCCCGGGGCCCTTCTTGTCCTTCGAGTCGCGTATGACGATGTCGGTCGCCAGGTCGGCTGCTTCGAGGCAGTTCCCCTCCGCGCCGCTGCTGTAGGAGGACTTGAACCAGGCGCACTCGGAGGCCAGGTCTGCAGCCTTCGTGTGGGTAGTGGTCACGGTGTCAACTTTCTTTCGAGATCCCGTTGGACTTCATCGAGGAAGCGCGGCGTCTCGTGGGGTGCGAGCGCTGCGGCCCGCAGGGCGTCGAACCTGCGGGAGTACTTGCCGACGTCGGGCCTCTTGTCAGTAACGCTGGCCTGCCCGCCGGGCTGGTCGGCCTGGACGATCCGTCCCAGCGGCTCGCCCATGTCCAGGACCGCGAAGTTCTGACTGGCCCGGTAGCCGGTGGAGGCCGCGGGCAGGATCTGCACGGTGACGTGGTCCGACGAGGCAAGGCGTTTGATCTCCTCGTACTGCTCGGCCATCACCTCCCGGCTGCCGATCGTGCTGCGGACAGCGTCCTCGCCCATGATGACCCACAGGTCCCGGGGCTCGGCCTTGGTGATGAGCGCCTTGCGCTCCATGCGCAAGGAAACGTTGGCGTCGATGAACTCGGTGGTCGTCTCGTCCACGGCTTTCGCGGACAGGAGTAGTTCGCGGGCGTAGTTCTCCGTCTGGAGAAGGCCGAAGACCAGTGAGGGCTGCCAGGCCGCGATGGACACCGCGTCGGTCTCCATCCCGACGTACTCGCGCATGCCCTTGGTCAGGTGCGGTGTGTAGGGCACCCACCAGCCCTCTTGCAGGGACTCCCGGTGAATGATCAGGAGGCTGTCGACGACCTCGTGGTCGTCCACGCCGTAGTGGGCGAGCAGGTCCTTGAGGTCCTTCGGGTTCGGGAGGCTGGTCCTGCCCCTCTCGACGCGCCACAGCTTCTCGGCGGAGAAGCCGAGGGCGGAGGCGACGTCCTCTCGGCGCATACCGAGGTCTTCTCGCATCTTGGCGAGCACTTTGCCCATGTGCACCCGCCGGCTGGTCGGTCCCTTCGGTGCGGCCACTGGCCTTCCTCTCGTGTCATGCCGAGGGCACACTCCGGTCGGGCTGGGTCCGACCGTCCCCGAGTCCGGTTCGAGCTTCCCCGAGCCTGGCCCAGTCGGCCCCAAGTGCCCCTTGCCGATGCCCAGGTCGGGAGTCTGCCAGCCCCGGTTCCGCTTGCACAGACAAGGGTCCGTTCCATCGCATATGCCATCTGCCGTGAAAATTGCATGCGCCATTGCATGGCAACTCTTCCGTGCAACACAGTAGTTGAGCCGCAGCACAGCGTGACTGGCCCAGGTGGAATCCGCTGCCCTGCCGTGCTCTCGCACGATCCCCGTGAGCTCCCGGAGGTACAGGTATGTCTTCGACCGCGACGCACACGCACGCTGATGCCACCAGGCCGCTCGGGGCGCGGGCGGGGCATGAACTCTGCATCGCCCGAGACCCGGCCTCGGTGCCTGGCGGCATCACCGATGGAGACGCCCTGTGGCCCGGCCGTCTCCGCCGGGTCGTGCGGGCGGCCCTGCACCGCTGGAAGCGGCCCGACCTGGTGACGCCCGAGGAGCTACTGACGACCGAACTGGTCACCAACGCCCTCCGGCACGGTCAGGCGGCGGAGATCCGCTACCGCCTCTATCTCACCGCTGCTGACCTGGTGACCGAGGTGCGGGACGGTTCCGCGAACCTCGCAGTGCTTCGGCATGCCGCTCCACACGAGGAGGCCGGCCGTGGCCTCTTCCTCGTCCATGCCATGGCTGACGCCTGGGGAGTCAGTTCCGACGGTGCGACGACCTGGTGCACCCTCTCGCTCCACCAAGGAGGCGACATCCCTTTGGCAACCAACCCTCCACCTGTGCCGGTATCGAGGCGGTACCCCACCATCAGCCTGCCGGGTGACGGCAGCGCCGCGATCCGAGCCCGGACGATCGCTCGCACCGGACTCACGGTCATGGGGTGGCAGGGTTCGGTCCACGCGGCCTCGGACGTGGTCGGCCGACTCGTGCAGAACGGTGTCGAGCACGGCGTTGGCGACCGCTTCGACCAGCGGGTCACGGTTGATCTGCGGCTCGACGAGGCCGAGCATCTGGTCATCGACGTACGTGATCCCAACCCGTCGTTTCCCGACTTCGACAGGGCACAGGCGGGCGGCGTAGGGCGCGGCCTGTGGGAGGTACGCCGGCTCGGCGCGGTGGTGACCTGCTTCCTCTCGCCGGAGCACCAGGGCAAGACCGTGCGCGCCACGATGGCGCCCGGGCCGGTGCAACCGTGACCACCGCCCGCACGGCGTTCCGGCTTGTTCCGGAGCTGGTCGACGCGAACGTCCCCGATGACCCCGTGGCTGAAGACATGGCGGATCTCGCCGCTCGCGTCCGCGCTCTGCTCGACCTCGATACGGGGCGAGGCACTCGGGTCCCGCTCGGAGGCAATCTCTTCGATGTCGTAGTCACGGGAGGCGGGGTCGAGGGGCACGCCGTGGCCGTGTTGATGGACGAGGTCCAGCGAGGCTGCGGGCCTGTGATCGATGATCCGGGCGGTGGCTGGCTCTACTGGCTGGTCCCGCCCGGTTCGGCGGAGGCGTGGGAGCCGCATGACCACGCGGTGTGCGTCGGAGCCCCGCACACGATCACGCTGCCTGCTCTCAGCAGTCGCGCGTCTCCCGGACCGTACTGGCTCCGCCCGTGCGCGAGTGACCGGCTCGTTCCCACGAAGCCGCTCCGCCGGGCGGTGGATCGGTGCCGACCCTCGCCGGTCCCTCACTCGGCGCTCAGCCTCCACCTCGGCTCTCCCACCCGGTAGGTCCGGTGTGCAGAGCCTGCACACCGACTGCACGTACTGACAGTCGATCTCCACGCCGAGCCGAGCCGTGGTGCCGTCATGTCAGCAGCTAGGCACATCCCATCCCGTTGCAGAGCTTCCCCTGAAGGAGGCAGTCGTGATTCCGCACGTCGTCCTTACCTGGGTGACCACCGCCCGCGGAGGAGCGGAGAACTCCGTCGCCGAGCTGGCGGACAACCTGTCCAGGCTGGTGCCCAGCGTGGAGGTGGTGTGGTGGCGCCGGGGCGGCCCGGCCGCCGGCCGCTGCACCCCCGCCCGCGTACACGAGGTCTCGGACTGGGGCGCCTACCAGCAGGCGTTCGTCCGTGCCTGCGCGCCGGCCGACGACCGTCCCGTAGTAGTGATCTCCAACCACCGCACCGCAGCAGCGGACGTGGCTCTGGCGCCCCATGCCCGGGTCATCCCAGTCATCCGGCACGTGGTCAACGCCGACCAGGTGCTCCGGGTGATCGACCCAGGCACCGGCTCCATGGTTGAGCGAACCGTGGGCGACCTGCCGTGGGATCTGTTGTCCTCCGTGCCCGTGTGGGTGGGCATCTCCCACGCGTCGTCTGCCGCGTTCCGCGTCCACGCCCCGCGAGCCCGGTACGTGAGCACCATCCACAACGGCGTCGCCATCCCGGCCACCGTTCCCGACGGCACCCGACCGGCCACGGGGCGACTCCTCATCGCCTCCGTTGCCCGTACCGTGCCGTGGAAGCGGACGGACCACCTCGTGCGCGCGGTCGCCGACCCTCGCCTGTCCACGGCGGTGCGGCTCGACGTGTTCGGCGAGGCGGGCTCTCACCAGGCCGAGCTGGAGACCCTGGCGCGCGAACTCGCGGCCCCCGTCCGCTTCGTGGGCTACGCCGACGATCTCCCTCAGCGACTCACCGGATACGACCTGCTGGCCACCGCCGCCGTGCAGGAGGGCTTCGGCCGCGCCGTCATCGACGCGGCCGGGGCCGCGATCCCTGCGTTGGTGCCCCAGGCCGGAGCCAGCCCCGAACTCGTCCTGGACGGCTTGACCGGCATGGTCTACGACCCCGACGACCCGTGGGATCTCGTGGCCGCCCTCACCGACGCACTGCTCGACCGCGAGGCACTGGCCAGGATGGGCAGGGCGGCCCGAGCGCTGGCCGAAGCCTGGTACACCCCGGGGCGTTGCGCCGCCCAGTATCTGACGCTGGTGATGGGTCAGGCGCCGCGCTCTCTGGCAGCAGCGCCGTGACGGCCCCCGGCCCTCTTCTCGGCGAGGTCCTGCGCCTGGGCGACGACCCCCTCCTCAAGGACTGGGGTGTCGACGCTCTGGACAGCAGGCCCATCGTGGAGATCGGCGACGTCGCCGGGGCGGTCTACGACCTCGTCGACAAGGCCCTGGACGGTCGTCCGCGCATTCATCCGAGCGCCTACATCTCACCGCTGGCCAATGTGCACGACGACGTGGTGATCGGTCCCGGAGCCCGGGTCCACGAGTACTCGACCGTGCGCGGCCGGACGGTCGTCTCGGCAGACGTCCACATCGGGTACGGCTGCGAGGTCTCCCGCAGCGTCCTCGCCCGGGGCAGCGTCCTGTCGCACCGGGCGACCATCGGATGCGCCGTCATCGGATGCGACGCCTACTTTGCCTCCGGCCTCGTCATCGGCGTCTGCGTGTTGTCCAACCCCGACATGCTCCACCCCTCGCGGCCCGTCCACTTCGCCCTGCCGGACGGCCGCCGGGTGGACACCGGTGAGCCGAAGTGGGGAGCGATCGTCGCGAGCGGCGTCCGCGCAGGTGTTCGCGTCACTCTCGGCCCCGGAGCTGTCGTCGGTGCCGGGGCCGTCCTGCACGCGGGAGTCACCGTCCCCACGGCGTGGATTCCCCCGCATAGCGCCGTTCGCCTACCGGGCGCCGGCTTCCAGCTCGACACGTGAAGGAGTCACGTCATGCTCTACGAACCCGAGCGTCAGCACCTCGCACGCATCGTGGACGACCTGCTCGCCTGGGACGTACTCAACCCGGCCGGCGGCGCGGTGTCGGTACGTCTCCCGGACGGAAATGTGCTCATGTCCTGCACCCGGCTCGCCTTCGACCGCTGGAAGGTGAGCGTCCGTGACTTCGTCGTCCTCGCGCCCGACGGAGCGATCGTCGAGCAGACCGGCGGGCTGGGCGCGTCCGGCACTCCCACCCACCTGGACTTGTACCGGATGCTGCCCCGCGCCGGGGCGATCGTGCACGCCCACGCTCCCTACACCCTGGCCTTCGCGTCCCTGGGGCTGCCCGTGCCGAGCGTGACGAACCGCGCCGACACCTTCGGCGAGATCCCCTGCCTGCACGCCGACGACAGCACGGTGAAAGCCGAGTTCCTGGCTGACCCGGTGCCGCTGGACCTGCCGGAGGGCATGGTGCAGCGCCCGGACGTGGCCGCCGTCAACCTGCTGGCGTACCGCCCGCAACTGGAGGAGATCATCGCCCCGCGCGCCGACGAACTGATACGCCACGGGCTCGCCTTCACCCTCTACCGCCACGGCGCGTTCACCGTTGGCCGGCACCTGGAGGAGACCGCCGACCTGATGCTGCGCCTGGAAGAGACCTCCCGCACCGCCCTGCTCCAGGCGCAACTGACGGGCGGAACCATCTACCCCAATCGCCTGTATCGGGCCGAACGGCGGAGTCACGACGGTGCAACCATGACCACACCAGTATCGTCGTATCTCACGAGACGGGATTCGATCTAGGTAAATTACTGTTTTCCGTCTCCGGTCACCGACTTAGCGAGACAGGAAACATCACGAGATGGATAGAGGGACCTTCAAGGGGCGTCCAATGGCCACTGACCGCCACGCCTACCGCATCACCGGCGGAGTACCGCTGCGCGGCACAGTCGAGGCATCCGGGGCGAAGAACGCCGTAACCAAGGAACTCGTCGCCACGCTACTGACCGACGAACCCTGTGTGCTGCACGGCGTGCCACGCATCCTGGAGGTGGACATCGTCCTCGGCATGCTCGCCGAGCTGGGCACCGAGGTGATCTGGCTCGGCGAGCACACCGTACGGGTGCACACGCCGAAGGCCATGAGCACGTCGCTGTCGTCCATGTACTCGGGCGTGAACCGGATTCCCATCCTGATGATGGGACCGCTGTTGCACCGTCGTGGCGAGGCGGTGGTGCCACTGCCCGGCGGCTGCACCATCGGGAAGCGCCCCATCGACTTCCACCTCCAAGGACTGCATCAGATGGGCGCCGACACCGTCGACCGCCCGGGCTCCGTGAAGGTCAGCGCGAACCGGCTCACCGGCGCGCACGTTCAGTTGCCGTTCCCCTCGGTGGGGGCCACGGAGAACCTGCTCCTGGCAGCGGTCCTCGCCAAGGGGACGACAGTGATCTCCAACGCGGCCGTCGAACCCGAGATCGTCGATCTGGTGCTGATGCTCCAGAAGATGGGCGCCCTCATCACCATCGACACCGACCGCACGCTCACCGTCGTCGGCGTCGAAGCGCTCCGCGGCGTCGAGCACCGCACCGTGGCCGACCGCATCGAGATCGCCTCGTTCGCGGCAGCGGCTGTGGCGACGGGCGGGCGCATCGAAGTACGCGGCGCCCGGCAGGACCACCTGATCACCTTCCTCAACGTCCTGCGCCACATCGGCGGCGACTTCACCGAAACCGAACATGGCCTGGAGTTCTTCCGAGGCGGGGAGCTGAGGGCCACCGACATCGAGACCGGAGTCCACCCCGGGTTCATGACCGACTGGCAGCAGCCCATCACCGTCCTGCTCACGCAGGCGAACGGCACCTCCGTCGTCCACGAGACCATCTACGAGGACCGCTTCGGCTACGCCGAACAGCTCAGCCGTGCCATGGGAGCCGAGATCGAGCTGACCACCCGGTGCCTGGGAGCTTCCGCCTGCCGCTGGCACAACCGCGACTTCCTGCACACCGCCAAGATCAGCGGCCCGAGCAAGCTCAAGGCCGCCGACCTGACCATCCCCGACCTGCGCGCCGGTTTCGGCTACGTCCTCGCAGCCCTGGTCGCCGACGGCACCAGCACGATCAGCGGCACCCGCTACCTGGAACGCGGCTACGAGGAGCCCGTCGCCAAGCTGACCGCTGTCGGCGCGCGCATCACCACCCAACCCGTCTGACCATCCGCGTCGCCTGCCCGTGCAAGCCGGGCGGGCAGCGTGGATCCGGCCCGAGAGGACCCAGCCCGTGCGCATTCCTGTTCCGAGCCTGCCGACGCAACGCATCTGGGAACCCGTCATCGACCAGCACGAAACCTGGCTGGCGGTCAATCCGGTCCAGGGCTGCCCGAAAGCGTGCGGCTACTGCTACCTGCGCGACCGCGCGCAGACCCTCGTCAAACCGACCGAGCTGGCGACCCCGCGACAGACGGCCGAGCTGCTCAAGGCCAGCCCCTTCTTCCACCCGCACGCCGTGCTCGCCCTCTACACCTGCACCGACGCCTTGTCGACGCCGCGTACCCGAGCGCACCTCGTCGCCCTGCTCGGCGAACTGGTCGCCATGGGCTTACGCAACCCGGTGTGCCTGATCACGAAGTGCGCCGTCACGGACGAGGTCGCCGACGCCATCTCCGACGCACGGGCTGCCGGTGTCCCCGTCATCGTGTACCTCAGCTACTCGGGCCTGGGGCCGGACATCGAGCGCGGCATCGACCACGAGGCGCTGCGCGCCACGTTCCCGCGCCTGCATGTGCGCGGCATTCCCGTGATCCACTACTGGCGCCCGCTGATGCCGGCGAACGCCGCCCCCGAAACCATCACCCGTGTCCTGGACTGGGCTGCCCGCTACTCGACCTGCACCGTAGCAGTGGGCCTGAAGGTCAAACGAGGTGCCCGTGAGCAGATGACCGAGCTGTGGCCCGCACTCGGCTCCGAGGATCTCCCCCTCGAATCGGCGGACGCCGTGTGGCCACGCCAGACCTGGGACGTTCTGGAGACTCTCCCCACCCGCTACCCCGACCACCCCATCTACCAGACCAACTCCTGCGCACTGGCTCACGTACTGCGGCGCTCCGACATCCACGGAGTTCACGCCAGCCCGACCTGCGCCGCAAACCACTGCCCGGCCGACCAGCGCACACGGTGTGCCTCTGCCGTCCCGCCGCGGGTCACCAGCGACGACGTTCGCAGCAGCCTCGTATGGCTCGGCGTGCCCGCGATCGGCTCGGTCGACTGGAACGCGGAGCATCGGACCGCCACCGTCCAGGGAGCCCTCAGCATCCGTGACCGCAACAACGTCTCCCAGCGGCTCGTCATCTCGGTCCGGGCCTCGCGCGACGAAGCCGACCGCTACTGGTCCGGTCGGCTCGAAGGAGGCCGGCCACTCGTCATCGACTCGTAGCAACTGCGGCAGATCGCTGAAGGAGCCGGGCTCGCCAGCCACATCGCCGACGGAGGAATCGGACCCCGCGGGCGGCACTACGTGCATCAAGGCCGAACTGGCCCGCCTGCTCCTCGCCCTGCGGACCGAACGTGGCTGGTCCGTGTACGACGTCGAACGGCGCAGTGGTGTCAGCCGTTCGACGCTGTCACGGATGGAACGGGCGGTGACCGACCCGACGGTGACCATGCTCGCTGCGGTGTGCCGAGCGTACGGCCACCCCGCCTCGCGCCTCCTCGCTGAAGCCGAGGCTCTTGATCAACGCCGCTGACCAGGATGACGCGGCGGAGATGGGGCAACACCAGATCCCGTGATGTGGCGTGCCTTCGCTGCCTGGGCTCGTGGGCCCGGAACGTGGCGCTCACCGAGGCGCCGGATGCGCCACGTCAACGCGCGGGCGGGGCTGTGGGCGTCGTCAAGAGTGCGCTGGGTGAGTGCCTGGTCCAGGAGAGCGGAAGCGTTGTGGCCTGTGGCTTCCGCCTCGGCGAGGACGGTGGCGAGGGAGTTCCAGGCCGGGTCGCCAAGGATGCGTTCGGCGTGCTCGGGGACGGCCTGCCGCAGGTGGTAGGCGTACCGGTTCTTGGCCTGCGGGCTCGGGGCTCGGGTGGCCAGGGTGACGAGGACTGGCTCCGAGACCTGGGTGTACACGGCTTGCAAGCGGACCAGGGTGTCTTCGGCGGCTGCCTGCTGCTGGGCGTGCTGACGGGTGCGGTGCCAGTGCATGGCATAGGCAACAGCGGTGAGCGCGGCGTCCAGCAGCATCGCCAGGCCTGCACCGTCCCCATGACGCGTCGGCTCGTTCCAGATCGCTTGGACACCGCGGCGCAGGGCGCGAGCGCTGGCGTGGTCGGCGGCGATGCGGGAACGGGTCGCCCGCTCGAACGCGACGGCCGCCTGTTCGAGTTCGCCTCGCACCTCGGCCGGGGACGCCATGGGGAGCAGGTCGAGGGCCGCGCCGAGAGCTGCCATCTGTCCTTGGGCCACATCGTCGGTGCTGTGCGTGAGGTGGTGGAGGATGCGTTCGGTGGCGGCGGTGGCCTGATGCCACGGGTTGGTCGGCCGACCGACGACAGGCTCTGGGGTAGTCGGGTCGAGGCGTTGGCGGATCTTCGGCAGTGAGAGGTCGCCGGCGAGCGTTGAGCCCGAGTACCAGACCGGTTCTTGTTGCTTGTTGACGTCACCGGGCAGGGCGACGCTGTAGCCGGTCACATCGCCGGACGGCGCCGTCTTAGCGCGGATCTTCACGCCCGTGGCCTGCAGGAATGTGAAGAATTCTGCTTCGGAGGAGGCGGCGGCCATGGCCCGGCGTACGCGCGTGCGCAGAACGTCCCGTGCCGTGGCATCCTGTCCCAGGCGCTTGGCTTTGAAGTGCTCCTTGCTGGTGGGGCGCTTGGCGGCGGTACCGTCGCCGGGCCTCAGCCGTCTCAGTCCGAAGTCCTTCTCGATCCTGCGTGCCTCGCGCTGGACGGCTCGGATGTCGTGATCACGGCGGGGGCGACGGCCGTCCTGGCGCACCAAGGTGGCGGCGATATGGATGTGGTCGTCCGCGTGGCGCACCGCGACCCAGCGGCAGCCTTCGGCGTCCCCCGCTGGAGCGATACCGGCGGCGGCCACGACCCGACGGGCGATCTCAGCCCACTGCGTGTCGGTCAGGATCGGGTCCTCGGGGGCGGCACGGACCGGGCAATGCCAGACGGTCGTCTTGGGCGCCTGGTGGCCCAGCATGGCGACGGGCTGGTCAAGCTGTGTGGAGAGCTGCTTCTCCACATCCTTGGGGGCTCGGTGCGGGCTACGACCTGGATCCGGCGCGAAGCCGTTCCAGGAAGCGACCACGTGCGGGTCGACGTGCTCGTTCGCCGCCCCCTTGCCGAAGAGATAGGCGATCAGGCGGCGGGTGCTGCCCTTGCCCAGAATGATCTTCGGTATCACCGGCTCACCTACCCTCGACGACTTGCGCAACGGCACTGTCGACATGTGCGACGGCCGCTTCGACGCGCTCCAGGAGGCTGCGGACCGCATCGAGCTGAGGCCAGGGATCGTCCTTGTTGAGGTGCCAGGCGAGCTGATTGAGGTTGTTGCCGACGCCACCGAGCTGCCGGTTGGCGGCCATCAGAGCCTTCACCATCGACCGGTAGTCGGCGACGGCTGACGCGGGGTCTTCGGCACGGGCAGCGGCCAGTGACGCCTCGGCGACGTAGCCTCCGATCGCCATCCCGCTGATGGCGGCGGCGTGCTGCAGATCGGCAAACTCACGATCGCTGTAGCGAGGATGAACGCGGCGCTCACGCAGGCGCGTCTGACGCAGTCGGCGACGCGGCGAGGGCTGCTGCGTGGTGTGCGAAGGCGTCGCGATGGCCCCTTCCCTGGACGGCTCCCCAAGGCCGGCCGTGCCCGGTGCCCCCGCGCCGGACACCTTCGCCGCTCCAGAGGCGGCGGGCGGGTAAGGACTCCTTACCCGACAACTTGCTGCGCTGTCGGGGGCCGGGGTGGTGCTTTCCTGACCGGTGTTGTCGGGATTGTGGTGATGTGCCTGGTGCATGGGTGCTCTCCGGGGTGGTGCTCTGTGGCGAAGACTGTGTTGCAGCAGTAGGGCTGGGACGGTCCCGGACCATGTGTGTTGAGGTCCGCGTTCCTGAGCGGACGAGTGGGGACCGCGTCCCGCCCGGCCGACTCATCACGTTCGGGACCGCGCTGCCTGTCCCCGGTCCCCTGACCTCCTGGTCCCGAGAAGATGGGGACACGGTGGGCACGGTCTCGGCGATCGACTTCAGGCCATGTGTCAGGGAGCCTTATGCGCTGCCACATCGGCAGTGACCTGCAGCTATGCCGAGGGTTGGACCCCGTCTGTCGCGGGACCGTCCGGGACCGGTCCCCAAAACGGGTGGGGACCGTCCTCAGTTTCACGGGACCGGTCCCCACCTCAGTCGGTCACGGTCCCCGAACCGGGACGTGTCTGGTCCCCGCACGATTGCTCCCCGGTCCCCGGTCCCCGGTCCCCAGTCCCCGGTCCGCGACGGGACCGCGGCCGGTCCCCGCCCGGTGACGACCACGCCGGGACCACATGGGTGCAGTTCAGGCGGGCCGATGGCGTCGCCGGTCGGGGCCTTTGAGAACGACCCGTTCCGTCATCTCGGCGAGGCGGGAGGCGACCCGGTCGCCGAGGGCGGTGCGCAGCTCGGCGGTCGGGAGGTTGGTGGTGATGAGGGTGGGGAGCAGGTGCTCGTACCGGTGGTTTATGAGCCGGTAGGTCAGCTCCTCGGTCCACTCGCTGGTCTTGGCCGCGCCCAGGTCGTCCAGGAGCAATAGCGGGCTCCGCGCCAGGGTCTGGAGGTCGCGTTCGGCGTCGTGGCCGGCACGGGGGCGCAGGCGGGCGTACAGGTCGGCGGTGGTGACGGCTTCCCAGCGCAGCCGGACGCCGCGGGTGAGGAGGGCGCGGACGGCTCCGTACGCCTGGTGCGTCTTGCCGGTGCCGGTGGGGCCGGCGATCAGCAGCGATGGCCCTTCGGCGATGCCGGGCCCGCTGGGACCGGGGCGTCCGGCATGAGCGATCTGGTCGGCCCAGGCGGTGATTTCGGGGTGGTCGGCGAGGGCCCGGCGGTAGCGGGCGGGTATGCGGGCATCGGCCAGCTCCAGGGCGGTGACGGGCTCTGTGGGCGGCTCCGCCGCTACGGTGCGGGGATCGATGCCGCGGCCCGCCAGGATGCCGTTCAGGCGTTCGGCGAGAGGGCCGACGTGCCGGGGTTCGCGAGTGAGGGTGGAGGTCAGAGCTCTTCTCCATAGGCGGCTTCGACATCGGCGGGGTTTGTCCACGCCCTGTGGACGACGGGCGCGGGTGCGGCGTTCATGGCCTCGTGCACCAGGCTCGGCAGCACGCTGGGATGCAGGCCCTTGGCCCGGTGACGGGTGAGTCCTGCCCTGATGTGGTCGGGATCGATGCCCTCGGCGAGCAGCTTGCGCACCTCGCGGCCGAGATGGCCCAGGACTCCCTGGGGCGGGCGGTGGGGACACGCGGCGGTGTACTCGGCGATGAGCTGATTCGCCGAGACGCTGTCCGGTGCGTGGGCGCTCGCGCCCCCCGAAGGGGTAGATCCTAGATCCACGATCCTAGGTCCTAGATCCGGACCGTGAGGTGTCACTGAAGCCTTACGATCGCCTCCGTGCTGCTTCAGGTACGGCTCACTGAATGCCGCTTGGCCTGCGGGTTTACTGACTGGGCCCGCACTCGCTGAGGACTCGGGAGTGTCCCGTGCCTCCTCACGGAGACCTCCGTGAGGGTTCGTTGCATCGGCCCGGACGGCTCCGTGCGACGTCGTCGGGGCGGCTTCCGTGACGGCGATCGCCTCGGTCGGGTCCGGGGCGCCGGTCGCAGGGCCGTGGTGAGGGCAGCCGGGGATGCGGCTCTTGCTGGCACGGTTGATCTTCTGGTGCTTGTGCCACGTGACGACGTGCAGGTAGCGCTTGTCGTCCGGCCCCTTGTACCGGCAGATCAGGCCGGCGTCCGAGAGTTGGGCGAGGTCCTTCTCGACCTCGGCGGGGGTGTGCTCCGGGCGCAGAACCCACAGCTGCCCGGCGATGATCGCCGCGTGGTCGCGAGAGCGCCCCTGGTCGTCGGCCTGGGTGAGCAGACCGAAGAAGGTGCGCTCGGCGGTGAGGGTGACGGCGGCGAGTGATTCGGAGACGAAGGCTTCGGGTTTGATCGTGCGGATGCGTGCCAAGAGCAGGTTCCCTTACTCGGCGGCCGGTGAGCGAGCATGCATCGGCCACCGTCGATCGTGACGGGGCGGGGAGAGGGGAAGGCCGGCCGTGGCGCGAGGTTTGCAGGGAGCAGGGTGCGCCTTCGGGGCGTCGTCAACATAGCCACATCCGGGCGACAGAAGTCCAGCCCTATCCTGCCAAATCTCTGACGGCAGAAAGGGTGACGCTGGAATCCTCTCCGGAGGCGGCCGGGGATAAAACGGTAGGGCACGATCGGCGGTTGACCAAAAAGTTGCTCTGGTTGTCGAGCCAGAAGGATCACATCCAGAAACCGTTGACGCCTTGCGCGAAGCGAAGCTACAACACAACACCCGCCGTGAGCTGCGGCGCACGGAGAGCGCAACATAGCCGACGATCGCCGGTTAACCAAACCGGCGAATGCATCCGAGAATTGGAGACATGGCAGCACGTTCATTGGAAATCGGCCCAGCCGGAAAAAGGACCGCCCGCACTATCGAGAACCTCCGAACCGAGCGCGGACTGGCCCAGCGAGAGCTGGCCGCTCGCGTCACCGCCCTCGGCCGGCCGATGTCCAACACGATGCTGTCCCGCATCGAACGTGCGCAGCGCCGCTGCGACATCGATGATCTGCTCGCCCTCGCGCAGGCACTGCGCGTCTCGGCTCGCACCCTTCTCCAGGACTCCGCGACCGGTTGACGCCGACCTCTCCACGCCGTGTCCGCTCCATTTCGTCCCCAGTGAGGATCCCTCGCCGTTGCACCGATCCGCGATACGCCCTGCCCGTCTCTCCCCGCAGCGCAGCCGAGAGGTGGCGATCAGGTATGTCTGACCGCCTCCTGACAGTGGCCGAAGCCGCCGAACAGCTCGGTACCGGAGAGAGGTTCATCCGCCGCCTCATCGCCGAGCGCCGTATCCGCTACGTCAAGCTCGGGCGCCCGGTGCGCGTCCCCGAGAGTGCCGTCGCCGAGTACATCGAGGCGCGCACGGTCGAGCCGACCCGCCGTTCCCGCGCCCGGTACGGGAGGGCCGCCTGATGCCGGCACGCAAGCCTCAGCGTCGCCGGGAGTTCGGCACCGTACGCAAGCTCCCGTCAGGCCGATGGCAGGCTCGATACCTGGGACCCGACGGGCAGCGTCACAAGGCCCCCGAAACCTTCGATACGAAGACCGACGCGCAGGACTGGCTGAACCTGGTCCGCGCCGACATCGAACTCGACCACTGGCGTGACCCGGACGCCGGCGCGATCAACTTCGAGAAGTACGCCCTTCGCTGGGTGGAGGAGCGCGGCCTTGCCCCGACCACCGCCGACCGCTACGACGGCCTGCTTCGTCTGCACCTCCTGCCGACCTTCGGCGGCAAGAACCTGGACGAGGTCACGCCACCTTCCGTCCGCACCTGGCGAGCCGAGCGGCTCAGGGCAACCGGTGCCACAACGGTCGCCAAGTCGTACCGGCTGCTGAAGGCAATCCTCCAGACCGCCGTCGACGATGACCTCCTGCGGACCAACCCGTGCCGCATCAAGGGCGCCGGCAGGGAGGAGGCCGACGAGCGACCGACCGCCACAGTGGAACGGGTCTTCGACCTGGCCGATGCCATGGGCCCGCGCTGGCGCCTCATGGTCCTCCTGGGCGCCTTCGCCTCGCTCCGCCCGGAGGAGCTGGCGGAACTGCGCCGTCGCAGTGTCGATCTCGACGAGTGCTCCGTGCGGATCACGCAGGCGTCCCCGGAGCTGACGAACGGCAGGAGGGTCACCGGTGACCCGAAGTCGCGCGCGGGCAAGCGCACCGTGTACCTGCCCGACTTCCTCCTGCCCGAGCTGCGTCGCCACGTGCAGTGGTTCGCCGAGAAGGAGCCGGACGGTCTCCTCTTCGTCGGGGAGAAGGGCGCCCCATTCCGCCGCTCGACGTTCGGACGGAAGTGGCGCAAGGCCAGGACGAAGGTGGGGCTGCCCGACCACTTCCGCTTCTACGACCTCCGGCACACCGGCAACACCCTCGCAGCCGACACCGGCGCCAAGCTGAAGGACCTCATGGTGCGCGCCGGCCAGTCCTCGGAGCGGGCCCAGCTGATCTATCAGCATTCGACGGCGAAGCATCAGCGGAAGCTCGCGAGTGGCATCGATGCGCAGGTTCGTGCAGAGCGCCCTGCTTCGCCGACCAGTTGCCGGAGGGCGTAAGCGCTCGAGCGACCCGGGTGGATCGTGGCCTTGGTGCCGCTGGCCTGGCGATCGGGGGCACGACGCGGGCTGTGCGGACCAACAGGCCGGCGCGGCGCCAGCCGATGCAGTGCTACTCCACAACAACCGCCGCATCGACTCGTTGCTCTGCGATGGTGGATCAAATGGTAGATACTGCGAATCCGCGCGACGTGAGCACAGCTGAGGTGGGGGATCGGGTGGCGTCGTACGACTTACGTCTGCAGCGTTGGGCGGTACGCCTGTGGGCTCGCCATCGGCTCCGGCTCCGGAGATCTGGCCAGCGCAGTGGCTGGGCCGGAACGCGGAAGAGAGAACTGGACGCGGCGTTGGAGAAGTTGGATATCCCGCTGGAGGAAGCTTCGAAGGTTCGGGGCGTTCTCGGATCGTGGCGCCCGAACTGGGCAGCCTGTGCCCTCGGAGTCGGTGGGGGCTGGATTGCCGCGTGGGTGGGGTGGCGCGTCTTGCTCGCACTGGCGGATGCTGGTGTCTCACGCCTGGACTCGGAATGGGGCACGCGGGCGATGGCGCACTTTCATCGGATGGGCGACGACGCTGCGACCTTGGGCATGCTCGATTGGCTAGTCATGCTCGCAGTCATGTCCGGCTTGGTCCTTTGGCCTGTGTTCTGGGCCATGCGATGGAGTTCGACCGCTCGGTACCGACTGGTCCTGGGAGTGATCGATGCGGTCGTGGCCAGCGCTAAGGCGCGCACTGCGCCTCGTGGCCGCGGCAGGTCCAGGGCGCTGCGGCATCTGGACCAGAGCTGCCGGCAGGTCGAGAAGCGCTTGTTCAAGGTGCACAGCATCGCCGGTTCGGTTCCGCGGCGCTCCTCTAGGCTGCGGCTGATCAAGCGGCATGCCGCGCTGGTCGCCGGGGCCCAGCGCGCGTCGCTGCATCAGGTGGACGTCGACCCGGAGCCCGCACTGACGGAGTTGGCCCGGCTCCAGCTCGTCATTGCTGATAGCCATTTGTGCGGCCGACAGGCAGCGCTCCTGCCCGCCGAGCTGCTCCAAGACGTCAGGCCGGTGTCGCGTCTGCGGAACACCTGGCGCGAGTCAGCTCACGTCGTCATGACGATCCTCGCGGCCATGGCTGCGGCAGCCGGCGCCGCACACGTCCTGCCGTCGATGGGGGTCGGCGAGGACGTGCGCCCGTGGCTGACCCTGGGAGCGGCGGTTCTCGCCGCGACGCTGGTGGCTGGCTGGGGGCGAGTTGCCCGTATCCTCGAGCTGTTTCCCGCCTGACCTGGGGGAGCCCAGGCAAGGCCATGCAGTCGCGGCCCAACCTGAGCTTTGCTCGCGCAACTTCGCAGACTTTTCCAGTAATGGTGGCCCAGGTCACATGAAATGCGTCTCAAGCTGTGGGATGTCTGTCGACGGTAATTCCCTAGATGGCGCCTGAAGGGTCGCAGGAAGGGCTCGGGGCTGGCCTGCACTTAGGGCACGCGGAGGGCACGGTGCCCCCAAAATGGACTAGACAACAAGTAAGGCCCAGGTCGATGACCTGGGCCTTCTTCATGGAGCGGGTGACGAGAATCGAACTCGCACTCTCAGCTTGGGAAGCTGATGTTCTACCACTAAACTACACCCGCGTAAGACGCCGACGGTGGTCGGTGCCTGGACGCTCGCTCACTCTACCTCATGCCCGGCCCCCGGTGTTCGCGCCGTGGGGCCGATGGTCGTTTCGGGGTGGGCGTGCGGCTGCGGCGGCTCGGAGTTGGGGCGTACCGTGGGGGCCCCGCGGAGGGTGTGCCTGCGGGCGGAGTGCCGCCTGGAGAGTCGTCTCTTTCATCCCGTACTGTGGCTTTTGTCGTCAGGGTAGGAAGCCAGACGCGGCTCTTGGGGAAGGGACTTGAAGGACTTGATGGAGCGCACCGTCGTCCGCTGTGCCGATGGGCACGTGTTCACCGCCACCTCGTTCCCGATGCAGCAGGCCGATCGACTCGGCCCCGGTCGGCTCGTCCGATGTCCGCGGTGTGCGCGGCTGCGGAGTGCCGTGCCCGTGGGTGCGGAGAAGCGGTAGCACGGGCGCAGAGCGGGTTCGGGCGCGCGGCGCGGCGGCGGTTGTCGCTGCTCCGCGCGTCTTGCGTATCCTCGGTGCGTGCTTCTCTCAGACAAGGACATCCGGGCCGAGATCGACAACGGGCGGGTGCGGATCGATCCGTTCGACGACTCCATGGTGCAGCCGTCGAGCATCGACGTGCGTCTCGACCGCTACTTCCGGGTGTTCGAGAATCACCGGTACCCGCACATCGACCCCTCCGTCGAGCAGGTGGATCTGACCCGGCTCGTGGAGCCCGACGGCGACGAGCCGTTCATCCTGCATCCCGGCGAGTTCGTGCTGGCCAGTACGTACGAGGTCGTCTCGCTGCCGGACGATCTCGCCTCGCGGCTGGAGGGGAAGAGTTCGCTCGGGCGGCTCGGGCTGGTCACGCACTCCACCGCCGGGTTCATCGACCCGGGATTCTCCGGGCACGTGACGCTGGAGCTGAGCAATCTCGCGACCCTCCCCATCAAGCTGTGGCCGGGGATGAAGATCGGGCAGCTGTGCATGTTCCGGCTCACCTCGCCGGCCGAGCACCCGTACGGGAGTGAGCGCTACGGCTCCCGCTACCAGGGCCAGCGGGGGCCGACCGCCTCCCGGTCCTTCCTCAATTTCCATCGGACCCAGGTATGAAGCCAGTGATGAGCAGGATGAGCGGGACGCGCGCATGAGTGATGTTCGGGAGAACCTGACCTACGAGCAGTTCGGCGTCGCCGTGCGCGAGCTGGCGCAGGCCGTCGCCGACGACGGGTACGAGCCGGACATAGTGCTGTCCATCGCCCGCGGGGGCGTCTTCGTCGCCGGTGGGCTGGCGTACGCGCTGGACTGCAAGAACATCCACCTCGTGAACGTGGAGTTCTACACCGGGGTCGGGACCACCCTCGACATGCCCGTCATGCTCGCGCCGGTCCCGAACGTCATCGACTTCTCCGACAAGAAGGTCCTGATCACCGACGACGTCGCCGACACCGGCAAGACGCTCAAGCTGGTGCGCGACTTCTGCCTCGACACGGTCGCCGAGGT
This sequence comes from Streptomyces sp. NPDC059906, assembly GCF_042730645.1. Lineage (NCBI taxonomy): Bacteria > Bacillati > Actinomycetota > Actinomycetes > Kitasatosporales > Streptomycetaceae > Streptomyces > Streptomyces sp. NPDC059906. The sequence continues at coordinate 230,414 of NZ_JBHWKU010000005.1, forward strand.
CCGCAGCGCGGTGATCTATGAGAAGTCCCACTCCCTCGTCCAGTGCGAGTACGTGTGGAAGCGGACCGATGACTGGATCAACTTCCCGTGGTCCGTTTTGCCTCCATGCCGTAAGTCTGGCACGCCGATCACGCCTTCGAAAGATGCTCTGTGAGTCAATTCGGACTCTGGTCCGACCTTGTCGGCCGCTTGGTGCCGGCAAGGCTGCAACGGAGGGGGATGCGAGCCTGTGAGCCCGTGTGCTGTCCGTACGCCGTTGTAAGGGCGCTAGGCCCGCCCCATACCCTGACTGACGTCCAACTCGCCTCGGTTTGAAGGCGGGATGCAGGGAGGGCAGTCGCCTGCTCCCGGTGAGTGAGGTTCCCTGAGGGGTAGCGGTGATCAAGTTGCAAATTGTGGGAGGGACGCCATAACCTAACTCACGGTGGCGAGGCAGTTACGTGCCCGCGGGCCAAGGAAATGTCAAGGAAGGTGAAAGTGCCTTCCTTGACGTGCCTTGGAACGCCCTTTCCCTTCTGGCATCGGGAAGGGACTTATGTACGGAATCGTTGCAGTGATCGTGGTGACCCTGTTGGGCTTGGTCGTGGCTCTCGCGTACGTCACGGTGAGCCGTGAGATCGGCCGCAACTGGCTCGAAACTGCAGTGGCTGGCGTCCGAGCATTTCGCTATACGCTGAGCCTGTCTATTGCGATGGTCACCATCTACGTGGCTCCTGATGCGGTGAACCTGATTCAGCAGCGACTCTGAGGGCTGGGTCGGCGATCTACCCTGGGCGCGGTGCCCGACTGACACGCTGATGTGGTGCCGCGCCTACTTCATAGGCTATGTGGACTTGAACCACTCTTCAGACGCGGCTCGGGTAATGATTCGCGATAGATCACCCATGAACTGCTCGCACTTCTTTCGATGTGCGTCGAACAACCCGGGTGGGATTACCTCTGTCCGACTACCATGGGCGATGTCATTTCGGGTGTTCTTGACGAACTCGATAGCAGCATACTGGCCCCGATGCACTTTGTCTTCTGGTATGCCGAGCATGTAAAGGTTACGGCGAAGTACGTCGGGGCTGAGGTTCATCTCCATTGACACGGCTACTTCGGCCGCGATTTCCACGGGCGTCGCTGAAAGCACCTTGAGCCGATCGAGGAAAGCGACGTGACCTTTTACTCTGCGCGATAGACGACCCTCGACGTCCTGTGGGCTGAAGTCTCCACTATAAAGGGATTTGAACTCTCCGGTGAGAGCCGCTGCAAGCAACTGGGGCTGCAGGGCCTCCGCATGTAGACGCCGTGAATTGACTAAGGTTACATAGAGGGAAAGTGCGTTCCGTGTAAAGCCCTCTAGATGCGCATACTGCATCACGAGAATCGCCCGCATGGATCTCGGCTCCCAGGCGTCTCTATCCGTGGTACCCAAGAGGTTATTACGCAGATGTCTCAGTTCATCAAGTCGCCAGGCAAGGTCTTCTTCAAGTTGTAGGCGCAAGTCAGAGATCTTCACTCAGGGCCTCTTCGAAGCGCTCAGCGAAGTATCCAATGCGGGTAGCAAGCGAGATCCGGTCGTTCTTACCCCCACCCGTCGCGTTGAGGAATTTTCGGTCGCCCTTCCCGGTCCGCACGACCTCGGCAACCTTGGCTAGCTGTTGCTCGTCCTCTTCATTCAGACGCTCGATGACGCGTTGAAGACCGAGTGCGATTCCTTCAAAGTGGAATACCGAGAACTGCCTTCGTGGGACGCCGCTTGTGCTGACAGTACCCAAAACCTTAGGCCCGTAGTCGAGGAATTCGCCGATGCGACGGATAACTCGGAAAGTCTTGCGGAAGTTTTCCTCTTCTGCTTCGTAGTTGAACTGCTGATGACTTGCAGGATCAGAAACTGCTTCCATGTAACCGGTCAGGAAGTCCGCGACATCATGTCGATAACCTGCCACAGCGTTCTTGAATGCGAAGAATCGAAGAACCAGTTCCTGGTCGAATTTCCTGTCTTTGGCGCCTTGGCTGATCGACTGAATGCAGTACCAGAATTCCGGTTCACGACTTAGGCCGATAATGAACTGATTGAACTTATTCGAGAGAAGGCGAATGGTGGCGTTTCTGACCTCTTGTGCTGAAAGCCGTTCACCGCCAGTGTTGAGGCGCTTGAACATGTAATAGCGGAGTCGCGGATCGCTCTCCTTCCGCAGGATCTCGGCACGGACGTAGCTACGTTTCAGCTTAACCTGAAGAGCCCGAGGAAGGTCAGAATAGGAGCACCCGTTCAATTCTGTGACGATGTCGCATTCAGAAAGAATCAAAGGGTCTTTTCCCGGCATTTCGCCGCGGTAGTGCAGGAAGGAGGAGATTCGCTGCAATCCGTCGATCAGCTCGTATTCACGGTTCGCTGTTTCAATCATGAAGATGGGCGGGATCGGCAGCTCTAGGAGCAAGGACTCGATGAAACGTGAGCGCGCTCCCTCCGTCCAGCGAAAAACACGCTGGAAATCGGGTTCAATGCTGAGCTCGCCAGACTTGTACATATCTGCAAGTTCATTGAAGGAAAAGTCGATTGCGCTTGTGCGGGCAGCTGTGATGTTTTGGTCAATGGCCTCGATGAGAACGTCTGGAGATGCCGGAATCTGCAGATCAGCCATTTCGCACACTCCTGAACTTGACAACTGTCTCGGCGACTTCGCCCTTTTTATAAGCTCGAGCTGGAGTGTTAACGGCGGTTAGAGTTCTCTTCACGGGAAAGGCTTCTCGTCCCACCAGTTCCCACCCCCGTAGTCGTGACTCGGCGATACAAATTTCTGCAAGGGGAACAGGGATATCTTTGTAGTAAGAATCCTGCACTACCAGCATCATGTGCGCTCCCGGTTTGGAAACCCGAGTGATCTCTTGCAACCCGCGTGCAAGGTCACAGAGGTACTGACGGGCCTGCTTCAGGTAGTAGCTGCTGGAGGCCTTGCTTTCATGGCCGGCCACCTTTTTGAGTAGATCGCGACTCACTTCACTTAGATGGTCGTAAGTCTCAACCTGAGTGGGACGGGTCAGTGTTGTTCCCATGAGTGCTCGCCGTAGTGAGCGGTCGCTATCGATGTCGATTCCCAAAATGGCGAGTTCCCGCGCATATGCGACAGCATAGTCAATACGCGTCAGATATGGCGGAGAAGTCAAGACTGCGTCGACGCTGTTGTCCAGCAGTGGAATTTCCATTGCAGAGGCCGTCAAAAGAAGTGATGGCTTTGCTCGGACAGGGGCCGTAGTGAGGCGATCTGCCACAAAAAGCTGTTCCTTGGAGATCGCGTCGTCGATCTCGTTCGGTTTAATCTTTATTAGATCTTCTGGATTTCTGGCGCGCTTTACCCAGGTGGGATTACTACCCTCAAACTTCCGTGAGAGTCGCCTAATTACCCTGAAAAGTGCTACATATCCGAGGGCGGATTGTTCCACTCTCACTGAGGAGAAAGATTCAGTCCAGTCGCGGATTCGCCTCACGGTGGACTCGTGGAACCAAGCTAGTAGTGCATCTGAACTGAGAGGCCCATGGCTTGAGATAGGGGGCGGCGGGTGGGCAACTGAATCGCCAGCAAGAAGACTAGTGCGCAGATATGCGACCTTGTTGGCCACTGGGTTTAGGTCGATTCCGACTGAGTGAAAACCTGCTGTCTGGGCAGCCAAGGTTGTGGTCCCGCTGCCGTTCCAAGGGTCTAGCACGACAGCTGACTTTTCCAAATCCAAGCTGGTAAGTCGACTTTGGGCCCACTCGAATGCAAAACCGGCATAGTACGGAAAAACGTCTGCTAGTCCTGCTTTTTCGACTGCCGGACGTTTTGGGGAAAGCTTCTTAGCGGACGTCAGTGGACGATCTTCCCAGGGTGGGATAGGCAGCGTCTCCTGCTTAGTGTGGGAGCGTTCGGTGGCAGCTACCTTGTCCACTGGTCTCTCTCGCGCGCGCGGGCATAGGGAGACATGAGCATAGCTGATGAACAAGCGGACCAGTATACGGACCCCTACGGGTGCCCGTAAGTCACCGTCCGTCAGCCTGTCATCTCCGATTGGGCCCGAAGAAGTTGGCGGGTCGTATAAGTGTCGCGGTGTGGGTACGGTCGTCACCGTCTGCCGTGCAAGGGCTGGTCACCCTTGCCGCACGTCAGTTGATCGCGCGACTAGGGGAGCTGGTACGGGCATGGCGGTTGACGCTGCTTGGTCGGACGAAGGGTTCACGTCGGCGACGGCGATGCGAGTGATGGGCGGTGCGTGTAGGGCTGCCGGGCTCGACGGTGATGGGGCGGAGCTGATCCGGCTTGGAGAGAACGCGTTGTTCCGGCTGGCCTCCGTACCGGTGATCGTGCGTATTGCAAGAGGGCACGAGTGGTTGGCCACGGCGCGTAAGGAGGTGGCTGTTTCCCGGTGGCTGGCTAGGGAAGGGGTCTCCGCAGCGCGCGTCGTGGAGGATCTTGAACAACCCTTGTTGATCGACGGTTACCCGGTGACCCTCTGGCATCAGATCGTCGAGGGCGATCGCAAGCCTGCCTACGGGGAGCTAGGGGCCGTGCTGCGTGACCTTCACTCGCTCACGCTGCCAGCCGGTCTTGAGCTCCCTCGGTTTGACCCCTTCGGTAAGCAGGAGCTGCGGATCGATCGTGCGCCGATCCCCGAGAATGACAGGACGTTCCTGCGTAAGCGGTGGTGTGAGCTGCAAGATCGCTGTGCAAAGCTCCGGTTCGATACGCCCAAGGGGCCGGTGCACGGGGATGCTCACGTGCAAAACCTGATGGTGGACGACCGTGGGCAGGTGGTGCTGATCGACTTCGAGGCCTTCTGCTACGACCACCCTGAGTGGGATCTGATGGTCACCGCTGTTGAGCATCACAGCCTTGGGTGGCAGAGCGACGAGCAGTACGCCGACTTCGTGAGTGCGTATGGGCGGGACCTGTACGACTGGCCCGGTTACGAGACGCTTCGGGGTCTTCAGGAGTTCGGCATGACGACGTGGCTCATGCAGAACATCCGGGAGGACGAGAGGACGGCTGCAGAGTACCGCCGGCGCATTGCGGCGCTTCGTGATGACGGTGCTCCGCGGGACTGGCGTCCCTGGTAGGGGGCTACTCGTCGTCGTCCAGGCGGGCCAGCGCATCGCGTACCTGGTCGTTGAAGGCGGCCACCACGGGGTTGCCTCCATGTGCGCTGACCTCGGCCTGGAAGTCGGTGACGTAGCGCTGGAATCGGTTCGACTGGAGGCTGTCGCCGCCGTCCACGGCCAGGCTGGCTGTCTGGACGGCGGCTTCGAGTTCGCCGGTTAGTAGCTGGCTCTGGGCGAGAACCATGCGGCAGAACCCGAGCGTGCGGGCGTACTTCGGGTCGGTACTGTCCACGGCCCGCTGCGCCTGCTCGACGGCTTCGCGGCGCATCTTGAGGTCGCGGAAGCAATGGCAGAGTTCGCCCATGAGTTCCGCTGAGTCGAAGTAGCCCAGCCATGCCGGGTCTTCTCCGGTGTCCGCGCGCTCGAAGTGGCGTTCCGCTTCGTTCATGGCGCGTCCGGCGGCGATCCGGTCGCCTGCGTTAGACAGGGCCCGCGCTTCCATCGCGGCGTAGTTCGCCATGGCACGTGGGGTGGCTCTCCCTTTGGCTCCCTCGACGGCGGCTCGGGCCAACTGGATGGCCTGGGTGTGATGGCCGAGGTAATTGGCTTGGTGGCTGAGGTTGCCGAGAATGCGGGCGCCGAACATGCGGTCGTCGATGACCTGGGACAGGCGCAGAGTGGAGGTCAGGTAGCGGTGGGCGAGCCTGTGGTTGCCGGTGTCGTACGCGGTCCATGCGAGGAGCTGGGACACTTCGGCGGCTGCGCCGTAGAGCGCGGTGCCAACCCTCTGGCTGTAGCTCGCGCTGAGCAGGGGGAGGACTTCGTGCCGGAAGTAGTGGCGTAAGGCGCGGTGGCCGTGGCCGCCTCCGTACTTGAAGTCGAGCTGCATGAACATGTCCGCTGCGTCTCGGATTGCCCGGACGTCGCGCATGCCGATTCGCTGGTGTGCCGGCCTGTCGGCCTGGATGCCGTCGGGCCGACTGATCATCCACGACAGAACGGTGGAACTCAGGTCCGCGTCGGCGACGATCAGACCTCCATCGTCCGGTGTGTCTTCGGCACGTTCCTGGGCTAGTCCGTCAAGCATGGACAGCGCGTCGGGGACAGTGCTCGGGTAACCGACAGAGTCCGGGGTGGGTTGCTTCGCATGATCGAAGAATCCGAGATCGCCGGGCGTGACGCGACGGTTCAGCTGGGCACTGAGGACATCGGCCATGATCGCTGCCGTCTGAGGCTGGATGCCTGCGCCGTCGCGCCAACGCTGGACGGCGACGTGAGTGGTTCCCAGGGGCACGCCGCGTTGTGTTGCGGCGACCTTCATTCGTTTCGCAAGCCCTTTGTTCGAGACCTGCGCTTCGTTCATGACGGCGATCAGTTGCGCGTTCGGCTCTCGGCTCATGCTCCCCTGCCAACCCGAGAAATGACGGCGAGTGTTCATCGTGTCACAACGCGACGGGCTTGGGGGTTCATCGGTGAACCCCCCTGGGCTTTGCCGGTGTTCATCTGAACCCCCCGGTGGACACTCCCGGCCAGACGCCGTTCGCCGTGTACTGGCTTCCGCGTAGCAAGTGGTCCGGGAAGGGGCCGCCGAAGCTGACAAGGGGACGTCATGGATGCGAGGAAAGCGCGGCAGCGCGAGCACGTGGGTGCGGAGATCGAGGCGTTCGCCCATTGGTTCGCGAAGCCTGATCTCTCCGCAGGGCACTTCTTGACTGTGACCCTCTTTGCGGAGGCCGCCGACTCGGCGCGCGTGGCGCGAGATATGACGGCCGTGTTCCTGCGGGGCGCAGGTGCGGATGCCATGGTGGACGACGCTCGGTTGATCGTCTCGGAACTGGTCGGCAACGTGGTGAATCACGTCGTGCCGGAACCTGCTCTGGCTCAGCCTGGCGGGTCCCGTCGTATGGACGTGAGCTTCAAGCTGTGGCCGAAGTGGCTCTTCATCGGGGTCACGGATGAGGACTCGACGCCGCCGCTCCTCCCTGTCGGAGATGTCTTCTCGCCTGGGCTGATGGGTGAGCTGTCAGAGGCAGTGCTGCCCGACAACGGTCGAGGGCTGCTGATCGTTCAGCGGCTGGCCTCCGCTGTCTGGTGGACGCCGGGAGACGGCGGCGGCAAGACGGTGTGGTGCCGCATGGATGTGGCCCAAGGAGCAGAGGCCGGCTCACCTCGTTGATCTCCGGGCCGTCGCCTCCCGAACACTCCTTCGCGATCAGGAGCGGAGCGACGGCCCGGACACCGGCCGGAGTCTGACCTCTCCGGCCCACGGGGCGCGGTCCCTTGCGAACTGTCTACCGGGTTCCCCACCCGGCCAAGGGGCCGCGCTTCACAACCTCATACCGAGACCGGACCACCCCCGCGCCTGGCAGCAACCGGGGTGGTCCGGGAGGGGACACAGCGTTCCCCGGTGCCCGATGGTACCGGGGTCGCTGTGCTGTCTACACGCCCCGGGCCAAGAAGAGTTGACGATCCGTCGGATACGGATGGGAGTGGCCAAGTGACCGGCGCGGGTGAGGATTGGGTTCGAGACGGCCTCGACGACATCGCGGACGCGGAGTCGGGTCTATGGGTGCCTGGGGTCGATTACGTCGGGGGCTGGCGGTCGGCGCGAGAGTCTGCGGATCGGCTGAATCGTGCGCTCTTGGGCGCGGGCTTCGAGTTGTCCGCGGTGCGGGCCGTGGCGTCGGCGGACGAGACGGGGCGCGGTGTGGTGCGCCTGGCGGGCTGGCCGGAGACGGCGGATCGGCTCGCCGTGCTCTTGGAGGCGCTGGCTGACCGTGACGGCGGTGCGCGGTGATGGGCGCCGTAGCGGGTGAGCGGTGCGGATGGGCACGTCGTCGGGTGGAGAGACTTTGGGCGGGAGCTGCCATGGGGCGAGTGAACAGGGGGCCTTACGCTCGCCCGGCGAATCGGGCAGGCACTGGTCCTGCCCGCGTTTGTGCCCGATGGGCCCCCTGTTCTTCGAGGCTCGCCCCATGGTGGCTGCCTAAAGTCTCGGAGCCCGGCGACCCCCAGCCGACCGCGCCCCAGCCTCCGGCGGGCGGGCGTCGCCTCGACTCCTCGGCCGAGTTGCGGTGTGGGGCGTCGGGCGACCGGACGGGACCGGCGGTCACGCCGCACGCCCGGCCGGGGCGGCCGGGCGCCCCGGCGCGCCGCAGGCGCGCCCTTGAGGAAGTGAAGGTGGTTTCGACCGATCATCGTCGCCGGTCAGGTCTGGCGGCGTCGGGTGGGCTGCTTGTCGGCGGTGATCCGGTAGGCGGCTTCGGCGCGGTCGGCTCCGATGCGGAGTTCTTCGAGGATCAGCGGGCGGTCGTCGGTGCCGTGCGTGATGCGGGACAGGTGCAGGATCGGGGTCGCGTCCGGGAGCTGGAGGGTGGTGCGCTCGTCGGGTACTGGCATGCGGGCGCGTACTGTCTCCGACCACCACAGCTTGTGCCCGGCCTTGGCCAAGACGGCGTAGACGGCTGTCGGCTGCTGGCCCGGCTCCTCGGCGAGTGCCGGCACACTCTCGGCGACCTCGAAGGGGATCAGCGTCCGATGCATCGCCCGGGTGCCCGTGGCGGCGTCGACCAGGAGACGGTCACAGCCGAACAGCTCCTCTTCCCCGCCCAGACCGAGGAGTCGCCCGGTCGCCTTCGTCGTGCGGGTGCGGTGCACGCTCGGTTCCTCGGCCTCGTCCCAGACGTCGCCCCCGGGCATCACGAACCTTCCGCCGGGAGCGTTCTGAATGCGGCGGTCAAGGGCGAGCGTGGGGTGTCCGCCGGAGCGTACGAAGCTGCCCTTGCCGTGTCGGACGTCGATCAGCCCCTCTGTCCGCAGTGCTGCGATGGCGTTGCGGACGGTGGGGCGGGAGACCTGGTAGCGGGCCATGAGCTGGGCTTCGGACGGCAGCAGGGACTCGGGGGCGAACTCGCCCGACAGGATCGCTTCCCGGATGGCGGCGGCCACCTGTTGGTAGAGGGCTCCGGGGCGCTGGATCTCCGTCATCTCAACATCTCCGGTCTGGTGTCGTAGGCACGTCGCACGCGCGACATCACTCGTCAGCATAAGTAGTTGCATTCTCGCCGTACAGTGCTCCAAGCTCTTTACTCGTAAGGACAAGTGACGTCCGTACAGGTCGGGCGTCCTGATTGGCCAGGGAGGCCACAGAAATGCAGTCCATTCCCGTGGACACGACGCGGCTCGGCGTACTGCGCTGCGCCATCGCGCCGGAAGCAAAGCTCAGCAACCCCGAGACACAGGAGGTGAAGAAGGACCGGGACGGCAACCCGGTCTACACCGTCGCCGTCACCGTGCGGCAGGACCGGCGGCGGATCTCCGTCATCGAGATCGCCGTGAGCGGCGAGCCCAAAGGCATCCAGGAAGGCCAGATCGTCAAGGTCACCGGTCTGACCGCGTTCGCCTGGGCGATGGGCGACCGGCACGGCATCAGCTTCCGCGCCGACGCCATCACCCCCCTACCCGCCACGGCGACGGCGCACGGCAAGGGCGGTGACGCCTGATGGGACCCCTCCTCCTCGCCTTCGCCCTCGCCGTGCTGGCGTGGCTGCTGTTCGTCGGTGACCTGGTGCGCCGGCACCGTCCGGCCTGGCACTGGTACCTCACCGGATACCCGGTCACGGCATGGCGGGTGGTGTTCACCTGGCGGCGGGTCGCCCTGCTCAACGACCTCGCCGTATCCCGGCTCCCGGCACGCACGCTGGTCGGGCATCTGCTGGTCAAGGGCGACCCGGTGCGGCCGGTGGCTCCGCGGATCTCCTTCCCGCGCGCCACCCGCATGGGCTTGAGTGTGGTGGTGCGGCTGCACGCGGGCCAGACCCCGGCCACGTACATGCAGGCGGCTGACGCCCTGGTCCACGCGTGGAAGGTCCACGCCGTGCGGGTGACCTCGCCGGAACGCGGCCTGGTGCTGCTGACCGCCACGGCCACGGACCCGCTCCTGAGGCCCGGGTTAGCCAGTGCCCCGGCGGAACTGCTCTCGGCGCTGATCGGGGCGTTGGAGACGGGCGGGGCGTGGGTGATGAACCTGCGCCTGGTCCCGCACTGGCTCATCGCCGGGGCCACCCGCTCGGGCAAGTCCACACTCCTCGCCCGGCTCATCACCCAGCTCGCGCCCCAACCCGTCGCCCTGGTCGGCATCGACTGCAAGGACGGCATGGAACTCGGCCTCTTCGCCGACCGGCTGAGCGCGCTCGCCACATCGAGGCGCGAAGCGATCGCCGTGCTGACGGCCCTGGTGGTCGACATGCAGGACCGCATGAGTGCCTGCCGGACCGCCGGAGTGCGCTCGATCTGGGAGCTGCCGGACAAGCTCCGGCCGGTGCCGGTCGTGGTGCTGGTGGACGAGATCGCGGAGCTGTACCTGTCCGACGGCACCCGGCAGAGCAAGGCGGAAGCAGAGCAGTGCTCCACGCTCCTGCTGCGGCTGGCGCAGCTCGGTGCCGCGCTCGGCCTGCACCTGGTGGTTGCCGGCCAACGTGTCGGATCTGACCTCGGCCCCGGCGTCACTGCCCTGCGTGCCCAGCTCGGCGGCCGGATCTGCCACCGCGTCAACGATCCCGGCACGGCAGAGATGACGTTGGGCGACCTCAACAAGGACGCCGTAGCGGTCGCGCAAGCGATCACGGCTCAGGAACGCGGGGTGGCCGTGTGCACCGGCCCGGATGGGGGCTGGGCCCGTGCCCGCTCTCACCTCACCCCGACGGATGAGGCCGTGGCGACGGCCCGGAAGCACTCCGGCATGACCCCCGAACTCGCGGCCATAGAGCGCGCCCTGGCGGCGCTGGATGGAGACGGCAAGTGATCAGCGAAGGTACGGCGTTCACGTTCGCGGTGGTCTTCGGGATCATCACCGTCCTCCTCGTCCGCTCCCGCGACGTACGCGGCTGGGAAGCGGTCTGCGTCGGCCTCTTCGGCCTCTACCTCGGACAGACCCCCGTCCTGTTCACCATCCATGGCCTCGTCACGTGGGTCATCAGCGGCTTCTCCCACACCTGAGAGACAAGGAGTCCTGCACATGACGATGCGCCGCGTGAGGTGCCCCCACTGCAAGGGCGACGGAGCCCGCAAGACCTGGACCGGACGACTGCGCCGCTGCCGCGTCTGCCGGGGCACCGGAACCATCCGCTGACCAACGACCCCACTCAGCACCCGATGAGGAGTGATCCCCATGACGGATGACGCGCCACCACCCGCCACCCGTGCCGCTGCGGCGGCCCACCCCGGAAGGTCACCACCATCACCCCGCACCCCACCACCCCGGCTGACCGGCGCGCCGCCCTCGACCACGCGGCGCGCCTGCGTCAGCTCCCCGAAGCCGACCGAGACGCCCTCCGCATCGCCCAAGACCCCGACTTCTCCCGCTGGTTGCAACAGACCTCCCAAACCGGCGGCTGCGCTCATCCCGTCCACCTCTCCGGCTCCACCACCACCGTGGACCACGCAACCGGCGAAATCCTCCGCCACTACGACACCCGCAACGAACCCGGCGAACGCCTCTTGGTCCGCTGCCGCAACCGCCGGGCAACGGTCTGTCCTGCCTGCTCCCGACTCCACGCGGGCGACACGTTCCACCTGGTTCGCGCCGGTCTCATGGGCGGCAAGAACGTTCCCGCCACCGTTCGCACGCGTCCGCGCCTCTTCGTCACCCTGACCGCACCTTCCTTCGGACCCGTCCACCGGACCGGAGTGCTGTGCCGGCCTCGCCGTGACGGGGGCACCTGCGAACACGGCCGCCCCCTCGGCTGCGGGACCATGCACGCCCCGGACGCTCCCGCTGTCGGACAGCCCCTCTGCCCGGACTGCTACGACTACACCGCACACGTCCTGTGGCACGCCCATGCCTCCAAGCTGTGGGACCGCTTCGTCATCCACGTCCGGCGGCGCCTCGCCTCCTCGGCGGGCATCGTGCAATCCCGCTTCGCCCGGCACGCCCGGCTGTCCTTCGCGCGCATCGCCGAGTATCAGAAGCGGGCGGCCGTCCATGTGCATGCCGTGGTTCGCCTCGACGGCCCTGACGGTCCCACCGACGAACCCCCGTCTTGGGGCACGACGGATCGGCTCACCCGCGCCGTGCACGCCTCCGCCCAGCGCGTGACCGTCCGCACCCCCTACAGCCTGGCCGTAGGCGAACTGGAATTGAGCTGGGGCACGCAGACCGACGTGCGCGCCCTGCACGCTGAAGGTGACGGGCCCGACGATGATGCCGTGGCCGCCTACGTCGCCAAGTACGTCAGCAAGGGCACCGACGAGACAGGCGCCGGCACCGACCACAAAGTCACCACCTGCGACGACATCGACTCGGCCCCCGTCAGCCGACACGTCCGCACCCTCATGCACACCTGCTGGCGCCTCGGCGGCCTCCCCGAATTCGAGCCCCTGCGCCTGCGCACCTGGACCCACACCCTCGGCTACCGGGGCCACATCCTCACCAAATCCCGCGCCTACTCCACCACCTACGCCGCCTTGCGTGCCGAACGTGCCCACCACGTCGGCCACGCTGACATCCCCGACGCGATCACAGACGCGCACTGGCGTTACGTCGGCTCCGGCCACACCCCCGGCGCCGCGCTTATCGCCGCCGGGATAGCGGATGATCTGGCCCGCAACCGCGAAACCGCACGTCACGAACGGGGCCCCAGAGGGCGGGGATAGTGGCGACTCAGCAGAAGATCACCAGTAGGGACGAGTGGCTCCGGAGACACCTGGAGCGCGCACCGGTGAGGGATCGGGCATGGGTCAGGCGTCTCCGCACACTTCATGGCGAGTGAGCAGCGTCAAACAGAGGACGGCCCCAGATTCATGATGTCTGGGGCCGTCCGTCCTGGTCAGTCCCGCCAGACAGGTTCGATCAGGTCAGGATTGAAGATCCGCTTGCCGCGCCCGGCCGGGTGGATCACCACAGCCGACAGGCTGTGCAGGATGATCTCTTGTTGCCGCTCGATGGGAAGCTCTCGCAGCTCCTCGCGGCTCTTGATCCCCTCGCTGACGGACTCAGCCCGCTTGATCTCCCTCTGAAAGCGGCCACGTTCCAGCTTCAGTTCGTCCCGTCGGCGCTCCAGATCCGGCAGGAGCTGAAGTAGCGAGGACATGGTGATCTTGCGGTTGTTCGCGGCCGTGGTCAGGGCCTTGATGTCGTCCGATACGGCCTTGAACTCGGCCTCCCTCGGCCACTCCGCAGACGTAGGGCTGCCGTCCTCCGCCGCCCTCCTGCGCTGTTCCTCCAGGACGAGGTCGATGATCAGGTTCTCTATGGGTTCCCCGACCCGTCCGACCTTGCCGCAACCGCCGTTCACGACGGAGCACTGATAGCTGTACTTCGACGCCTTCGATCCTGGCTTCCAGAGTCGGTTGATCTGACCCCTGATCTTGTTGTGGCACAGTCCGCAGCGGGCGATACCGGAGAGCAGATACTTGCGCGCGACCGGCCTACCGGCGGCAGGGTTGGCCTGCTTCCGTTCGGCAACGGCGGCGCAGACTGCTTCCCACTCCTCCGGAGTGTTGATCGTGTCCCACTCGCCGATCACCGGTTCCCCACTGTCGTTGAGCAGGATCTCACCGTGATAGGTGCGGTAGCCGCACAGTCGGGGGCTGGTCACCATCAGTTCGACGTGGTGGTGTGCCATCCGCTTGGTTCCCTCGCGCGGTCGGCCGATCCCCTCTTCCTGCCAGCGCTTACGGATGGTGCCGATGCGCACTCCGGCCAGGATCTCCTTCTGTGCCTCACGGATGTGCCGTGCCGCCTCGGGGTCGACTTTGTTCGGGTCGTCCTTCTTCCACCCGTACGGCGACGGGCCGCCGTTCGACTTCCCGTTCAACGCGAGTTCGAGGTGTTTCCGCTTGATGCGGCGGGCGGTGTCGTGTGACGACTTGTTGGCGAACGCGACCATCACGCGTGCCATGGTCCGGCCGTCCGCCGACGACAGGTCGATGTCGTTCGTGACGGTGACGAACGTCAGGCGCTTCCGGGTCTCGAAGACCTCGATCAGACGTTCAAGATCCTTCGGCTGGCGGGCCAGCCTGTCCAGGTCGTAGGACACCACGCCGTCGATGAGCCCGGCCGTCAGATCGGACAGCATCAGCTCGAACTCGGGGCGGCGCACGTTCCGTTTGTACGCGGAGACGTCGTTGTCCTCGTAGATCTTCGCCACGCTCAGTCCGCGCAGGTCGGCCAGTCGTTCGCAGTCCTGCCGCTGGCGGGCGACTCCTAGACCGTCGCCCTCGTCGTCTCGTGAGATCCGGGTGTAGATGGCCACCTTGCGTGCCACGCTTGGTTCCTCCCCCACCCCGGCGGGCCTCTGCCGGAGTGAAGCAAGGTTACTACCCTCATACAGGTCACTCAGCCTGGAGCGTTCAGCCGCCCGTCGTACGGCGGCAGGGACAGGTGCTCGACGCCTGACCGGACGGACCGGCGGACAGATCCGACGCGAAGGGCCCCGGCGTGACGTACCCGCCGGGGCCCTTCCGTATGCCTGCGGCTAGAACGTGCCCAGCTTCACGATCGACAGCAGTGCGATCAGCTGGATCGCGGACGCGCCCAGCGCCTTCGGCCAGGGCAGGTCGTGGGAGCGGCCGACCATCAGGGTGAGGAGGGCGCCGGCCGCGACCCAGGTGGCCCAGCCGAGGATCTGGACGAAGGGCGCGTCACCGCCGGCGAACATCGCGACGACCAGGCGCGGGGCGTCCGTGAGGGACATGATCAGCATGGAGAGGCCGACCGTGGGCTGCCAGGCGCCGTCGCCGCCGAGCTGGCGGGCCAGGGTGTGGGTGACCACACCCAGGACGAAGGCGCTCAGCACCAGCGCCACCGCCGTGGTCAGGACGATCGGGATCGCGTTGGAGAGGGTGGCGTTGATCGCCTCCTCGCGGGCGCCGTCGAAGCCGAAGACCGCCAGCAGGCCGTAGAGGAACGTCACGATGAGCGCCGGGGCCCACATCGCGTAGTCCCGCATCTGGAGGAAGGTCTGGTTGGGCGCCAGGATCACGCCCCTCAGGAGGTCCTTCCAGTGCAGGCGGGGCCCGACCGGGCCGGGGGCCGGGGCGGAGCCGGCGCGGTAGGTGTCGCCCTGGTGGTAGGGGTCGTCGACCGTGAACGCCTGGGTGTGGCCCGGGTTGTTGGCCGCGTACGGGTCGTACGGGGCCTGCTGGGGGTGGCCGCCGGGGCCGCCCTGTCCGTAGCCGCCGTCGCCGAAGTACTCCGGCTCACCGTGCCCGCCGACAGGTCCGCCGCCGTGCCCGCCGCCGGGTGCCTGCGGCCAGGGCGATCCGCCGGGGGCCCGGCCCGGTCCGGGGGCGCCACCTCCGTACGGCGGCTGCGGGTACGGCTGCTGAGGCGTCGCCGGGCCGCCGTACGGGGGTCCCTGGGGCGCCTGCTGTCCGTACGGGGGGCGTTGCGGTCGCGCGTTTGGAGCGCCGTTGTCCCGGCCGCGTCCGATCCTGAATCCAGCCACGCCTTCGAACGTACCTGGTCCCGGAGAGTGACGTGCGGGGCCCGGCGGTTCGGGGGTCCTTTGCTGCCGAGCTGTGACATCCCTTACGGGTGCTCCCCGAGGCGTCCCCGACGTCCGACCGGTGGGCCCGGCGCGTGCGTCCGCCGGGCCCCTACGGGGTCAGGAGTGGGTCAGGAGGGGGTCAGGAACTGTGTCGTCGAGAAGGTGACCGCGGCCCGTGGCGTGACCAGGTCGTTCGTCGTGCCCCGGTGGATCTCGACGGAGTCCTTCGTGTCGCCCTGGGACGTGCGCAGCACCAGGTCCGCCAGGCCGTCGCCGTCGAAGTCGCCGGCCGTCAGCACCCGGGTCGTGCCCGTCGACGCGGGCCGCACCGTGACCGCGCCCCGCGTCGTGGGGCCCGTCGCGCGGCCGGGGTACACGCGTACTCCGGAGCCGCTGGAGACCAGGTCGCTCAGGCCGTCGCCGTCGAAGTCGGCGGCGTCGAGCATCGAGCCGGGGGTGTCGAGGGTGCCGCGGGCCGCGGTGGGGAGGTCGTAGCGCAGCGCGGTGCCGTCCAGGGTGCCCACCGCCGCGTCCAGCGCCTTGCCCTTGCCGAAGGCGCCCAGGGCGATGTCGACGCCGGTGGGGAGGGTGACCCCGGTGCGGGCCGGGCCGTCGGGGCCGCCCAGGACGAGGGCCGCCTTGCCGGGGCCCGCGGAGACGCGGACGACCAGGTCGTCGTACCCGTCGCGGTTCACGTCGGCGGCGGGGCCGGTCGGTGCCTCGCCGGGGGACGGGACGGGCGCGCCGGCCCTGTCCGGGGCGCCCTCGCGGGTGAAGGGGCCGCGCAGGTGGCTGAGGCGGCCGGCGGAGGCGTGGACGACCAGGTCCTGGGCGCCGTCGCCGTCGAAGTCGCCGCACACCGGGCGCTCGGGCCAGTCGTTGCCGTAGCGGGCCTTGTCCGGGATGGTCAGCGGGACCGCACGGCCGGTCGGTCCCGACGGGGAGCCGAAGAGGAGCTGGAGCGGGACCGGGGGGCGGCCCTGGCCGTCGTAGGGCGGGTCGGTGGTGACCACGAGGTCGGTGAAGCCGTCGCCGTCGAGGTCGCAGCTCGCCTCCGCCTCGAAGACGGCCGGCAACCGGCCGTCGGTCGGCGCCGCGTACTTCTTCGGCGTGAGCAACTGCCGGGCTCCCGGCACCAGTCCGCGGGGAGAGCCGTAGACGATGCCGATGCCCGCGTCGTCCGTGTGGGTCTCCGCCGTGACCAGGTTGTCGAGGACCAGGTCGCGGTGGCCGTCGCCGTTGAAGTCGTCGGGGACCTCGCTGCCCTCGCCGTGCGGGACGGGGAGCAGGGCGGGGGCCTGGGCGGCGCGTACGGGGGTGGGCGCGGCGGCGTCCTCGGCCGCGGGCGCCGGGCCGTGGCCGCAGGCGGCGAGCAGCAGCAGGCAGCCGGCGGCGGCCGTGCCGGTCAGGGTGGTTCTTCGCAGGCGCCGCACCGTTCACCTCGTCCGTATCAACCCGTAACACCAGCACCGACAACGACCGGGTAATCATGCACGCGTTCGACATACGGCGACACCCCCGGGTGCGGACGGAACCCGGGGGTGTCGGTCGAGCGGGTGCGCGGCGGCTACTTCACCGGCTCCGGCGTCGGCTCGCTCTCCGGCGTCGGCTCGCCGGTCGGGTCGGCCGGGGTCCTGACGGAGTCCAGCAGGAGCTGGGCGACGTCGACGACCTGGATGGACTCCTTGGCCGTTCCGTCGTTCTTCTTGCCGTTGACCGAGTCCGTCAGCATGACCAGGCAGAACGGGCAGGCCGTGGAGACGATGTCCGGGTTGACGGAGAGGGCCTCGTCGACGCGCTCGTTGTTGATGCGCTTGCCGATCCGCTCCTCCATCCACATCCGCGCGCCGCCGGCGCCGCAGCAGAAGCCGCGCTCCTTGTGGCGGTGCATCTCCTCGTTGCGGACGCCGGGGACGGCGGCGATGATCTCGCGCGGCGGGGTGTAGATCTTGTTGTGGCGGCCCAGGTAGCAGGGGTCGTGGTAGGTGATGATGCCCTCGACCGGGGTGACCGGGAGCAGCTTGCCCTCGTCGACCAGGTGCTGGAGCAGCTGGGTGTGGTGGATGACCTCGTAGTCGCCGCCGAGCTGCGGGTACTCGTTGCCGAGGGTGTTGAGGCAGTGCGGGCAGGTGGCGACGATCTTCTTCGCCGACTTGGGCTTCGCCGACTCGGGCACCACCTTGCCGTCGTCGTCCATCTCCTCGCCGAAGGCGGCGTTGAGGGACATGACGTTCTCCATGCCGAGCTCCTGGAACAGGGGCTCGTTGCCGAGGCGGCGGGCGGAGTCGCCGGTGCACTTCTCGTCGCCGCCCATGATCGCGAACTTGACGCCCGCGATGTGGAGCAGCTCGGCGAACGCCTTGGTGGTCTTCTTGGCGCGGTCCTCGAGGGCGCCGGCGCAGCCAACCCAGTACAGGTACTCGACCTCGGTGAGGTCCTCGATGTCCTTGCCGACGACCGGGACCTCGAAGTCCAGCTCCTTGAGCCATTCCAGGCGCTGCTTCTTCGCCAGGCCCCAGGGGTTGCCCTTCTTCTCCAGGTTCTTGAGCATCGTGCCCGCCTCGGACGGGAACGCCGACTCGATCATGACCTGGTAGCGGCGCATGTCGACGATGTGGTCGACGTGCTCGATGTCGACCGGGCACTGCTCGACGCAGGCGCCGCAGGTGGTGCAGGACCACAGGACGTCCGGGTCGATGACGCCGCCCGCGGCGAAGCCGCTGTCGGATGCGGCCTCAAGGGTGCCGATCAGCGGGCGCTCGGCCTCCGCCAGGGCCGCGGCCGGGACACCGGCGAGCTGCTCCTCGGACGCCTTCTCCTCGCCCTCCATCGTCTTGCCGCCGCCGGCCAGCAGGTAGGGGGCCTTGGCGTGCGCGTGGTCGCGCAGGGACATGATCAGGAGCTTGGGGGAGAGCGGCTTGCCGGTGTTCCAGGCGGGGCACTGCGACTGGCATCGGCCGCACTCGGTGCAGGTGGAGAAGTCCAGCAGGCCCTTCCAGGAGAACTGCTCGACCTGGGAGACGCCGAAGACGTCGTCGTCGCCGGGGTCGGTGAAGTCGATCGGCTTGCCGCCCGAGGTCATCGGGAGCAGCGCGCCGAGCGCGGTGCCGCCCTTGGCGTCGCGCTTGAACCAGATGTTCGGGAAGGCCAGGAAGCGGTGCCAGGCCACGCCCATGTCGGTCTTCAGGGCGACCGTGATCATCCAGATGAAGGAGGTCGCGATCTTCAGCCCGGCGAAGAAGTAGACGAGGTTCTGGAGCGTGCCGAGGTCCGCGTCCCGGAGCGCGGAGACCACCGGGTACGAGATGAAGAACGACGCCTCGTAGCCGTCGACGTGGTGGAGGGCGCCCTCCAGCGCGTGCAGCATGAAGATGCAGACGCCGACGATGAGGATGACGGCCTCGACGAAGTACGCCTGGCCGAAGTTGGAGCCGGCGAAGCGGGACTTGCGGCCCGGCTTGCGCGGGTGGGACAGCTGCCGGATGCCGATGAGCACCAGGATGCCGAGCACCGTCATCGTGCCGATGAACTCGACGAAGACGTTGTACGGCGCCCAGTCGCCGATGACCGGCAGGATCCAGTCGGCCTGGAAGAGCTGGCCGACGGCGTTGACGATCGTCAGCAGCAGGGAGAAGAAGCCCACCGCGACGAACCAGTGCGCCACGCCGACGATGCCCCAGCGGTTCATCCGGGTGTGGCCGAGGAACTCCCTGACCACGGTGACGGTGCGGTCCACGGGGTCGTTGGTCCGCGTTCCGGCCGGCACCGGCTGGCCCAGCCGCAGGTAGGTGACGATCTGCAGGACGGCGCGGCCGAACAGTGCGACGCCGACCACGATCAGGACCAGCGACACGATGATCGCGGCGAGTTGCATTTGGGGGCTCCTCGGGCCTGCGAGGTTGCGAGGGGGCGGTATTACTAAGCGGTAACTTATTCAGTTCGTCTGAGAGTACCCCCATCCTCCGCCGCACTGTAGTCGGACGTGCGGTGATCTGCGTCGCTGAGGCAACCCTGACCCCGGCGGGGTGTGGAGGCACGGGCTCCGGTCCACCGGGCCGGGCCGGGCGGGGTGGGCGGGTGCGGGCCGGAGTGTCCCAGGCGCCTCGCGGGGCAACCGGAGTCGCGGGCGGTGCGTCCTTCCGGGCGGCGATTTTTCCGGTTCGTCAGGCCGCGCGTACCGAGAACGTACAGGTCGGGGCGTCGTTGCGTGTAAGGAGCGGATAAGAGTTGAGTCGGCTCGACTCACCTCTGTTGACCCATCGCCGGGCGTCATGCACACTTGAGCCTGTTCCACTCAAGTCAGCTGGAGGTTATTCACCATGGCACGTGCGGTCGGCATCGACCTGGGCACGACTAACTCCGTCGTCAGCGTTCTGGAGGGCGGCGAGCCCACCGTCATCACCAACGCCGAGGGCGCCAGGACCACGCCGTCCGTCGTCGCCTTCGCCAAGAACGGCGAGGTGCTCGTCGGCGAGGTGGCCAAGCGCCAGGCGGTCACGAACGTCGACAGGACCATCCGCTCGGTCAAGCGCCACATGGGCACCGACTGGAAGGTCAACCTGGACGGCAAGGACTTCAACCCGCAGCAGATCAGCGCCTTCGTGCTGCAGAAGCTGAAGCGGGACGCCGAGTCCTACCTGGGCGAGAAGGTGACCGACGCGGTCATCACCGTCCCGGCGTACTTCAACGACGCCGAGCGCCAGGCCACCAAGGAGGCCGGTGAGATCGCGGGCCTCAACGTCCTGCGCATCGTCAACGAGCCGACCGCCGCCGCGCTGGCGTACGGCCTCGACAAGGACGAGCAGGTCATCCTGGTCTTCGACCTCGGTGGCGGTACGTTCGACGTCTCGCTGCTGGAGATCGGCGACGGCGTCGTCGAGGTGAAGGCCACCAACGGTGACAACAACCTCGGTGGTGACGACTGGGACCAGCGCGTCGTCGACTACCTGGTCAAGCAGTTCCAGTCCGGCCACGGCGTGGACCTGGGCAAGGACAAGATGGCCCTCCAGCGCCTGCGCGAGGCCGCCGAGAAGGCCAAGATCGAGCTGTCCTCGTCCACCGAGACCTCGATCAACCTCCCCTACATCACGGCGTCCGCCGAGGGCCCGCTGCACCTGGACGAGAAGCTCACCCGCGCCCAGTTCCAGCAGCTGACCTCCGACCTGCTGGAGCGCTGCAAGACGCCGTTCCACAACGTCATCAAGGACGCCGGCATCCAGCTCAGCGAGATCGACCACGTCGTTCTCGTCGGCGGCTCCACGCGTATGCCCGCCGTCGCCGAGCTGGTCAAGGAGCTGACCGGCGGCAAGGACGCCAACAAGGGCGTCAACCCGGACGAGGTCGTCGCCATCGGCGCCGCCCTGCAGGCCGGTGTCCTCAAGGGCGAGGTCAAGGACGTCCTGCTGCTCGACGTCACCCCGCTGTCCCTCGGCATCGAGACCAAGGGCGGCATCATGACCAAGCTGATCGAGCGGAACACGACGATCCCGACCAAGCGCTCGGAGATCTTCACCACCGCCGAGGACAACCAGCCCTCCGTGCAGATCCAGGTCTACCAGGGCGAGCGCGAGATCGCGGCGTACAACAAGAAGCTCGGGATGTTCGAGCTGACCGGTCTGCCGCCGGCGCCCCGCGGCGTCCCGCAGATCGAGGTCGCCTTCGACATCGACGCCAACGGCATCATGCACGTGACCGCGAAGGACCTGGGCACGGGCAAGGAGCAGAAGATGACCGTCACCGGCGGCTCCTCGCTGCCGAAGGACGAGGTCGACCGGATGCGCCAGGAGGCCGAGAAGTACGCGGAGGAGGACCACGCCCGCCGCGAGGCCGCCGAGTCCCGCAACCAGGGCGAGCAGCTCGTCTACCAGACGGAGAAGTTCCTCAAGGACAACGAGGACAAGGTCCCCGGCGAGGTCAAGACCGAGGTCGAGGAGTCCGTCGCCGAGCTGAAGGAGAAGCTCAAGGGCGAGGACACCGCCGAGATCCGCACCGCCACCGAGAAGGTCGCCGCCGTCTCGCAGAAGCTGGGCCAGGCCATGTACGCCGACGCCCAGGCCGCGCAGGCCGCCGGCGGCGAGGCCCCGGGCGCCGACGCGGGTGCCGCCTCCGGCGACAAGGCCGACGACGACGTCGTCGACGCCGAGATCGTGGACGACGAGCGCAAGGACGGTGCCGCGTGACGGAGGAGACCCCGGGTTTCGAGGAGAAGCCCGACGTCCCCTCCGGCGCCACCCCTGACGACGCCGAGCCGCAGGCCGCCTCCGAAGAGGGGGCGGCCCCGGCCGGGGACGCGAGCGAGAACGCGGGCCTGGTGGCCCAGCTGGACCAGGTGCGCACGGCGCTCGGCGAGCGCACGGCGGACCTCCAGCGCCTCCAGGCCGAATACCAGAACTACCGCCGCCGGGTGGAGCGGGACCGCGTCGCGGTCAAGGAGGTCGCCGTCGCGAACCTCCTGTCCGAGCTGCTTCCCGTGCTCGACGACGTCGGGCGCGCCCGGGAGCACGGCGAACTGGTCGGCGGCTTCAAGTCCGTCGCGGAGTCGCTGGAGACGGTCATCGCCAAGATGGGCCTCCAGCAGTTCGGCAAGGAGGGCGAGCCCTTCGACCCGACGATCCACGAGGCCCTGATGCACTCCTACGCACCGGACGTCACGGAGACGACCTGCGTGGCGATCCTGCAGCCCGGGTACCGGATCGGCGAACGCACCATCCGCCCCGCGCGGGTGGCGGTCGCCGAGCCGCAGCCGGGCGCCCAGCCGGTCAAGCCGGCCGAGGACGCCACCGAGGCGCCGGACGCCTCCGGCGCGGAGGACGACGCCGGGACCAAGGAGAGCGGTGGCCCGGACGAGGGCTGAGCTCGAAGTGACGCACAGGGCGCGAGAGGAGGGACGTCGGGGATGAGCACGAAGGACTTCATCGAGAAGGACTACTACAAGGTTCTCGGCGTCCCCAAGGACGCCACCGAGGCCGAGATCAAGAAGGCGTACCGCAAGCTCGCCCGCGAGAACCACCCGGACGCCAACAAGGGGAACGTCAAGGCGGAGGAGCGCTTCAAGGAGATCTCCGAGGCCAACGACATCCTCGGTGACCCCAAGAAGCGCAAGGAGTACGACGAGGCCCGCAGCCTCTTCGGCAACGGGGGCTTCCGCCCGGGGCCGGGCGCGGGCGGCGGCGGCACCTTCAACTTCGACCTGGGCGACCTCTTCGGAGGCGGCGCCCAGGGCGGGGGAGGCCAGGGCGGCGCCGGCGGCTTCGGCGGCGGCCTCGGGGACGTCTTCGGCGGCCTGTTCAACCGCACCGGCGGCGGACCGGGCACCGGCACGCGCACGCAGCCGCGGCGCGGGCAGGACATCGAGTCCGAGGTCACCCTGAGCTTCACCGAGGCCATCGAGGGCGCGACCGTGCCGCTCCGGATGTCCTCGCAGGCGCCCTGCAAGGCCTGTTCGGGCACCGGCGACAAGAACGGCACGCCGCGCGTGTGCCCGACCTGCGTCGGCACCGGCCAGGTCGCCCGGGGCTCGGGCGGCGGCTTCTCCCTCACCGACCCGTGCCCGGACTGCAAGGGCCGCGGCCTGATCGCCGAGGACCCCTGCGAGGTCTGCAAGGGCTCCGGACGCGCCAAGTCCTCGCGGACGATGCAGGTCCGTATCCCCGCCGGGGTCTTGGACGGCCAGCGCATCCGGCTGCGCGGCAAGGGCACGCCGGGCGAGCGGGGCGGCCCGGCGGGCGACCTGTACGTGGTCGTGCACGTCAAGGAGCACCCCGTCTTCGGCCGCAGGGGCGACAACCTCACCGTCACCGTCCCGGTCACCTACGCCGAGGCGGCCCTCGGCGGCGAGGTCCGCGTCCCGACCCTGGGCGGTCCGCCCGTCACGCTGAAGCTGCCGGCGGGCACGCCGGGCGGGCGCACCATGCGGGCCCGGGGCAAGGGCGCGGTCCGCAAGGACGGCACCCGCGGCGACCTCCTGGTCACCGTGGAGGTGAGTGTTCCGAAGGATCTGACGGGGAAGGCTCGTGACGCGCTTGAGGCGTATCGCGAGGCGACCGCGGACGAGGATCCGCGGGCGGAGTTGTTCCAGGCCGCGAAGGGAGCTTGACGGGAATGGACGGTCGTCGACGCAACCCGTACGAACTGACCGAGGACACCCCGGTCTACGTCATCTCGGTGGCGGCCCAGCTCTCCGGCCTGCACCCGCAGACCCTGCGCCAGTACGACCGCCTCGGCCTGGTCTCCCCGGACCGCACGGCCGGCCGCGGCCGGCGCTACTCGGCCCGCGACATCGAACTGCTGCGCACGGTCCAGCAGTTGTCGCAGGACGAGGGCATCAACCTGGCCGGAATCAAGCGCATCATCGAACTGGAGAACCAGGTCGCCGAGCTGCAGGCCCGCGCGGCCGAGCTGGCCGCCGCCCTCGACGGCGCGGCCACGGCGATGCGCCAGCGCGAGGCCGCGGTGCACGCGTCGTACCGCCGTGACCTGGTCCCTTACCAAGAGGTACAGCAGACCAGCGCCCTGGTGGTCTGGCGGCCGGGGCGCCGCGGCCAGTCCTCGGACTGAGCCGGACCGGCAGACGGCACAAGGGAAAACGGCATCACCGGCCCCGGAGGACCACCTCGTCCTCCGGGGCTGGTTCACAACGGTGCTGTCTCATTGGTCTAGTACTTCTTGACGATTTGGTGAAGACAGCGTTGGCTCTCTTCACCGGGGGTCACCTGGGTCACCTGGATACCAACTACACCCGTGTGTCGGAAGGTCTAGCGCAGTGAGCAGCCGTGCCCGTGCCCGTGCCCGTCGTACCGCCATATCCGTGGCCGCGTCCCTGATGACCCTCTCGCTGGCCTCCTGCGGCATGCTGGGCGCGTCGGAGAGCAGCGACGACGCCAGCCCGTCCAAGGGCAACGACCTCCTGGTCGGGCTGCTGCTGCCGGAGAAGGAGAACACGCGCTACGAGCAGTTCGACTACCCCTTCTTCAAGAAGAAGGTCGGCGAGCTGACGCGTGACGAGGGCATCGTCAAGTACGCCAACGCCGAGGCCAGCGCCACCAAGCAGGCCGACCAGATGCAGCAGATGATCGAGGACAAGGTCGACGTGATCGTGCTGGACGCGGTCGACTCGCACGCCATCGCGGACGGCGTGCAGAAGGCCAAGGACGCCGGCATCCCCGTCATCGCCTACGACCGGCTGGCCGAGGGCCCGATCGACGCCTACATCTCCTTCGACAACGAGCTGGTCGGCGAGGTCCAGGGCCGCTCGCTCATCGAGGCGCTCGGCGGCGACCCGAAGAGCTCCGAGAAGATCGTCATGATGAACGGCTCGTCCACCGACCCGAACGCCAAGCAGTTCAAGGCGGGCGCGCTGTCGGAGCTGAACGGCAAGGTGACGATCGCCCAGTCCTTCGACACCAAGGACTGGAAGCCGGAGAACGCCGAGGCGAACATGACCGAGGCGATCGAGAAGATCGGCAAGAACAAGATCGCGGGCGTCTACTCCGCCAACGACGGCATGGCGGGCGGCATCATCAAGGCCCTGGAGGACGCGGGCGTCACCGACCTGCCGCCGATCACCGGCCAGGACGCGGAACTCGCGGCGGTCCAGCGGATCGTCACCGGCGAGCAGTACATGAGCGTGTACAAGTCCTATCCGCAGGAGGCCGAGAACGCCGCGGAGATGGCCGTGGCGCGGGTCCAGGGCCGGGACATCCAGTTCGACGCGCTCGCCCGCGACAAGGTCGACAGCCCCACCCACAAGGGCATCCCCGCGCAGCTCGTCCCCGTCGTGGCCCTCACCAAGGCCAACATCGAGGAGACGGTCGTCGCGGAGGGCTTCTACAAGGTCACCGACATCTGCACCGCCAAGTACGCGGACGCGTGCGCGGAGCTAGGTCTGAAGTAGACAGCCCGCGTGTCCGCCCGGTTCCACGGGGACCGGGCGTTCCGCTCTCAACCGGCTCTTTTCGGCCTCCGTCCGCCGCGGAGCCTTGTTGCGGAGCCGGTCCCGGCCGCGCATAGTTGCGCTGCGGAAGAGCCGGAACCGGGGGTGGGATGGGCGATGGCCGGGCACGGGGCTCAGGAGCACCCCCACGGGGCCGACCGGCTGTGCGCGGCCGGGGACCGCGTGTACTCCCGGGCGGTCCGGCGCGGCCGGGTGCCGCGCCAGGACGCCGAGCCGGTGCCCTGCCTCCTGGAACTGGCCCTGCTGCACCCCGACCCCGACGACATGGACTGGCTGGTGCCGACCTCCCCGCAGGAGGTGATGACGCGGCTGCTGCGCGGGGTGCACGACGAGGTCAGCGCCAGTCAGCGGCGGGTGGGCTCGGCCGTGGAGGCCTTCGAGTGGTACGCGGACCTCGGCCGGCTGCTCCAGACCCCGGCCGGCACCGAGAGCACGGCGATCCGGGTCCTCGACGGGCTGTCCCGCATCCAGGCCGCGATGGACGAGGCGACGCAGGCCTGTACGACGGAGGTGCTCACCGTCCAGCCCGGCGGCATCCGGCGCGAGCACGAGCTGTCCGAGGGCCTGCACCGGGCGCTGGCGCTGCGCGGGCGCGGGGTGCGGATGCGGGACCTGTACACGCACGTGGCCCGGCACGGCCAGGGCCTGCTCAACTACCTGGAGCTGATGGGCGACGCGGTGGAGGCCCGCACCCTGGACGAGGTCATCGACCGGCTCATCCTCTTCGACCGCACCGTCGCCTTCATCCCCGCCAACAGCGACCGCACGATGGCCCTGGAGCTGCGCCACCCCGCCCTGATCTCCTACCTGGTCACGGTCTTCGAACGCCTCTGGCGCCTCGCCATCCCCTTGACCGCCCCCCTCCCCGACACCGGCATCGAGGGCATCTCCCACCGCGAGCAGTCCATCGCGGCGCTCCTCGCGGAGGGCCACCAGGACGCGGTGATCGCCGAACGCCTCGGCATCAGCGTCCGTACGGCCCGTGCGCACATCGCCCGGCTCTCGGAGACCCTGGGCGCGGCGAGCCGCACGCAGTTGGGCGTCCGCATAGCCCAGGCCGGCCTCGACGGCTCCCCGCGCAGCGCCCCGCCCCCCGTCATCCTTCCCGGTCGAGAATCCCCGACTGCCCGATGAGGTAGCCGAGTTGCGCCCGGCTCTCGCTGCCGAGGGTGGCGGCGAGTTTGGCGATGTGGACACGGGCGGTACGGACGTTCATGCCGAGGCGGTCGGCGATGTCGCTGTCGGTGTGGCCTTCGACGAGGAGGGCGGCTATGGCGCGTTGGCGGGGGGTGATGCCGTTGAGCGTGGGCTGGTGGACGGCTTGCGGGTACATGGGGGTGGCCAGGTGCCAGAGGCGGTCGAAGGTGTTGACGAAGTACGCGATGAGGGCGGGATGGCGGACTTCGAGCGCGAGGGATCGGTCGGCGCTGGCGGGGATGAAGGCGACGGTGCGGTCGACGATGATCAGGCGTTCGGTCACCTCGTCCAGGGTGCGCGCCTCGACGTCGCCGGTCAGCTGCTCGTAGCGGGCCCGCGTATAGGGGGCGTGGCGGATGGTGTGCTGGTACAACGCCCTTACCCGGGCCCCGCGGTCGAGGAAGGCCTGGTCCCGCTTCATGGCCCCTTCGAGGATGTCGGGGCGCTTGGTGACGTGCGAGTCGTGCGGCTGGATCGCGAGGAGCTCCTTCCTGCCCTCGGCCATGGCTTCCTCGATGGCCTGGCCCGTCCGCTCCTTGCTGCCGAGGATTCTGAGGGCCGGGGTGTCCTCGGTGAGGACGTCGCGCCGGCCCAGGCGGATGAGGGGCTCGAAGACATCGGCCATCCGCTGCCCGCGCCGCCGCTCGTCGGCGACGCGGTCCTCGGAGGACCGGAGCAGGCGTTGCAGCACCACGGTGGGCGGCACGGGCTCCAGGCGGTCCAGGTCGTCGACGGCGGGGTGGAGGAGGCCGTTGTCGATCAGGCAGGGTGCCGTCGCCGCCGCGGCGCCGGGGAGGTGCCCCTCCCGCAGTGCGCGGGCGTAGATCTCCAGGCCCGCATCACACAGCTCCTCCGCTCCGTGGTGATGCACCTCTGGGGTCACGTGTGACTCTCTTCGTCGACTGCGATCAGTGATCGTTCTCCAGGATCCCGGACTGGGCGATGAGGAAGCCGAGCTGGGCGCGGCTGCCGCTGCCGAGGGCCTGTGCCAGCTTGGCTATGTGCGCCCGGCAGGTGCGCACGTTCATGCCCAGGCGCCGGGCGATGGCCTCGTCGACGTGTCCTTCGACCAGCAGCTTGGCTATGGAGTACTGGATGTCGGTGATACCACCCGGTGCGGGTTCGTAGGGCGCGCCCGCGCTCAGCGGCACGGACCGGCTCCACATGAATTCGAAGACCTTGATCAGGTAACGGACCAGGCCGGGGTTACGGATTTCGAGGGCGACCTGCTGGTCGTCGCGGGTCGGGATGAACGCCACGGTCTCGTCGCAGACGATGAGGCGCTCCACCACCTCGTCGATCGTGCGGTACTCCGCCTTGCCGTTGGACAGCTGGGCGACATAGGCGATCTTCTGTGGGCTGTACCGAGCCGTGTGCTGGTAGAGCGTGCGGATCCGTACGCCGCGTTCCGTCAGCGGCTTGTCCCGCTCGAGCCCCTGGGTGAGGCTGCGTTCGGAGAACCGGTCGTCGCTCGGCTGTACCGTGAGCATCTCCGTCTGGCACTGGGTGGTGGCCAGGTTGAGGGCCGAGTTGATGCGGTCACCGCCCTCCAGCACCGTGATGGAGTGCTCGCTCCTCGCCGGCTGCGTGCCGATGGCCATGAAGGGTTCGAACGCGTCCGCCAGCTCGATCGAGAGCCGCCGCCGCTCCGTGATCTCCCGCTCGATGGGGTGCAGGCGCTGGGCCAGAGCGGCGGACGGGGGCACCGGACGCAACCAGTCGGCATCGTCCGGATCCGGGTGTATCAGCGCCAGTTCCATCAGGCAGGGAGCGGACTCCACGTCCGCCCTCGCGATCCGTCCCGTGCGTAGGGCGTTCGCGTAGAGCCGGGTACCTTCGTCGCACAGTTCGGTCACCGCATGGGGATGCGACGCCTTAGTCTGATTTGCCACCAAATCTCCACCCCCCAGGGTCCTGAACATGCAGGAACATGATGCACCGATTGTGTGGCCATGAGGTGTTGGAATGAGCCATCGTCTTACCTGACGGGGGAAGAGGAGACTTACGAGTGAGGACGAAGCCGACCATGCGCAACAGACTGGTTCGCTCGGTGCTTGCTGGCGCCCTCTTCGCCGCCGCGATCTTCGGAGCGCTGAGCTTTCACTCCGACACGGAGGGCGATGTTCGGGCGGACAGTCACTGGCCATCGGGCGTTGCGAACACGGGGGGCTGAAGTGACCACGCCACCCGACGACCGCTCCTTCCGTCGTGAAATGGCCACCGCCTACCGCTCCGGCTGGCACTTCATCGACCTGGTCACCGCGATCCCGCACGCCGGTGACTCGCTGATGGTGACCGTCTTCGGCGAGCCGGTCGTCGTCACGCTGGACGAGGACGGCGACGTGCGTGCGTACCGGTGTCTGCGGCGGCCTCGGGGGGCGCCGCAGCCCGTGCGGTGTGCCATCCGGTACGGAATGATCTTTGTGAACCTGGACCAGCGGGACCACCGGCTCGAGCAGCCGGAGATCCCCGAAGTGAGGACCATCTCGGCCACCCCCCGCAGTGCCTGACGCGATTCCCCCGTCGTAACACAATCGCTCAGGTGCTTCCCCCCGGCAGCGGCGTCACCGTGACCTGAACACGGTGACGCCGCTGTCGCATGTGCGGACATCTCGCGACAGTGGCCGGTTCCGCAGCTGGCCGAAAAGACACTCGTGTGAAGTGGTCCTGACTCCCTGTGCGGCCACTCCGGCGTCCCTGAGGGTGACGTGTGCGATCCACCGCGAGTGCACCTTGAGTGCACATTGAGTGGAACCGACTCAACTTTGTGTACGCTGGATGAGTCAGCACTGACGCGAGGAGGAGAGCCAGAACGTGGACGCCGAGCTGACCAACCGGAGCCGGGACGCGATCAACGCGGCCAGCAACCGGGCCGTGACCGAGGGAAACGCCGACCTCACCCCTGCCCACCTGCTCCTGGCCCTGCTCCAGGGGCAAGGGCGACGGCAAGATAACGAGAACATCACCGACCTGCTCGCCGCCGTCGAGGCCGACCTCGCCGCGGTGCGCACCGGCGCCGAGCGCATCGTCGCCGGGCTGCCCAGCGTGACCGGGTCCACCGTCGCACCCCCGCAACCCAACCGTGAGATGCTCGCCGTGGTCGCCGACGCCCAGGCACGCGCCAAGGAACTCGGGGACGAGTACCTCTCCACCGAGCACCTGCTCCTCGGCATCGCCGCGAAGGGCGGCGCGGCCGGTGAGGTACTGGAGGGGCAGGGAGCCAGTGCGAAGAAGCTGCAGGAGGCCTTCCGCAAGGCGAGGGGAGGGCGTCGCGTGACCACCGCCGACCCCGAGGGCCAGTACAAGGCCCTGGAGAAGTTCGGTACCGACCTCACCGCGGCCGCCCGGGACGGAAAGCTCGACCCCGTCATCGGACGGGACCAGGAGATCCGGCGGGTGGTCCAGGTGCTCAGCCGGCGGACCAAGAACAACCCCGTCCTCATCGGCGAGCCCGGCGTCGGCAAGACCGCCGTCGTCGAGGGACTCGCCCAGCGGATCGTCAAGGGGGACGTGCCCGAGTCCCTGAAGGACAAGCGGCTGGTGGCGCTGGACCTCGGCGCCATGGTCGCCGGGGCCAAGTACCGCGGTGAGTTCGAGGAGCGGCTGAAGACCGTCCTCGCCGAGATCAAGGACTCCGACGGGCAGGTCGTCACCTTCATCGACGAGCTGCACACCGTCGTGGGCGCCGGCGCCGGCGGGGACTCCGCCATGGACGCCGGGAACATGCTCAAGCCCATGCTCGCGCGCGGCGAGCTGCGCATGGTGGGCGCCACCACCCTCGACGAGTACCGGGAGCGGATCGAGAAGGACCCCGCCCTGGAGCGGCGCTTCCAGCAGGTGCTGGTCGCCGAGCCGACCGTCGAGGACTCCATCGCCATCCTGCGCGGGCTCAAGGGCCGCTACGAGGCCCACCACAAGGTGCAGATCGCCGACAGCGCGCTGGTGGCCGCCGCCACCCTCTCCGACCGGTACATCACCTCCCGCTTCCTGCCCGACAAGGCCATCGACCTGGTCGACGAGGCCGCCTCCCGGCTGCGCATGGAGATCGACTCCTCGCCCGTCGAGATCGACGAACTCCAGCGCTCCGTCGACCGGCTGAAGATGGAGGAGCTGGCGATCGGCAAGGAGACCGACGCCGCCTCCCTGGAGCGCCTGGAGCGGCTGCGGCGCGACCTCGCCGACAAGGAGGAGGAGCTGCGCGGCCTCACCGCCCGCTGGGAGAAGGAGAAGCAGTCCCTCAACCGGGTCGGCGAGCTGAAGGAGAAGCTCGACGAACTGCGCGGTCAGGCCGAGCGCGCCCAGCGCGACGGCGACTTCGACACCGCCAGCAAGCTGCTCTACGGCGAGATCCCGGACCTGGAGCGCGACCTGGAGGCCGCCTCCGAGGCGGAGGAGGAGGTTGCCCGGGACACCATGGTCAAGGAGGAGGTCGGCGCCGACGACATCGCCGACGTCGTCGCCTCCTGGACCGGCATCCCCGCCGGACGCCTGCTCGAAGGGGAGACGCAGAAGCTGCTGCGCATGGAGGACGAGCTGGGCAAACGGCTCATCGGCCAGAGCGAGGCCGTGCGGGCCGTCTCCGACGCCGTACGGCGCAGCCGGGCCGGGATCGCCGACCCGGACCGCCCGACGGGTTCCTTCCTCTTCCTCGGCCCCACCGGCGTCGGCAAGACCGAGCTGGCCAAGGCGCTCGCCGACTTCCTCTTCGACGACGAGCGGGCCATGGTCCGCATCGACATGTCCGAGTACAGCGAGAAGCACAGCGTGGCCCGGCTGGTCGGCGCCCCGCCCGGATACGTCGGCTACGAGGAGGGCGGCCAGCTCACCGAGGCCGTGCGGCGGCGGCCGTACACCGTTGTACTGCTCGACGAGGTGGAGAAGGCGCACCCCGAGGTCTTCGACATCCTGCTCCAGGTGCTGGACGACGGCCGCCTCACCGACGGCCAGGGCCGCACCGTCGACTTCCGCAACACCATCCTGGTCCTCACCTCCAACCTGGGCAGCCAGTACCTGGTCGACCCGACGACCGGCGAGGCGGAGAAGAAGCAGCAGGTCCTGGAGGTGGTCCGGTCCTCCTTCAAGCCGGAGTTCCTCAACCGGCTCGACGACCTGGTGGTCTTCTCGGCCCTCAGCAAGGAGGAGCTGAGCCGGATCGCCCGGCTCCAGATCAACGGCCTGGCCCGTCGGCTCGCCGAACGCCGCCTCACCCTGGAGGTCACCGACGAGGCCCTCGCCTGGCTGGCCGAGGAGGGCAACGATCCGGCCTACGGCGCCCGCCCGCTGCGCCGCCTCGTGCAGACCGCGATCGGCGACCGGCTCGCCCGGGAGATCCTCTCCGGCGAGATCAAGGACGGCGACACGGTCCGCGTGGACCGCTTCGGCGACGACCTGATCGTGGGCCCGGCGAGCGGCAAGACGCTGTAGAGCGCAAGGTCCTCTCCCATCGCGGTCCTGGAGCAGGTGTTCCAGGACCGCGTGGTCGTGGTGCGGGCGGGCCCTCTCACGGTGAGCTTCGAGTCGATAATGACCGTTTGACGTAACTGATGTGTTGGTGTGCTCGTTGTGTCGAACGGGAGGGGTGTCGACATGAAGCGAGTTCTGGCCGTCCAGCGCATCAGCCGTGACAGCGAGGCGTCCTCGGCTCTCACCAGGCAGGATGAGGCCCTCACGCGCGCGATGCGGCAGGGCACTTACAGGGAGGTGGGCCGGGTCGTCGATGCCACCATCTCCGGTGCTGTCCATCTCGACCAGCGTCCCAGTCTGAGGAGATGGCTCCTGGAGCCGCTGGTCCACGAATGGGACGTGCTCATGGTCACCGAGCAGGACCGCATTACGCGGGACGACATGCACTGGTGGCACTTTGTCGACTGGGTCCTGAAGAACGGGAAGGATGTCGAGGTCCTCGACGATCCGACGTTCGACATCCGATCCGAAGACGGACGGATGCTCGCGGGTATCAAGGCGGCACAGGCGGCCAAGTATCGCAAAGCAGTGCAGGCCAAGCAGCTCGACCGTACGCAGTTCTTCCGTGAGAACAGGCTCTGGAACGGCGGCGTCTGGCCTTTCGGCTACCGTGTCGAGGTCTTTTCCCACCTGGGGGAGCGCCGCAAGCGTCTGGTGGTCGATCCCTGTACCTCGCAGCTTGTGCGTGAAGCCTACGACCGCCTCGTGCATGGCGAGGACACCGTCTACGCGGTGGCGAGAGACTGGAACCTTCGGGGCGTGCCCAGCGCCCGTGATCACCAGCGCAGGGAACAGAACAAGGATCTTCCGGGACAGGAACGCAGGCCTGAGAAGGGGACCCGCTGGTCCGTGACGCCACTGCGCAACATACTGAGGTCACCCGCCCTGATGGGTGTGATGATGCATCGTTCCGAACCTGTCCTGGACGGAGAAGGCCAGGCCGTGGTCTGGGCGGAACCCGTCCTCGCGTCCGAAGAGTTCGCAGAGCTGCAGGAAGCGGTTGTCACCGAGCAGCGCGCAGCGGAATCCAGACCGGGTAAGGGCTGGCGGACCCCGTTGCTCGGCGTGGTCTTCTGCGTGTGTGGTCGCCCCATGTACGTGCGGAACCAGAAGAATCACCTGGCTGACGGCACGACTGCGATCTTGACGTACTACCAGTGTCGGTCCGTTTCCGAAATGAACCGTTGCGAGGCTCCTGCGACGTGGCGTGCCGAAAGTCTCTGTGCAGTCGTGGAGCAAGACTTCCTGGGCCGTGCCGGTGACCTGACCGAGACGAAGCGCAGATACGTACCGGGGCGGGACCACACCGCAGCCATCGCCGAGTTGCGCAACGCGCTCGCCAATCTCACCGTTGCCATCGGCACGGCAACCGCGCCGGCGGCCGTTGCTGCGCTCACCCGGCAGATGGACGAACACGCGATGACGATCTCGAGGCTGGAAGCCGAGCCGGTGGTCCATGCGCGCTGGGAGGAGGAGCCGACCGGCGTGGTCTACCGAGAACAGTGGCGTGCTGCGAAGAACTGGGAGAGCCGGGCAGCTCTCCTCGTCAAGGCCGGTGTTCGCTTCTTCTGCGAAGGTACGCACAAGTCGGGAAGCGTACACATGTACCTTCCCTCCGCTTCGCAGCGACGGGCGAGCGGTGTGAGCCCCTCGAGAGGGGTTGAGGAGGCCGTCGGGATCGACTGCCGCGAAGAGGAAGCCCGCCGGTATTTCACAGACCTGCGGCGAACCAAGGGGATGGGGCCGGGGTTCTGGTACTCACGCTGACCCGACCCGCGCGGCCGACTCCCGGCCAGGCAGGTTGCCGGGCACGGCCCGGGCGAGAGAGGGTGGTCCGTACGTCTGGCCTCAGCTATGGCCGGACGAGCCAGACGACCGCAGGAGTGTCCCAGAATGTCTATCGACCCGTCTTCGATTCCGAACTTCGGGGGCAAGCAGCCCGAGCCGCAGCCCCAAGGACCGGCGGGCCCCGTCGTCCCGGATCAGGATCTTGTGAAGCAGCTCCTCGAACAGATGGAGCTGAAGTACGTCGTCGACGACGAGGGCGACCTCGCGGCGCCGTGGGAGCAGTTCCGTACGTACTTCATGTTCCGCGGCGAGGGTGACCAGCAGGTCTTCTCGGTGCGGACGTTCTACGACCGGCCCCACCAGATCGACGAGAAGCCGCAGCTGCTCGAGTCGGTCGACGACTGGAACCGGCGCACCCTGTGGCCCAAGGTGTACTCCCACACCCACGACGACGGCACGGTCCGCCTGATCGGCGAGGCGCAGATGCTGATCGGCATGGGCGTCAGCCTGGAGCACTTCGTCTCCTCGACGGTCAGCTGGGTGCGGGCCGCCATCGAGTTCGACCGGTGGCTCGTGGAGCAGCTCGGCCTGGAGCAGGACGTCAACGAGGCGGAGAAGCCGACCGACGAGGACGGCGAGTAGTCCGCCCCCGCGGCTGAACCCCGGAGAGCCCGGACCCCGGCAGTGCGGGGGCCCGGGCTCTCGCCGTACCCGGGCACAGTGCGGGCGTGCTCACCCCGTCAGGGTCTTCAGGCGCTGTACCGCCTCCTGGAGCACCGGCAGCCGTTTGCAGAACGCGAACCGCACGAAGGGCGCGCCCTCCTCCCGGTGGTCGTAGAAGACCGCGTTGGGGACGGCGACGACGCCCGCGCGCTCGGGCAGGGAGCGGCAGAAGGCGAAGCCGTCGCGCTCGCCGAGCGGGCGGATGTCGGTGGTGACGAAGTACGTCCCGGCGGGCCGGTACACCCCGAAGCCCGCCTCGGCCAGCCCCGCCGCCAGCAGGTCCCGCTTCGCCGCCATGTCCTGCCGGTAGGCGGCGAAGTACGACTGTGGCAGCGCGAGCGCCTCGGCGACCGCGTACTGGAACGGGCCCGAGGCCACGTACGTCAGGTACTGCTTGGCCGAGCGGACCGCCGTGAGCAGGGCGGGCGCGGCGGTGACCCAGCCGACCTTCCAGCCGGTGAACGAGAACGTCTTGCCGGCCGACCCGATGGTCACCGTGCGCTCCCGCATCCCCGGGAAGGACGCCAGGGGGATGTGCTCGGCGGTGCCGAAGACCAGGTGCTCGTACACCTCGTCGGTGACGACCAGCAGGTCCCGCTCCACGGCCAGCTCGGCGATCGCGGCCAGCTCGGCTCGGGTGAGGACCGTGCCCGTCGGGTTGTGCGGGGTGTTCAGCAGCAGCAGGCGGGTGCGGTCGGTGACCGCGTCGCGCAGCTCGTCCAGGTCCAGGCGGAACGTGCCCTCGTGCGGCCGCAGGGTCACCGGCACGCGGGTGCCGCC
Source organism: Streptomyces sp. NPDC059906 (assembly GCF_042730645.1). Lineage (NCBI taxonomy): Bacteria > Bacillati > Actinomycetota > Actinomycetes > Kitasatosporales > Streptomycetaceae > Streptomyces > Streptomyces sp. NPDC059906. The sequence goes on from NZ_JBHWKU010000005.1 coordinate 265,869, forward strand.
CGCCATCGCGATGCAGGCCGCGTACGAGTCGTAGTACGGCTCCAGCGCGACGACCTCGTCGCCCGGCTCCAGCAGGGCCAGCAGGGCCGCCGCGATGGCCTCCGTGGCGCCGGCGGTGACCAGGACCTCGGTGTCGGGGTCGTAGGACAGGCCGTAGCGGCGGTGCTGGTGGCCGGCGACGGCGGCGCGCAGCTCGGGGACGCCGGGGCCCGGCGGGTACTGGTTGCCGCGCCCGTCGCGCAGCGCCCGCACCGCGGCCTCCCGGACCTCCTCGGGGCCGTCGGTGTCGGGGAAGCCCTGGCCGAGGTTGATCGCCCCGGTCCGCACCGCCAGGGCGGACATCTCGGCGAAGATCGTCGTCCCGAACTCCGCGAGCCGGCGGTTCAGGAGGGGGCGGGCGCTGGAGCTCATCGAGGTCATGCCGGTCATCCTGCGCCGAAGCTCTGGACTTCCTCAACTCTGCTTTGGGGCGGGGCGGCGAGGGGCATCTCCCGTTCACCGACAGGCAGCGAGGCGTCCGACGGGGGACTGCTTCGGGGGACTTCCGGGTGTGAGCCCGGGGACGGAAGGAGGGTGGAGCCATGGTCACAGGCATTGTTCTGATCCTGGTCGCAGCCCTGTTGATCAGGGGGATCTCGGTGAGCCGGCGCGCCTCCCGCAGCGGGCGGGGCAGGCCCTGGTCCAGCTCGGGCGGCGGCAGCGGCAGCGGCGGCGGTACCAACAGCTGGTGGGCCGGTGACGGGGGCGGTTCGCCCTCCGGCGGCCACCACTCGGGCCACTCCTGCGGTGGCGGCTCGTCCTGCGGAGGCGGGTCGTCCTGCGGGGGAGGGGGCGGCGGCGGATGCGGCGGAGGCGGCGGCTGACACGGGGCAGCTGAGCCTGTGACCAGGGGGAACCGCATCCCCGTCACGGGGCCCGCTCCTGGGGCCGGGCCCCGCGTCCCCACCATGAGCGCCCGCCGGGTCACCCTCCCGGTGGGCGCTCCCACGCCCGGCGCACTCCGTACGGACGGGGTGTGCGCCGGGGTTGAACAGTTGAGCTGTGGAGCCCCCTGAGGGATGGAAACGTCACGAAGTTGGGTAAAAACGCTGTGACGGCGTCATCGTTCATGATTCGCTCTCCCTCATCAACGCAGCTCCTCGGACGACCTGTTGACCCCCCTCCTGACCGGCCGACTGGGCTGAGCGGGCCGCATCCCCGGCAGTGCCGCGGATGCGCAGGCCCCACACCTTCCTCTCCTTGTGTGCTTGCGGAGCCGATCCATGCTCACGACCCTGAACACCGCCTACACCGACACCCGCGCCGCCGACCTTGCCTGGGCCCTGGGCCGCGAGCCGCTGCCCGCGCTCGCCTGTCTCGACGTCGAACTGACGGACGCACGTCTTCAGTTGCGGCTGCTCGGAGCCTCCCACCAAGTCCTGCTCGAGGAGGAGCGGGGCAGCTGCTCGGAGACGGTGGCGTGCATCCCCGGCAGCAGCACCCCCCTGCCCCTGGGCGTCGCCAAGCGGGCGGGCGACTGGGAGTACGAGTTCGCCGCCCGCGTCGAGGTGCTGACGCCGGGCTCCTTCGCCGGCCGCGCCCAGGAGCTGCTGGCCCTGGTCTCCGACCACCCGCACGGCCTGGCCGGTGTCTTCCCCGGCAGTCCGCACGCCTTCACCGCGCTGCTGGCCCAGCGGCACGAGGGGCAGGTGCACTGGCGGACCTGGCACGCCTATCCGCAGGACGGCCAGTTGGTGGCGACCCGGACGCGGGTGGGCGTGCGGGTGCCGACGGCCCGGCTCAGGCCGTCCGCGGTGTGAGCGGGCGGGGCCCGAGCGAGTCGGGGCCGGATAAACCTGTGGTGCCCGACCGGCGCCGAGTTTCACACGTGTGGGTGACGAAGCGCAGTGCTGGAGTGACGTAACGTCACTGCGTGATCGAACCGCACGCGCCCGCCCCGCCCGGCTCTCCGCCGTCCTGGGGCGGCCCCTGCGGCCCACAGGCGCCCGCGCGGCTGCCCGTCCGGCCGGCCGTCGGGCGGTTCCTGGTGCTGGCGGGTGTGTTCGTGTGCGCGGCCTGCGGGCTCGTGTACGAACTCGAACTCGTCGCGCTCGCCTCGTACCTGATCGGCGACTCGGTCACCCAGGCGTCCGTCGTCCTGTCCGTCATGGTCTTCGCCATGGGCCTCGGCTCGCTCGCCGCCAAACGGCTGCGCGGCCTGGCGGCGGCCGGCTTCGGCGCGCTGGAGGCCGCGCTCGCCCTGGTCGGCGGCTCCAGCGCCATGCTGCTGTACGCGGTCTTCGCCTGGACCGGCGGCTGGGGCGGCCTGTGGGCCGACGGCCCGCGCATCCTGCTGGTCGCCTTCTCCCTCGCCATCGGCGTGCTGATCGGCGCCGAGGTGCCGCTGCTCATGGAGCTGATCCAGCGGGTGCGCAGGCAGGACCCGGGCGGCGCCGTCGCCGACCTGTTCGCCGCGGACTACGTCGGCGCGCTCGTCGGCGGCCTCGCCTTCCCGTTCGTCCTGCTGCCCTTCCTCGGCCAGCTCACCGGCGCGCTGCTCACCGGCACCGTCAACGTGGTCGTCGGCGCCGCCCTGGTCCTCGGGCTGTTCCGGCGCGACCTGACCCGCCGGGCGCGCTGGCTGCTGCTGATCGCCAACGCCCTCGTCCTCGCCCTCCTCGCCACCGCGATGGTCCTAGCCGACGACTTCGAGCGCGCGGCCCGGCACGCCGTGTACGGACAGGACGTGCGCGTGGCCGTCCGGACCGACGTGCAGGAGGTCGTTCTCACCGGCGACGCCGACGGCCGGCCTCTCGACCTGTTCCTCGACGGGCGGCTGCGGGTGCGCGCCGGCGACGAGCGGGGCTACCACGAGGCGCTGGTGCACCCCGCCATGAGCGGCCCGCACGCGCGCGTGCTGATCCTCGGCGGCGGTGACGGCCTGGCCGCGCGGGAGGTGCTGCGCCACCCCGGCGTGCGCCGCGTCGACGTCCTCGAAGCCGACCCCGGCCTCGCCCGGCTGGCCCGGCACGACCCCGGCCTCGCCACCCTCAACGAGCACGCCTACGGCGACGCGCGCGTCCGAGTCCTCTCGGGCGACGCCTTCCACCGGCTGCGTGCGACGCCCTCCGCGACGTACGACGTGGTGATCTCGGACCTGCCCGACCCGGGCATCACGGCCAGCACGAAGCTGTACTCCCAGGAGTTCTACGGACTGCTGCGGCGGGTGCTCGCGCCCGACGGGCGGCTGGCGGTCCACGCGGGCCCGGTCGCCGCACAGCCCCGCGCCTTCTGGACCGTGGACGCCACCCTCCGCGCGGCGGGCCTGCCGGCCGTCGGCTACCGCGTCGGCGCCCGCGACACCGGCCCCGGCTCCGCGCCCGGCCTCCGCCGCGCGGCCGCGGCCCGGCCCGCGCCCCGCGGCTGGGGTTTCCTGCTGGCCGCGCGCACGGCCCCCGCCCCGCGCCTGGACCCGGCGGCACCCCGCCCGCACAGCCTCACCCCGGACTCCCTGGCACGGGGCGTCCGCGAGGCGGCCCGCACCCGGATGGCCGGGCTGCCGCCCTCCACGCTCGTGCATCCGCGATTCTGAGCCCGCCAGCCCGCCAGCCCGCCAGCCCGCCAGCCCGCCAGCCCGCCAGCCTGCCCCCCGGCCAGCCCGCCTGCCTGCCAGCCCGCCTGCCAGCCCGCCTGCTCGCCCGCACGGGCGCCGCGACCGCGATCCGCCGCGTCCCCGTGCGGCGGCCCGACCCTCCCCCGGGTGCGGGACGGACCGCCACACCCCCCGGTGGATCGCTCGCACCGGGAATCTACGGCCGCCCCGCGCGTCGCGGAATCCGGCGGTGGGTGGAGACCGGAGCCAACCCGGCGCGGTAGTCGCCCGGTTCCTGCAACTTCCGCGGTACGGCAGAAGGATGACGCCGACGCCGGGCGGCGGACCTACGCTGCGGGAATGCGCCTGCACCCCCTGGCGGCCGACGGCCTGATCGCCGCGGCGCTGACGACCGTGGCCGTACTGCTCGGCACCGAGGCCGTCGCCCAGGGGTGGCCCGCGCTCGACCCGCTCGCCTGGACGCTCGTCGCCCTGCTCACCCTCCCGCTCGTCCTGCGCACCCGCGCCCCCGTCACCGTCTGCCTCGCCGTGCACGCCTGCTGGGCGCTCTACATCACCCTCGACTACTGGCCCGTCGTCGGCTCCTTCGGCCCCATGCTGGCCGTCTACACCGTCGCCGCCCAGCGCCCCACCCGCACCGCCGCCGCCTGCGCCGCCCTGCTCGCCGGGGTGTGGGTCTACGCCGGGCTGCGCAGCGACTCCGGGGCCATGGCCTCGGTGGCGGGGCAGGCCGTGGGCTTCCCGCTGGTGCTGTGGCGGTTCGGGTACGTGGCCCGCCGGACCGGCGAGCTGACGCTGCGGCTGCGGGCCGAACAGGCCGACCGGGCCCGCCGCGAGGTCGCCGAGGAACGCGTGCGGATCGCCCGCGAACTGCACGACGTGGTCGCCCACCACATCGCCGTCATCAACGTCCAGGCCGGACTGGCCCGCTTCGTCTTCCGGTCCGACGCCCGCACCGCACGCGACGCCCTGGACACCATCGAGGGCGCCAGCGGCGAGGCACTGGCCGAACTGCGCCGCATGCTCGGCCTGTTGCGCGCCGACGGCGTGCAGGGCGCGGACGGCGCCCCCGCTCCCGGCCTCGGCCAGCTCGACGAGATGGTCACCCGGGTGCGTACCGGCGGCGTGGGCGTGGAACTGCGGGTCACGGGCACCCCGCGCCCCCTGCCGCCAGGCGTTCAGCTGTGCGTCTACCGGGTGGTGCAGGAGGCCCTCACCAACGTGCTCAAGCACGCGCCCGGCACGGACGCCGCCGTCGAACTCGCCTACCGCGCGGGCGAGGTGACGGTGTCGGTGACCGACGGCGGGCCGGTGGAGGGGCTGGATCCGGTCACACCTGCCGAACGGGGCGGCCACGGCTTGATCGGGATGCGGGAGAGGGCCAAGCTCTACGGCGGGACGATCGCCGTCGGCCCGCGCAGCGAGGGTGGATTCGGCGTGCGCCTGACCCTTCCGACGCCGGTACAAGTCGCACGCCGGGGAGACTCCGTGCGGGAATGACCGACGCAGACCGCCCGACGGACGGGCCGCACCACGACGCCGCCGGGCCGATCCGCCTGCTGGTCGTCGACGACCAGTACCTCGTCCGCACCGGCCTCGCCACGCTGCTGCGCGCCGCCCCCGGCATGGAGGTCGTGGGCGAGGCGGCCGACGGCGCCGAGGCGGTGGGGCTGGCCGCGCGGACCCGGCCGGACGTGGTCCTGATGGACATCCGCATGCCCGGCCTCACCGGCATCCAGGCCACCGAGCGGATCCTCGCCGAGGCGGTGGACCCGGCGCCCCGCATCCTCGTCCTGACCACCTTCGACCTCGACGAGTACGTGTACGGCGCCCTGCGGGCCGGCGCGTCCGGCTTCCTGCTCAAGGACGCGGGCCCCGAACGGCTGCTGGCCGCGGTCACCGCGGTGCACGGCGGCGACGCGCTGTTCGCCCCCGCGGTCACCCGGCGCTTGGTGGAGGCGTTCACGCGGATGACGGACACGGGGCGGGCGGACCCGCAGGACGCCGGTCCGCCGCCGCCCGCGCTGACGACGCTGACCGGCCGCGAGGCCGAGGTCCTGCAACTGGTCGGCCGCGGACTGAGCAACGCCGAGGCCGCCGACCGGCTGTTCATCAGCGAGGCGACCGTGAAGACCCACCTCAACCGCACCATGACCAAGCTGGGCCTGACCAGCAGGGCCCAGGCGGTGGTCGTGGCGTACGAGACGGGACTGGTGACGCCGGGGAGCGCGGGCGCCGGGTGACTTTGTGCCGACGGGGGGTGCGGCGGGCCGGGGCTGGGTAGGGTGCCGTGACATGGAGCATGAGGTGTTCGTTCCGGTTCCGGCCGAGCGGCTCAGGGACGTGCTGGCCGACCCCGTCCGGGTCGCCCGGGCGGTTCCGGGGCTCCAGCAGGACGCCGGGGCCGAGCCCGTCGCGGGCCGGCTGAAGGTGCGCATCGGCAGTCACTCCATCACCTACCGCGGCTCCCTGCGGCTGTCCGCGCGCGAGGACGGCACGTACTCCGTCGAGGGCGACGCCACCGAGTCGCGCGGCACCGGCGCGGTCGCGCTCGCGCTGACGCTGCGCGCGGACGACGCCGAGGGCGGCGCCACTCTCACGTTCACCGGGACGGCCTCCGCGGACGGGCGGGTCACGGAGCTGCCGCCGGACTCGGTGGCGTCGGCCACGACCCGGCTGCTGGACCGTTTCGCGCAGAACCTGTGCACGGCGGCGCAGACACCCCCCGCGCCGGAGCCGGAGCCGAGCCCCGCCTCCGTCTTCGACACCGAGGTCCCCCCGTCCTCCCTCGCGAACGGCGACGCGGACGAGGACGCAAACGCAAGCGCAGACGCAGACGCGCACACGGACGAGAAGGCGAAGGCGGAGGCGGAGGCGGAGGCGGAAGGGGACGCGGACCGCGGCGGGCGCACGGACGACGAGCCGGCCGTCCCACCCCCCGCCGAGGCCGCGCACGCGCGCCGCACGATGATCGGCCGCAGCGCCGAGGAGGTGGACCACGCCCCGCCGCGCGGCCGCTACGCCCCCGTGCCCGCGCCCCAGCCGAGCGCGGTCGGCGCCCCCCTGCGCTGGGCCGCCCCCGCGGCGGCGCTGGTCGTGGCGTCGGCCATCGTGGTGGCCCGCGCACTGCGCAAACGCCGCTGACCACCACCGGACCCGCCGCAGGGTCATCGCTGGACCGGCTGCGGAGCCATCGCTGGACCCGTCGCAGGGTCATCGCTGGACCGGCTGCGGAGCCATCGCTGGACCCGTCGCAGGGTCATCGCTGGACCGGCTGCGGAGCCACCGCTGGACCCGTCGCAGGGTCACCGCCGGACCGGCTGCGGAGCATCGCCGGACCTGCCGCAGGGTCACCGCCGGACCGGCTGCGGAGCATCGCCGGACCCGTCGCAGGGTCACCGCTGGACCGGCCGCGGAGCACCGCCGGACCCGCCGCAGGGTCACCGCCGGACCCCGCCGCGGAGCCACCACCGGACCCGCCGCGGAGCACCGCCGGGTGGGGCGCCCTTGATCGCCCCAGTAGGGTCGGGGCGTGAGTAACGAACCCATCACGCTGACCGCGGGCGACGCGGAGGCGACCGTGCTGCCGGGCAACGGCGGCCGGATCGGCGGACTCCGCGTCGGCGGCACGGAGCTGCTCCGCCAGGGCGAGCGCTACGGCTGCTTCCCGATGGCCCCCTGGTGCGGACGCATCCGCGACGGCCGCTTCAGCGACGGCGCCGTGGTCCACCAGATGCCGCTGAACTCCCCGCCGCACGCCATCCACGGCACCGCCCGCGACGCCGCCTGGCGCACCGCCCGCGTCACCGCCGACGAGGCCGTCATCACGTACGACCTCGTCGACCCCTGGCCCTACCCCGGCCGCGTCACCCAGGTGATCGCGCTCGCCGAGGACGCGCTCACGCTGTCGATGTCCGTGGAGACGTACGAGTCGTCCTTCCCGGCGCAGGTCGGCTGGCACCCCTGGTTCAACCGGACCCTCGACGGCGCGGACGGCACCGGTGTGGAGATCGCCTTCGACCCCGCCTGGCAGGAGGAGCGCGGCGACGACCACCTCCCCACCGGCAACCGCGTCGACCCGAAGCCGGGCCCCTGGGACGACTGCTTCGGCATGCCCGACGGCGTCGACGTCACCCTCACCTGGCCGGGACGGCTGGAGCTGAAGGTGACCAGCCGGGAGCAGTGGGCCGTGGTGTACGACGAGCAGGAGGCCGCCGTCTGCGTGGAGCCGCAGACCGGCCCGCCCAACGGCCTGAACACCCTCCCCCGCCTGGTCACGCCCCTGGAGCCGCTGGAGGCCACGACCACCTGGTCCTGGCGCCGCCCTTAAGCTGGCGTACATGACGGACGTACGCGGCGAGCTGCTGCAGCAGATCAAGGACAAGGCCGTGGTGCACGGCAAGGTGACCCTCTCCTCGGGTCTGGAGGCCGACTACTACGTCGACCTGCGCCGCATCACCCTGGACGGCGAGGCCGCGCCCCTGGTCGGCCAGGTGCTGCTCGACCTCACCGCCGACCTGGAGTACGACGCGGTGGGCGGGATGACCCTGGGCGCCGACCCGGTCGCCGGGGCCATGCTGCACGCCGCCTCGGCACGGGGGCGGCGGCTGGACGCCTTCGTGGTCCGCAAGACCGCCAAGACGCACGGGATGCAGCGGCGCGTCGAGGGCCCGGACATCAAGGGCCGCCGCGTCCTGGTGGTCGAGGACACCTCCACCACCGGCGGCACCCCGCTCGCCGCCGTCGAGGCCGTGCGCGAGGCCGGTGCCGAGGTGGTCGCCGTCGCGACGATCGTCGACCGGGCGACCGGGGCCGGCGAGAAGATCCAGGCGGGCACCGGAGTGCCGTACCGGTACGCGTACGGCAAGGACGAGCTGGGCCTGGACTGACACCAGGGGTACCAGGGGGTGCCAGGGGGACCAGGGGCCGAGACGGGACCGGGGTCCACTCGGGTATTCCCGTTCCGTCTGGAAGGATGGGGCCGACGATGACGTCGCCCCCCAGTCCTAGGTCAGGGCCATAAGCAACAACACGCCCACCCGCACATACAAGGAGCGGACAGATGCCCATCGCAACTCCCGAGGTCTACAACGAGATGCTGGACCGGGCGAAGGCAGGAAAGTTCGCCTACCCCGCCATCAACGTGACCTCTTCCCAGACGCTGCACGCCGCCCTGCGCGGTTTCGCGGAGGCGGAGAGCGACGGCATCGTCCAGATCTCCACCGGCGGCGCCGAGTTCCTGGGCGGCCAGCACAACAAGGACATGGTGACCGGCGCCGTCGCCCTCGCCGAGTTCGCGCACATCGTCGCCGAGAAGTACGACGTCACCGTCGCCCTGCACACGGACCACTGCCCCAAGGACAAGCTCGACGGGTACGTACGTCCGCTGCTCGCCGTCTCCGAGGAGCGCGTCAAGGCGGGCCGCAACCCGCTCTTCCAGTCGCACATGTGGGACGGCTCGGCCGAGACCCTGGCCGACAACCTCTCCATCGCCGAGGAGCTCCTGGCGCGCGCCCGCGCCGCCAAGATCATCCTCGAGGTCGAGATCACCCCGACCGGCGGCGAGGAGGACGGCGTCTCCCACGAGATCAACGACTCCCTGTACACCACGGTCGACGACGCGGTCCGCACCGTCGAGGCCCTGGGCCTGGGCGAGAAGGGCCGCTACCTGCTCGCCGCGTCCTTCGGCAACGTGCACGGCGTGTACAAGCCGGGCAACGTCGTGCTCCGCCCCGAGCTGCTCAAGGAGCTGAACGAGGGCATCGCGTCGAAGTACGGGCAGCCGGCCGGCAGCAAGCCGTTCAACTTCGTCTTCCACGGCGGCTCCGGCTCCACCGCCGAGGAGATCGCCACCGCGCTGGAGAACGGCGTGGTCAAGATGAACATCGACACGGACACCCAGTACGCCTTCACGCGTCCGGTCGTCGACCACGTGTTCCGCAACTACGACGGCGTCCTGAAGGTCGACGGCGAGGTCGGCAACAAGAAGACGTACGACCCCCGCACCTGGGGCAAGCTGGCCGAGGCCGGCATGGCCGCGCGCGTCGTGGAAGCCTGCGGTCACCTGCGCTCGGCGGGCCAGAAGATCAAGTAACACCCGGTCGACACGACCGTACGCACGAGCCCGGCGCCCTGCGCGCCGGGCTCGCCGCATGCCCGGGTGTATATCTGGGGCATGCCCGACGTCCGGCTGTCCTCACCGCAGGGCAAGTGGATCCTGCTGACCACCGTCCTCGGCTCCAGCATGGCGCTGCTGGACTCGACCGTCGTCAACGTCGCGCTGCCCCACATCGGGCGCGACCTCGGCGCCGACCTGGCCGCCCTGCAGTGGACCGTCAACGCGTACATGGTCACGCTGGCCGGCCTGATCCTCCTCGGCGGCGCCCTCGGGGACCGGTTCGGCCGCCGCCGGATCTTCGTCCTCGGCGTGCTGTGGTTCGCCGCCGCCTCCCTGCTGTGCGGTCTCGCGCCGAACGCCGGTGTGCTGATCGCCGCCCGTGCCCTCCAGGGCGTCGGCGGGGCGCTGCTCACGCCGGGTTCGCTCGCCCTGATCCAGGCGTCCTTCCACGCCGACGACCGGGGGAGGGCGGTGGGCCTGTGGTCCGGCTTCGGTGGCGTCGGCGCGGCGGTGGGACCGTTCCTCGGGGGCTGGCTGGTGGACGGCGCCGGCTGGCGCTGGGTCTTCCTCCTCAACGTCCCGCTGGCACTGCTGTGCGCCCCGATCGCGCTGCGGCACGTCCCCGAGTCCTCGGACGAGCGCGCCCACACCCGCTTCGACGTCCTCGGCGCCGCCCTGTGCGCGGCGGCCCTCGCGCTGCTCACCTACGCGCTGATCGAGGCCCGTACGGCGTCCTGGGCGGTGGCGCTCAGCGCGGTGGCCGGGGTGGTGGCCGCCGTGGCCTTCGTCGCCGTCGAGCGACGCGGCGCCGACCCGATGATGCCGCTCGACGTCTTCTCCTCCCGCCAGTTCACGGCGGTCAACGTCGTCACCCTGTGCGTGTACGCGGCCTTCGGCGGCTTCTTCTTCCTCGCCGCGCTGCAGCTCCAGGTCGTCGTCGGCTGGTCCGCGCTGGCCGCCGGTACGGCGCTGCTGCCGACCACCGTCCTGATGCTGCTGCTCTCGGCCCGCTCCGGCGAACTCGCCGAGCGCCTCGGCCCGCGCCTCCAGCTCACCGTCGGCCCCCTGCTCTGCGCCGCCGGGATGGTGCTGATGCTGCGAGTCGGACCCGGCGCCTCCTACCTCACCGACGTACTGCCCGCCCTCCTCGTCCTCGGCCTCGGCATGGTCACGCTGGTGGCGCCCCTGACGGCGAGCGTGCTGGCCGCGGTGGACACCGCGCGCGCCGGTCTGGCCAGCGGCATCAACAACGCGGCGGCCCGCGCGGCGGGGCTCGTCGCGGTCGCCGCGCTGCCCCTGCTCACCGGCATGGGCGAGGAGGCCTACCGGTCGGCACAGGCCTTCGACGACGCCTTCGGCCCGGCCATGCTGATCTGCGCGGGCGTCCTGGTGGCGGGCTCCCTGATCGCCTTCACCACGGTGCGCCGCCCGGCCCCGGACTGCCCCCGCCCGGAGTGCCACACCCACGGCTCGGTCCTGACACCCCCACTGGAGCAAGGGCCGCGAGGAACCGCACACGAAAGCTGACGCAGACCCCCACCTCGAACCGACGCCCGGCTCACGCCCTAAAGGGGCGCGGGGAACCGCGCACGGAAGAGAATGCGGGCCACCGCCCCGGACCGACGCCCGGCTCACGCCCTAAGGGGGCGCGGGGAACCGCGCACGGAAGGGAATGCGGGCCACCGCCCCGGACCGACGCCCGGGTCGTGCCCTCAAGGGGCGCGGGGAACTGCGCGCTCAACCACAGCGCACCCGCACCCGACAACGCACCCCACCCCCCCCGCACCGGTGGCCCCGCCCGGCCGCCCCCGGCGATACCGCAGACTTGTCCCATGGCCATTCACGAGAACCTCCTCGGGGGACCGCCCCCGACCCGCCTCCCCGACGACCCCGGGCCCCGCGAACTGCTGGCCGGCGGCACCTCCCCCGCCGACGTCGCCGCGAAGTACCCGACGTCCTCGCTCGCCTGGGCCCGCCTGGCCGACGAGGCGTTCGAGCGGGGCAGCGTCGTGGAGTCGTACGCGTACGCCCGTACGGGTTACCACCGCGGCCTCGACGCCCTGCGCCGCAGCGGCTGGAAGGGGCACGGCCCGGTGCCCTGGGAGCACGAGCCGAACCGCGGCTTCCTGCGCGCCCTGCACGCCCTCGCCCGCGCCGCCCAGGCGATCGGCGAGAAGGAGGAGTACGAGCGCTGCAGCCAGTTCCTGAAGGACTCCTCGCCCGAGGCCGCCGAGGTGCTGGGCTGAAAAGGTTGGACCAGCTACACCCCGGGCCCGTCCGCCGTGCGCGGGCGGGCCTTGCGGTTTCCTGCGACGATTGCGGAGGATGCCGTTGGGGACCGGGGCCCCGTGCCGGTAACGGCAGGGCGGACCGCTACCCGTGCACATCAGGAGACAGCGATGTCCCACGACGCCCCGAATCTCGACTTCGAGGGCAGCACGCCGTACGAGGACTACGTCAAGGCGGACGTGCTCACCCACCTCCAGCACACCCTCTCGGACGACCCCGGAGAGATGGTCTTCCTGGTCACGACCCAGGTCATGGAGCTGTGGTTCACCGTCATCGTCCACGAATGGGAGACCGCCGCCCGCGCCCTGCGCGAGGATCGGATCCCGGTGGCGACCGACGCGCTCAAGCGTTCGGTGCGGGAGCTGGAGGCGCTGAACGCCTCCTGGACGCCGCTCGCGGGCCTCACGCCCGCCCAGTTCAACTCCTACCGGTCCGCCCTCGGCGAGGGCTCCGGCTTCCAGTCGGCGATGTACCGCCGCCTGGAGTTCCTGCTCGGCGACAAGTCCGCGTCCATGCTCGTCCCGCACCGAGGCGCCCCGCGCGTCCACGCCGAACTGGAGAAGGCGCTGCACGAGCCGAGCCTGTACGACGAGGTGGTCCGGCTGCTCGCCCGGCGCGGGTACGACATCCCGGACGCCGTGCTCCGGCGCGACCTCACCCGGAAGTACGAGGCCGCCTCCGAGGTGGAGGCCGCCTGGACGGCCGTCTACTCCGGCGACCAGAACGGCGAGCTGGCCCGCCTCGGCGAGGCCCTCACCGACGTCGCCGAGCTGGTGTGGCGCTGGCGCAACGACCATCTGGTCGCCACCCGCCGCGCGATGGGCTCCAAGACCGGCACGGGCGGCTCCGCCGGGGTGGCCTGGCTGGAGAAGCGGGCCCGGAACAACGTGTTCCCCGAGCTGTGGACGGCGCGGTCGTATGTCTGAGCCGACGAGCCTCGCGGGCGAGGCGGAGCAGCTGGACGCCGCCGACCGGCTGGCCGCGGTGCGCGAGCGGTTCGTCCTCGACGACGTCACGTACCTCGACGGCAACTCGCTGGGCGCCCTGCCCGCGCACGTCCCCGCGCGCGTGGCGGACGTCGTACGGCGCCAGTGGGGCGAGCTGCGCATCCGGTCCTGGGGGGAGAGCGGCTGGTGGACCGCGCCCGAGCGGATCGGCGACCGGATCGCCCCGCTGGTCGGCGCGGCCGCCGGGCAGGTCGTGGTCGGCGACTCGACCAGCGTCAACGTCTTCAAGGCGCTCGTCGCGGCGGTGCGCATGGCACGCGAGGACGGTCGTAGCGGCGCGGGGGGCGGGCCGGTCCGGGACGAGATCCTGGTCGACGCCACCACCTTTCCCACGGACGGGTACATCGCCGAGTCGGCGGCCCGGATGACGGGCTGCGCCCTGCGGCCCGTGGCCCCGGCCGAGGTCCCCGGCGCCCTGGGCGACCGCACCGCCGCGGTGCTGCTCAACCACGTCGACTACCGCTCGGGCCGGCTGCACGACCTGCCCGGACTCACGGCCGCGGTGCATGCGGCGGGGGCGTACGCGGTCTGGGACCTGTGCCACAGCGCGGGCGCGCTGCCGGTCGGACTCGACGAGCACGGCGTGGACCTGGCGGTCGGCTGCACCTACAAGTACCTCAACGGCGGCCCCGGCTCGCCCGCGTACCTGTACGTGCGCCGTGACCTCCAGCCCCGCTTCGACTCCCCGCTGCCGGGCTGGAACTCGCACGCCGAGCCGTTCGGCATGCGGCCCGCCTACGCCCCGGCCTCCGGCGCGGTGCGCGGGAGGGTCGGCACGCCGGACATCCTCTCGCTGCTCGCCCTGGACGCGGCGCTGGACGTGTGGGACGAGGACGGGGTCTCGGTGGCGGCGGTGCGGGCCAAGTCGCTGGCGCTGACGGACTTCTTCCTGCGCTGCGTCGGGGCGTACGTCCCGGACGGCCGCGTGGAGTCCGTGACCCCGGCGGCGCACGCCGAGCGGGGCAGCCAGGTCGCGCTGCGCTGCGAGGACGCGGGCGAGGTGATGAAGCGGCTGATCGAGCGCGGGGTGGTCGGGGACTACCGCGCACCCGACGTGCTGCGCTTCGGCTTCACCCCGCTGTACGTCGGTTTCGCGGACGTGGAGCGGGCGGCGCGGGTACTGGCCCGGACGCTGGCCGGCTGAGTCGCGGTCGGGCCGCCGAGTGGGGACCGTACGCAAGCTCGTCCGGTCCTCACCCAGCGTCACATCCCGATGTCCGCGCACGTCATCGGCCTGATAACGTCCGGCCAACGGCCGATTTCATTCTCCCGGTCCGCCAACACCGTTCCGTCGCTGAGAGGTTGACCATGCCGGACGCCGCCGCAGAACCGGGCACCGCTGCCGCGAGGGACGCGGCGGAGGAGAAATCGGCCCTCTCCCACCCGGCGGTCGAACCCGACAGCACCGCCGGTTACGGCAACCACCCCGACCAGGTGATCGACTTCTACGTGCCGCGCGGCGGTGCGGGACCGGGCGAGGCCGCTCCCGTCGTGGTGGTCCTGCACGGGGGCTCGTGGCGGGCCCCGTACGACCGGCGTCACATCAGCCCGTTCGCCGGCTTCCTGGCCCGCCGGGGCTTCGCCGTGGCCAGTGTGGAGTACCGGCGCGGTGCGGACGGGGCCGGTGCGGAGGGAGCCGCTGCGGACGGAGCCCGTGCGGAGGTGGCCGGTGCGGACGGGGCCGGTGCGGAGGGAGCAGGTGCGCTGGGCGCGGGTGGTGATCCCGTCGCGGGGCGCTGGCCCGACACGTTCGACGACGTGGCCGCCGCGCTGGACGCCCTGCCGGAGCTGGTCCGGCAGCACCTGCCGCGGGCGGACGCGCGGCGCGTGGTGCTCACCGGCCACTCCGCCGGCGGCCACCTCGCCCTGTGGGGGGCCGCCAGGCACCTGCTGCCCGCGGACGCCCCGTGGCGGACCGACCGCCCGACGCCCCTGCGCGGCGTGGTCGCGCTCGCGCCGATCGCCGACTTCGAGGTCGCCGGCCAACTCGGCGTGTGCGGTGGCGCGGCACGGCAACTGCTCGGCGGCGGCGAGCTGTTCGCCGAGCGCCGTCCGTACGCGGACCCCGCCCTGCTACTGCCCACGGGGATCGCGACGACCCTCGTGCAGGGCCGCGCCGACGTGGACGTCCCGCAGGCGGTCGCCGAGGCGTACGCGGACGCGGCGGCGAAGGCCGGGGAGGTGGTCGGGGTGACGCTGCTGGAGGACGTCGGCCACTACCCGCTGATCGACCCGGCGGCGGACGCGTGTGCGGTGGTGGCGGAGGAGATCGCCCAGTTGGCCTGGTGAGCGGAGCGGAGCGGAGCGGACGGCCGGTGCCGTCGTACCCGTAGTACCTGAGAGCTACCCCGCAGGTGAGTTCCCTGGCGGGACGCGGGTTACCCGGCCCGATCCATAACTTCCCTTGCAGACGCGCCCGGTGGGCGGGCGTGCTGGAGGGGGCGGCCATGGGGCCCGGGACGACGGTACGTTGGCGGCGGCGGGTGGGCGGATGGCGCCGCGCCGGTTGTGCCGCCCTCATCGCGGGTGCCGTGGCGCTTCCCCTCTCCGGGGCCGCGCGGCCCGAGATCCCCGCCCCGCCGCCCGCCGCGCTCGCGGCCCCGACGGCCGCCACGCTGGACAAGGCGTACGCCGCCAACCGGGCCAACGCGGCCGAGGCCTCCCGGATGGCCGCCGACCACGGCGACCGCCACCGCGCGGCGGCGGACCGCGCGATGGCCGACCGGTCCCGCCACCTCCTCGCCTTCGACGGCCGGGGCGCCGGGCTGGTCACCGAGGTCTTCGGCGACCTGGCGCAGGCCGACCGCGTCGCCGTCCTGGTCCCCGGCTCCGACACCGGCCTCGACACCTACGGCCGCTTCCGCGCCGCCGCCCTGGCCCTGCACCGGCAGCTCGTCGCCGAGGCTCCCGCGGGGACCCGCACCGCCGTCGTGGCCTGGCTGGGCTACGAGACGCCGGGCACCGTCAGCACCACCGTCGCCACGACCGGCCGCGCCGACCGGGCCGCCCCCGAGCTGCGCGACCTGGTCGGCGACCTGCGCCGGATCACCGGCCCCGGCACCCGCCTCGCCCTCCTCTGCCACTCCTACGGCTCGGTGGTCTGCGCCCGCGCCGCCGACGGCCTGGACGTGGCCGACATCGCCCTGGTCGGCAGCCCCGGCACCGGCGCCGGCACCGCCGCCGGTCTGCACTCCGACGCCCGGATATGGGCGGGACGGGGCGCCGACGACTGGGTGGAGCACGTTCCGCACGTCAGCGCCGACCTCTTCGGCACCACCGTCGGCTTCGGCACGGACCCGGTCTCCCCGGCCTTCGGCGCCCGGGTCTTCGACGCCGGGGACGGCGGCCACAGCGACTACTTCGACCCCGGCTCCCGCTCCCTGACGAACCTGGCCCGGATCGCCCTGGGCGAGACCACGGAGGTGACCCATGCCTGACCTCACCCCGACCCCGACCGTCATACCGTCGTTCGCGCGCGGCGCCCTGCGCGATGCCGCCGCCCGTATCGACGCGGCCACGCCCGAGGACCGGGACCGGGCCGTGGACGCCCTGCGCGCCCTCGCCATCCTCGGCGTGGTCCTGGGGCACTGGCTGGTGACGGCCCTGGTCGCCGACGGCAGCAGCCTGCACGCGGCCAGCCCGCTGGGGGAGATGCCCTGGCTGGCCCCGGTCTCCTGGGCCTTCCAGACCCTCGCCGTGTTCTTCCTGGTCGGCGGTCATGTCGCCACGCGTGGATACGCGTCGGCCCGTGCCCGAGGCGAGAGCTACGGCCGCTGGCTGATCGCCCGCCTGTCCCGGCTCTTCCGGCCGGTCCTGGCGGTTCTCGCCCTGTGGACGGTGACGGCGGCGCTGCTCCTGCTCACGGGCGCGGACTTCGCGACCGTGCACACGCTGGTGAAGCTGGCGCTGTCCCCGATGTGGTTCCTGCTGGTCTTCGCCGCGCTGACCGCGGCGACGCCGCTGCTGACCCGGCTGCATCCGCTGTGGCCGCTGGTCGTCGTCCTCCACATCGACCTGCTGCGCTTCGGTCTCGGCGCCCCGTCCTGGCTCGGCTGGATCAACCTCGCGGCCGGCTGGCTGGTCCCGTACACCCTGGGCGCCGCCTGGTCCCGCGGTGAACTGGACCACCGCCGACCGGGCTGGATCCTGCTGACCGGCGGCACGGCTGCGACCGCGGCGCTCGTCGCCTGGGCGGGCTACCCGGCGTCGATGGTCGGGGTCCCCGGCGCGTCCGTGTCGAACCTCAACCCGCCGACCCTGGCCGCCGTCACCTTCGGCCTGGCCCAGTGCGGGCTCGCCCTGCTGCTGCGCGAGCGGCTGCGCCGTGCGCTGCGGCGTCCCGTGGCCTGGGCCGCGGTCGCGCTGGTCAACCTGTCCGCGATGACGATCTTCCTCTGGCACCAGACGGCCCTGATGGCGACCACGGCCACCGGTCTCCTCGCGGGCCGTCTGCCCGGCCTGCACACGCGTCCCGACGGCCTGGACTGGGTCGCCGCCCGGCTCGCCTGGCTCCCGGTGTTCGCGCTGGTCCTGGCCGGCTGCTGGGCCACCTTCCGCTCCTGCGAGCAGCACGGCCGGGGACGGCGCCGTACCCGGGTCGTGCGCGCGCACCGCCCGCGGCGCCGGGCGACCACGACGGATGCACGTCATGTCTAGGGTGGACCCTGTGACGCGATGGGGGAAACGGCAACGGGCCTGGTCCCGGACCCGGGCCGAGCGTGTACTGAGGGTGCTGCACGACGACCTGTGGACCTGGCGGGCCGATCCGCTGCCGCCGTCGGTGTGGCTGCGCTGGGTCCCGCACGGGGTCGTCCTCCTGGCCGCATTCGGTGTGCTGGTCGGGGACGCCGCCCAGCTCGGGGACAACGGCGGGATCGAACCGGGGTTCGCCTTCCTCATCGCCGTCGCCCAGGCCGGCGCGATGGCGCTCGCGCTGTGGCGACCGGCCGCGGCGTGGTGGCTGTCGATGGCGGGCATGCTGGTCGGGGCCTTCGCCGTGCGGGCCGAGATGGTCCCGGGCGGCTACGAGTTCACCTGGCCGTGGACGGCCGCGGGGCTCATCGGGCACCTGTTCGTGATGCTGCTGCTCGCCCTGCGGGTGCGTACGCGCGTGTCCCTGGAGGCGCTGGCCCTGACCGCGCTCACCACCTACCTGGTGCAGGGCGTGATGGGCGCCTCGAACTACCTGCCGACCGGTCAGCTCGCCGTCATCCTGTTCACGGTCGTCGTCGTCCTCGGCACCGCCCTGCGAGGCCGCCGTGAAGCACGCAACCAGCTGGCCGAGCAGACCACGCTCACCGCCGAGGAGCGGGCCCGGCGCACCCTGCTGGAGGAGCGCGGCCGCATCGCCCGCGAGCTGCACGACGTGGTCGCCCACCACATGTCGGTGATCTCCATCCAGGCCCAGGTAGCGCCCCTCCTCGTCGAGAACCCGCCGGACGAGCTGAAGGAGAACCTCGCCGGCATCCGGCAGAACGCCCTGGAGGCGCTCACCGAGCTGCGCCGGGTGCTGGGCGTGCTGCGTGCCGAGCACCCGGACGCGCCGGTGGCCCCCGAGGCGGGCGACGGTGCCGCGCCGCACGCCCCGCAGCCCACCCTCGACCGGCTCGACGCGCTGGTGGAGAACATCCGGGCGGCCGGTCTGGCCGTCACCACGGACAGCAGCGGGACACGCAGACCACTGCCGCCCGGGGTGGAGCTGTCGGCGTACCGGATCGTGCAGGAGGCGCTCAGCAACGTGCTGCGGCATGCGCCGGGTGCGAGCGCCGAGGTCCACCTCGTCCACCTCCCCATCGGGCTGCGTGTGGTGGTCTCCAACACCCGGCCGTTGCGCACCCCGGCGCCGTCGCAGGGTGCCGGGCACGGGCTGCTCGGCATGCGGGAGCGGGTGGCGATGCTCGACGGCACGCTGACGGCGCAGGCGCTGCCGGACGGCGGCTACCAGGTGGCGGCGTTCCTGCCGGTCGATGCCCCCGACCTGCCCACGGATCTCATCCCTGACCCTTCCACCGAGGACGACTCCCCATGACGACCAGCAGCAACGGCCGCGTGATCCGCGTGCTGATCGCCGACGACCAGCAGATGGTCCGGCAGGGTTTCACCGTGCTGCTCAACACCCAGCCCGACATCGAGGTGATCGGGCAGGCGGTGGACGGCCTGGACGCGGTGGCCAAGGTCGCCGAGCTGGCCCCGGAGGTCGTCCTGATGGACATCCGGATGCCCGAGTTGGGCGGGATCGAGGCCACCCGGCGCATCACCGGGGCGACCCCGGAGATCAGAGTGCTGGTGCTGACCACCTTCGACCTCGACGAGTACGTGTACGAGGCACTGCGGGCGGGCGCCTCCGGGTTCCTGCTGAAGGACGCCTCCGCCGACCAGCTCGCCGAGGCGGTCCGGGTGGTGGCCGCCGGTGACGCCCTGCTCGCGCCGGGGATCACGCGGCGGCTGATCGCCGAGTTCTCCCGGCTGGACGACCGCCCGCGCGCCCCGCTGAAGGCCCGCGTCGGCGAGCTGACCGAGCGGGAGACGGAGGTGCTCGCCCTCATCGCGCAGGGCCTGTCGAACGCGGAGATCGCCCAGCGTCTGGTGGTCGCCGAGCAGACGGTGAAGACCCATGTGGGCAG
The DNA here is from genome assembly GCF_042730645.1 of Streptomyces sp. NPDC059906. Taxonomy (NCBI): domain Bacteria; kingdom Bacillati; phylum Actinomycetota; class Actinomycetes; order Kitasatosporales; family Streptomycetaceae; genus Streptomyces; species Streptomyces sp. NPDC059906. The sequence goes on from NZ_JBHWKU010000005.1 coordinate 285,498, forward strand.
GATCCTGGTGAAGCTGGGCCTCCGGGACCGCACGCAGGCGGCGGTGTTCGCGTACGAGTCGGGGCTGGTCCGCCCTGCGGGATACTGAGCCCCGTCGTTGCCTCCGTAGTACCTGAGACGGATGCCGCAGGACCCCTCTCACTGGTGACGACGTCGTACCTCGGCTGCGCCTACCGTTGCCAACGTGACCGAGACGACCCAGATGCGGACCGCGCCTCCCGGAGGCGGAAGCGGATCGCGCAGCCCCGAGTACCGGCTGGCGATGAATGTCCTGAGCGGGCTGCGCGAGGACCTGTTCCACGACGCCTTCGCCTACCGACCGCTGCCGCGCATGGGCACGGACGGCCCGGTGGCCCGCCGCCTGCCGGCCCGGCTGAAGCCCCATGCCGCCCGCATCCCGCACGCGGTGGTGGTGGCCCTCGCACTCCTGTGCCTCTACGCCGGGACGGTCGAAGGTGTGCCCGACGGTCCGCTCAGCCTGCTGAGCGGGCTGGTGTGCGCGGTTCCGGTGCTGACCACACTGGTCCGGCCCGTCGGTGCCTTCTGGATGTCCATGGCGGCCACCCCCGTGGTCGCCCTGCTCGGCAGCAGCTACGCGAACTGGCCGTGGCTGCCCGGCGCGTTCCTGTGCCACACCGTGGTCCTGCTGATCGTGGCGATACGCACCCGGCCCCGGACTGCCGCGTGGATGTGGGCCCTGACCGCGGCGTACGGATTCGTCAACGACTCCTTCTGGGGTGCCGGCCACTTCGGGAGCAATGCCACCCCGCTGCTGGTCCTCAACGCCTTCGGTCTGCTCCTGATATCGGTCTGGCACATCCGGCGCGACGCCCGGCAGCAGGTGACCGCCCAGCAGACGGTCATGGCGCACGAACGCTCCCGCCGCACCCTGCTCGAAGAGCGCACGACCATCGCCCGCGAGCTGCACGACGTGGTAGCGCACCACATGTCGGTGGTCGCCATCCAGGCGGAGGCCGCGCCCTACCGCGTGGAGAATCCGCCGGAGGAGCTGGAGCGCGCCTTCGCCACCATCCGGGAGAACGCGGTGGCCGCCCTCACCGAGCTGCGCCGCGTCCTCGGAGTCGTCCGCGCCGAGGACTACGAGGCCCCGGACGCCCCGCAGCCGACGCTCGCCGACCTGGACGCCCTGCTCGCCAACGTGCGCGAGGCGGGTCTGGCCGTGGACAAGGCGGTGACCGGAGCGGTGCGCGAGCTGCCGCCCGGTGTGGAGCTGTCGGCGTACCGGATCGTGCAGGAGGCGCTGAGCAACAGCCTGCGCCATGCGCCCGGCGCGACGGCCCGCGTCGAGGTCTCCTACGTCCTGGGAGGCCTGGGCCTGCGCGTGGTCAACACCGCCATCCCGCCGAACACCCTGGTCAAGGCGTCGCCCGGCGCCGGGCACGGCATCACGGGCATGCGCGAACGCGTCTCGATGCTGAACGGCGAGATGACGGCGGACCCGACGGGCGACGGAGGGTACGAGGTGACGGTGTTCCTGCCGGTCGCCGCCGCCCAGACCGAAGGTGAAGCATGACGATCCGCGTACTGATCGCCGACGACCAGATGATGGTGCGCGAGGGCTTCTCGGTCCTGCTGAACGCGATGCCGGACATCGAGGTCGCCGGAGAGGCGGTCAACGGCCGGGAGGCGGTGGCGAAGGTCCGCGAGCTGGCCCCGGACGTCGTCCTGATGGACATCCGCATGCCCGAGCTGAACGGTATCGAGGCGACGCGGGAGATCGTGGCGTCGGACACCACGTCGAAGGTGCTGGTCCTGACCACCTTCGACCTCGACGAGTACGTGTACCAGGCGTTGCGTGCGGGCGCGTCCGGCTTCCTCCTCAAGGACGCCTCGGCCCGCCAGCTCGCGGACGGCGTCCGGGTGGTCGCCGCCGGTGAGGCCCTCCTCGCCCCCTCGGTCACCAAGCGCCTGATCACCGAGTTCTCCAAGCTCTCCGACGCCCCGCGCCTGATGCCCTCGGCCCAGGCGGCCTACGGCGACCTGACCGAGCGCGAGACGGAGGTTCTGGTCCTGATCGCGCAGGGCCTGTCCAACTCGGAGATCGCCGAACGCCTCGTCGTCGCCGAGTCGACGATCAAAACCCACGTCAGCCGCATCCTGGTGAAGCTGGGCCTGCGCGACCGCACCCAGGCCGCCGTCTTCGCCTACGAGGCCCGCCTGGTCACCCCGGGCTGACCGGCACCGACCTCGCACCACACATATTTGCCCCGGTTCCCGAACCGGGACAGCGGCTGCCAGCCCCACAGGTCGGAGCAGGCTCTGACGAGGCCAAGCCCCCGGCCGCTCTCGTCCTCGGTCACATCCGCCAACCGGGCGGGAGCATCGGGCGGTTCGGGATCGGTGTCCCACGCCCCGATCCGCAGCGTCCCCGGCGGCGACCAGCGCACCCGCAGTGCGGCGGGGCCCTTGGTGTGCAGCACGGCGTTGCCGATCAGCTCCGCCGCGAGCAGCTCCGCGACATCGACGAGGCGGATCAGCCCGTGCATGGTGAGGATCAGGCGCAGGGTGCGCCGACTGACGGTGACTGCGCGCGGGTCGTTGGGGATGTACAGGGAGTACTCCCAGGGCTCGTCTTCGGGCATGCGGCAACTCCGTTCAGGTGAGGGGAGGGTGAGGTGAGAGAGGGCGCGGCCTCCGGGCGGTGTCCATGCCGCAACCGTCATGGCAGGACGGTGCGGTGCGCTTCCGGTGCCCCGGGGTTCCGCAGCGTGTGCGTCGCGTCACCGACGGTATTTCCTATACTTAGGAAAATGCAACCCGTTGAAGTATTCTGGCGCTCGAAAGAGGTAGGCCCGCAGGGAAGTTGGAGCGAGGAGGCGCCGGTTGCCGCCGAAGAGACATCTCACGGCGCGAAGGGCGAGGTTGGGCGCCGAGCTGAGAAAGTTGCGCGAAGCGACAGGCCTTACGGCTAAGGAAGCCGCACAGCTGTTGGAAGCTGACGCTGTTCAGATGAGCCAGATCGAGTCCGGCACCGTAGGGGTGAGCGCCAAGCGCCTGCGCCGCCTCGCCGCCAACTACGCCTGCACGGACTCGGCATTGATCGAGTCACTCGTCGCGGTGGCAACCGACCGTACCCGCGGCTGGTGGGAGGAGTACCGAGGCGTGCTTCCTTCAGTGTTCCTGGATGGCGCCGAAGCCGAGCACCACGCGGCGTTCTTGCGCGAGGTTGTGATCCACTACGTTCCAGGACTGCTGCAGACCGCCGACTATGCCCGCTCGGTGTTCACGTACACGCGCCCCGAGCTGACCGAGGACGATGTGGCGCTGCGCGTGCGGCACCGGATGGAGCGTCGGGCCGTCATCGAGCGGGAAACTCCGACTCCGTACGAGACGATCGTGCATGAGTTCGCCCTGCGTGTGATGGTGGCCGACCGTCGGGCATCGCTCACTCAACTGAGCTTCATTCTCGACAAGATCGAGGCAGGGCAGGCCGCGGTGCGCGTCATCCCGATCGAGCGCGAAGGCTTCGCCGGTGCCGGAGCCTCCATGCTGTACTTGGGGGGTCCGGTGCCTCAGTTGGACACAGCGCTTCGGGACGCTCCCACGGGCGCCGCGTACATCGATGCGCAGCCTCAGCTGGAACAGCTTCGGACGCTGCTCCGGAGAGTGCAGGCGGCGTCGTTGGACGCCGCCGCGTCGCGCGACTTCATTCACCGTCTGACGAAGGAGCTGTAATGCACTGGCGAAAGTCCAGCCACTCCGGCGGCGGCGACGGCGACGCCTGCGTCGAGATTGCCGAACTCCCCGCGGGGGTCGCCATCCGCGACTCCAAGGCCCCCGCCCGCGCCGCCCTCTCCGTCCCCGTCCCCGTCTTCGCCGCCTTCGTCGAGGGCATCAAGCGGCACTCCCGGGGATGAGGGCTTCCGCTCGGGGCTCCTCTTTTCCTATGGTCCCTCCATGACGGCTGAGTCCGACCTCGCGTTCGACCCCTGGAACCCGGCGTTCGTCGCCGACCCCTACCTCGCCTTCGCCGAGCTGCGGGCCCAGGGGCGCGTGCTCTACTACGAGCCCAGCGACCAGTGGCTGGTCCCGCACCACGCGGACGTGGCGGCGCTGCTGCGCGACCGCCGGCTCGGCCGGACGTACCAGCACCGTTTCAGCCACGAGGACTTCGGCCGCACCCCGCCCCCGCCGGAGCAGGAGCCCTTCCACACCCTCAACGACCACGGCATGCTCGACCTGGAGCCGCCGGACCACACCCGTATCCGGCGCCTGGTGTCGAAGGCGTTCACGCCGCGCACCGTGGAGCGGCTGAAGCCGTACGTGAACGGGCTGGCGGACGACCTGGTGGCCCGGCTGGTCGCGGCGGGCGGCGGCGATCTGCTCACCGACGTGGCCGAGCCGCTGCCGGTCGCCGTGATCGCCGAGATGCTGGGCATCCCGGAGTCCGACCGCGCCCCGCTGCGCCCCTGGTCGGCGGAGATCTGCGGGATGTACGAGCTGAACCCGTCCGAGGAGACGGCGGCGAAGGCGGTCCGGGCGTCCCTCGACTTCTCGGAGTACCTGCGCACACTCATCGCGGCCCGCCGCAAGGACCCCGGCGACGACCTGATCTCCGGTCTGATCGCGGCGCACGACGAGGACGACGACCGCCTCACCGAGCAGGAGATGATCTCGACCTGCGTCCTGCTCCTGAACGCCGGTCACGAGGCCACGGTGAACGCCACGACCAACGGCTGGCTGGCCCTCTTCCGCCACCCCGACCAGCTGGCGGCCCTGCGCGCCGACCACTCCCTCGTCCCGTCCGCCGTGGAGGAGCTGATGCGCTACGACACCCCGCTCCAGCTCTTCGAACGCTGGGTCCTGGACGAGATCGAGGTCGACGGGACGACGCTGCCACGCGGCGCCGAGGTGGCGATGCTGTTCGGCTCGGCCAACCACGACCCGGCGGTCTTCACCGACCCGGAACGCCTCGACCTCACCCGCCGCGACAACCCCCACATCTCCTTCAGCGCCGGCATCCACTACTGCATCGGCGCCCCGCTGGCCCGCATCGAACTGGCGGCGTCCATGACGTCCCTGCTGGAGCGGGCCCCGGGCCTGCGCCTGGCGGCGGAACCGGAACGCAGGCCGAACTTCGTGATGCGCGGCCTGACGGAGCTACGCGTGGAACTGTGACGACTGAGGGCGCCGACGCCGCCTCAGCAGCCAGGCCCCGAGCCCCCACACCACGGCGGGCACGACGGCCCCGGCGAGGAAGACGAACGGCAGCTCGGTGAGGACGGCGCCGAAGTCCTGCCCGTTGTTCTCGAACTCGTTGCCCAGGTGCCGCTGGGTCCGCGAGGTCTGCCACCACACGACCACCGCACCCACGGCCCCGACGAACGAGACCGCACAGCCACCACCCGTCACCGCATCCCGACTCATACCTGCCCTGACGCTCACAGCCGGACGATCGGTTTCACCGCGGGGCACGGCACGCCCTACGCGTGGGGCGGGTCGTCCAGGAGGGCCACCCCGTAGCGGGCGAGTCCGTCCACGTGGTCCAGGTCGTGCCGCGCCCCGGCGGGCCCGACCGAGCGGAAGTAGCCCTCGATCGCCCCCGGGTTGTTGATGACCAGCACCTCCGCCGTGGTGGTGAGCGGCTGGAACGTGTGCGGGACCGACCGGGGGCCGAAGACGTAGGAGCCGGGCCCGGCGTCGTGAACCTCGCACGCGTCGAGTGAGGCCGAACCGACCCAGAAGCGGACGCGCCCGGACAGCACCACCCAGCTCTCGTCCTCGCGGCTGTGCACGTGCAGGGGCGGTGCGTCCGCGCGGCGCATGGTCAGCCGCGCGACGCTGACGACTCCGTGGGTCTCGGTGTGCGAGACGACCTGTTCCTGGACGCTGTCGTAGTAGTGGTAGTGGGTGCCTTCGCCGGGGTTGCGTACGAGCGCGACGCTCATGTGGGTGCTCCCCTTCCGTTGTGGTTTAGCGTTCAACTATTTCCGTAGGGTCGCCTCCACGCAAGGGGCCGCCGTGATCCGCCGCGATCTGTCCGGATTCCGCCGCCCGGGCCGCCCCCCCCTGGCGGACGTCATGTCACGTCAGGTCCCGCCGCCGCAGCCCGACCAGCCCCGCCCCCACCAGCACCCCGGCGATCAGCACCAGCACCACCACCGGCGACCAGCTCATCTCCCCGCCCGGCAGCTTCGGCAGGTGGCCGAATGGGGACACGTCCAGGACGGTCTGCGGCACGTCCAGCGCCGGTCCGACCCACCCGAGCAGCAGCACCGCGCCCGCGACGGCCCACGCGGCCACGGCCGCCCGGGGCAGCAGACCGTGCAGCAGCACCGCCGCCCCGCCGATCACCCACACCGCCGGCAGCTGCACCAGGCAGGCGCCCAGGATCGCCCCGAAGTCCTGCCCGTACCCGGCGGCGAAGCCGAGCCCGGCGAGCAGCATGATGAGCGCCGCGCCGCCGAAGGCGATCACCAGGTGGCCCGCGGCCCACCGCAGCCGGCCCACCGCACCCGCCAGCACCGGTTCCGCGCGCCCGGACGTCTCCTCGCCGCTGAGCCGCAGCACCGACGCCACGACGTAGAGCGCGGCGATCAGCCCGAGCATGCCGACCATCGCCGACACGAACGCGTCGGTCAGCCCGGCCTGTCCGCCCATCCGCTCGATGATCTCGCGGGCCTGTTCGTTGTCCCCGACCAGATCGGCCGCGCCCTCCGTCATCCCGCCGTAGACGACCCCGGCGGCGAAGAAGCCGATGCTCCAGCCGAGGACGCCGCCCCGCTGCAGGCGCCAGGCCAGCGCACCGGCCGTACGCAGGCGCCCGGCGGCCGGTCCCGGCCGGGTCGGCAGGAAGCTCATGCCGAGGTCCCGGCGCCCGGCGAGAGCGTAGGCCACGGCCCCCTGCGCCGCCGTCGCGCCCGCGATCAGCAGCAGCACCCACCACCGTTCACCGGCGAAGGCCCGCAGGTTCTCCAGCCAGCCGAGCGGCGACACCCAGGTGAGGACGGAGGAACCGTCGTCCGTCGCCGAGTCGCCCGCCGCCCGCAGGACGAAGGCCCCGCCCAGCACCGCCGCCGTCAGGCCTCGGGCCAGCCGGGCGCTCTCGGTGAGCTGGGCGACGATCGCCGCCATGGTCGCGAAGAGCATCCCGACGCCCGCGACCCCGAGGCCGAGGGCCGCCGCACCGGCCGCACCCTGCCCGGCCAGTCCGACGGCGATCAGCAGGGCCAGTACGGCGTTGGCGACCGCCGCCGCCAGCAGTGCCGCCGTGAGCGGGGCCCGGCGGCCGACCATTCCGGAGGCGACGACCTCCTGCCGTCCGCTCTCCTCCTCGTCCCGGGTGTGCCGTACGACGATCAGCAGGCTCATCACGGCGGCGAGCGCACCGGCGTACAGGCCGACGCGCCAGGCGGTGAGCGCGCCGAGGCTGTCGTCGAAGACCGGGCCGACCAGGGCGCGCAGCGAGGCGTTGGTCTCCATCTGCCGCATCAGGTCGGCGCGTTCGGCGGCGGTGCCGTACAGGCCCTTGATGGTGCCCGGCATGGACAGCACCATGAGCGCGTTCACCGCGACCCAGACGGGGATCAGTACGCGGTCGCGGCGCAGGGCGAAGCGCAGCAGCGTGCCGGTGCCGGTCAGGTGGCGCGAGCCTCCGGTCCGGGCGGCGAGAATTGTGGCGTCGGCGGCAGCGGTCATCGCCCCGTCACCTCCGCGCCGGACTCCGCGTCCTCGGCCTGGTAGTGCCGCAGGAACAGCTCCTCCAGCGTCGGCGGCGTCGACGTCAGCGACCGCACGCCCGTCTCGCTCAGCGACCTGAGGACGGCGTCCAGCCTGTCGGTGTCGACCTGGAGCCGGACCCGGTGGCCCCGGACGTCGAGGTCGTGCACGCCGGGCAGGCGGGTGAGGCCGTTCGGGGCGCCCGCGAGTTCGGCGGTGACGCTGGTCCGGGTCAGGTGGCGCAGGTCGGCGAGCGAGCCGCTCTCGACGGTCCGGCCCTTGCGGATGATGCTGACCCGGTCGCACAGCTCCTCGACCTCGCTGAGGATGTGGGAGGAGAGCAGCACCGTCCGGCCGCGCTCGCGCTCCTCCTCCACGCAGCGCTGGAAGACCTCCTCCATCAGCGGGTCGAGTCCGGAGGTGGGTTCGTCGAGGATCAGCAGGTCCACGTCCGAGGCGAAGGCGGCCACCAGCGCCACCTTCTGGCGGTTGCCCTTGGAGTACGTGCGGCCCTTCTTGCTCGGGTCGAGTTCGAACCGCTCGACCAGCTCCGCGCGCCGCCGGGTGTCGAGTCCGCCGCGCAGCCTGCCGTAGAGGTCGATGACCTCGCCGCCGGAGAGGTTGCGCCACAGCGTCACGTCACCGGGGACGTACGCGATCCGCCGGTGCGCCTGAACCGCGTCCGCCCACGGGTCGCGGCCGAGCACCTGCGCGGCGCCCGAGTCGGCGCGCAGCAGGCCGAGCAGGACCCGGATGGTGGTGGACTTGCCGGCTCCGTTGGGCCCGAGGAATCCGTGGACCTCGCCGGTCTCGACCTCCAGGTCGAGGCCGTCCAGAGCATGCGTGCGTCCGAACGACTTGTGGAGTCCGGAGACGCTGATTGCCTTCGTCATGGTTCGGAAAGTACGCTACTTTCAGAAACTTGTGAAGTTAAGAAACCGTCAAGACGGTGAGGGATGATCGTGGGATGAGGCAACCAGCGGATCAGGCGGAAGCGGGGCGTGACCCCGAGGCGGTGTCGAAGTTCGTGGAGGGCTTCGCGGCCCAGCTCGTCGAGGCCGGGATGCAGCGCATGCCCGCCCGGGTCTTCGCCGCGCTGCTGGCCTCCGACTCGGGCACGCTGACCTCGGCGGAGCTGGGCGAGAGCCTCCGGGTCAGCCCGGCCGCCGTCTCCGGCGCCGTGCGCTACCTCTCCCAGCAGCACATGGTCGCGCGCGAGCGCGAACCCGGCTCGCGCCGGGAGCGCTACCGGGTGCACAGCAACCAGTGGTACGAGGCGCTCACCAACCGCGAGGCCGTCCTCAAACGCTGGGAGAGCGCGCTGAGCGAGGGCGTCGCCAGCCTCGGCGCCGACACCCCGGCGGGCCGCCGCATGGCAGAGACCCTCGCCTTCTTCGAGTTCGTCGACCGGGAGATCGTGGCGATGATGGAACGCTGGCGGGTGCACCGGGAGGAGCGGTTCGGGCAGGACTGACGGTGATCGGAAAAGCGGGTCACATGAGCGTAGGCACTCGACTACACTGAGTTGCCACTGGTCCGCATCTAGGGGAGGGCGCATCATGACTGTCATGGCGGAGCGACCGACGACGAGCGGCACCGAGTCCCAGACCTTCGAGGAGTTGCTGGAATGCCTCGATGGGCTGGTCGTACCCGACGGCCTCAAGGCCGAGATCATCAAGGGGAACATCGTCGTGTCGCCGTGGTCCAAGGGGTACTACACCCTCGTGATGCGCCTGGTGTGCAAGCAGTTGGAGCCGCATCTGCCAGATGGGCAGGTGATCGACCGCGCACCGAATCTCTTCGTGTTCCCGGGTGCTGAAAGGGCGTTCGGGCCGGACATCTACGCGGCGGACGCGACAGCACTGGCGACCGTCAGCAACCACCTGGACGGTGAAGCCCTCTCCTTCGTCGCGGAGCTGACCTCCTCCTCCACTAGGGACGACGACCTGACCGACAAGGTCGAGACGTACGCGAAGGAAGGCGTCCCCGTCTACCTGCTCCTCGACATGCAGGAGGAACAGGCCACGGTCCTGTGGACGCCGTCCGCCAAGGGATACGAGTCGCGCATCACCCGGCCCTTCGGTGAGAAGCTCCCGATCCCCGCCCCGTTCGACTGCCTGCTGGACACCGCCGGTTTCAAGGCGCCCTGAGTGGCCCTGCCCCCGGCCCTACCCCGCGGGCAGCGTCAGCCCCCACGCCCCCTCCCGCGCCACCCACGTCCGCGTCCCCACCGGCCCGCACACCACCGCGTCCGCCCGGTACCGGAAGTGCGCCCCCGACACGGTGACCGTCCGTCCGCTCGCCGTCAGCGGCGACGCCTGCGCGCCCATCGACAGGGGCCGCACCTCCACCACGGCCACCCCCGCCGCGCCCGGCGTCACCCACACCCCCTCGACCGGCTGGTCCAGGTCCACCAGCGTCACCCCGTCGACCTCCACCCGCAGCCGGGCCGGACCGGGCGTGCCCGGCGCCACGGCGGTCCGGGCCGTACGCGAGGAGGTCAGGGTCCGTACGAGGGACTGGCAGGTCCGCAGCCAGGGACGGGCCGGTGCCGCCCCCTCGGGACCGGAGCCCGCGTCCGCCCGCACCGGTACCGGCACGGGAGCGGGCGGAATCCCCACCGTCCCCAGCACCACCCCGTCGCTGTCGTCGACCAGCAGGTCCAGGCGCCGCTCCGCGCCGTCGAGCACGGCCCGCGCCGCCGCCACCGCCCCGGTCGGCAGGCCCAGGGACCGGGCGAGGCCGAGCGCCGGCCCCACCGGGACCACGGACAGCGCGCAGCCCGCCAGCTCCCGCCGCCGGTGCAGCAGGGCCACGGCCCGCAGCAGCGCGCTGTCGTCGCCGATCACCACCGGACGCCGCGAACCGCGCCGCCCGAGCGCCCGCGCGAACTCCTCCGGGTCGCCCGGCAGACACACCTTCGTGTGCGCCGCGCCCGCGCTGAGCACGTCTTTCGCGATCCGGACGGACTCCCCGTCCAGCCGCCGGGCGACCGGATCGACGACCACCAGAAGCTGATCGGACCTCGCGGAAGAGTTCGCGGAAGAGCTCGCGGAAGTCGCCACCTCGGCCATGCCTCGCTTCCTCGGGTAGCATCTTTGTGCAAGAGCCCCTTGCGCTGTTGCGCCAGGGGCTTCGTCTATTCCGGGGCACCCGGTCCGACGGTTGGCGGCCAACGACGGTCGCGGTGTACGTGGCGGAAACCCGTCGCATACGCCCTCGACCATGGACATGCCCCGCCCGGAAGGGGTGTACGCGCGTGCCCGCACTTGTGCTGCTCGGTGCTCAGTGGGGTGACGAAGGCAAGGGAAAGGCGACGGACCTGCTCGGTGGCTCCGTCGACTATGTGGTGCGCTACCAGGGCGGCAACAACGCCGGCCACACGGTAGTCGTGGGCGACCAGAAGTACGCCCTTCACCTGCTCCCTTCCGGGATTCTCTCCCCCGGCTGCACGCCGGTCATCGGAAACGGCGTCGTCGTCGACCCGTCGGTCCTGTTCTCCGAGCTGAGCGGGCTGAACGAGCGCGGCGTCGACACGTCCAAGCTCCTGATCAGCGGCAACGCTCACATCATCACGCCGTACAACGTCACCGTCGACAAGGTGACGGAACGCTTCCTCGGCAAGCGCAAGATCGGCACCACCGGCCGCGGCATCGGCCCGACCTACGCCGACAAGATCAACCGTGTCGGCATCCGGGTCCAGGACCTCTACGACGAGTCGATCCTCACCCAGAAGGTCGAGGCGGCGCTCGACGTCAAGAACCAGATGCTCACCAAGCTCTACAACCGCCGCGCCATCGCCACCGGCCAGGTCGTCGAGGAGCTGCTCGGCTACGCGGACAAGCTCGCCCCGTACGTCGCCGACACCGTCCTGGTCCTCAACCAGGCCCTCGACGACGACAAGGTGGTCCTCTTCGAGGGCGGCCAGGGCACGCTCCTGGACATCGACCACGGCACGTACCCCTTCGTCACCTCGTCGAACCCGACCGCGGGCGGCGCCTGCACCGGCGCCGGCGTGGGCCCGACGAAGATCAGCCGGGTCATCGGCATCCTCAAGGCGTACACCACCCGCGTCGGCGCCGGTCCCTTCCCGACCGAGCTGTTCGACGAGGACGGCGAGGCCCTGCGCCGCATCGGCGGCGAGCGCGGCGTCACCACCGGCCGCGACCGGCGCTGCGGCTGGTTCGACGCGGTGATCGCCCGCTACGCCACCCGCGTCAACGGCCTCACCGACTTCTTCCTCACCAAGCTCGACGTCCTCACCGGCTGGGAGCGGATCCCGGTCTGCGTGGCCTACGAGATCGACGGCAAGCGCGTCGAGGAGCTGCCGTACTCGCAGTCCGACTTCCACCACGCGAAGCCGGTCTACGAGACGCTGCCCGGCTGGAGCGAGGACATCACCAAGGCGAAGTCCTTCTCCGACCTGCCGAAGAACGCCCAGGCGTACGTCAAGGCGCTGGAGGAGATGTCCGGCGCCCCGATCTCCGCGATCGGCGTCGGCCCGGGCCGGGACGAGACGATCGAGATCAACTCGTTCCTGTAGGCACGGCGCACGCACCACGGCGGCCGGGACCCCCGACGGGGCCCCGGCCGCCGGCGTCGGGACGGCGGATACGCTGGCCGAACCAGCAGGGGCCGGGACAACACGGTCACCACGGTCACCACGGACAGCACAGACAGCACGGTCACACGGACAGCACGGAGCGAGCGGACATGCGGAAGCCCACCACCCGGACGTGGATCTGGCTGACCGCGGCGGTCGTCGTCGTGACCGGCGGGGCCTTCTACGTCGACGGCCACCGGGTCTCCGCCGCGCCGCACGCCGACGACCCCAAGTGCGACAAGGTGCTCTCCCGCCTCCCGGACGACATACCCGGCGCCTCGCGCGACTGGGCCCTCGGGGACGGGGTCGCGTCCTGGGGCGGCCAGAAGGCGGTGTTCCGCTGCGGCGCCGAGGAGCTGCAGCCCAACATCAACCTCTGCGTCACCGCGGACGGCGTCGACTGGGTCCTGGACGAGGCACGGCTCAAGCGCGACGGCGTGAGCGTCCTGCGGACGTACGGCCGCTCACCGGCCGTCGAGTTCACGTACTCCGGTCCGCGCGAGGAGGTGGGCGGCATCCTCGCCGCGCTGGACCCCGCCGTGCAGTGGATCCCGCAGGAGCGCAAGTGCATCGGCCTCGACGACGCCGCCACCGTCCTGTAGCCGTTCGTTCCCCGCGGCCCTTCGTTCGGCCCCCTTCGCCGGGCGTCGGCGTGCTCCGTGGTGTCGGATCGGAGACATGACCGACCGCTACAGCGCCGCTTCCTGCCGGGGCCCGTACGGCGGCGAGAACGGCCCCGAGGACTGCGGGGACCCGGCCCGCTTCGAGGTCGCCCGGCACCTGCGGGCGCCGCTGCGGGTGTGCCCCGTCCACCTCGGACCGTCCCTGCTGCTGGCCACCGGGGTGCTGTGGCCGCCGGGCATCGTCCTGGTGCGCTGAGACATGGTGTGCCGAGACATGGTGCGGTGAGACCGCCGCGGGCGCGGGCACGCCGGGGTGGTTCACTGGGGCGACGCGCCCCCGAAGGCGCCCGCAGGCGGAAGGAACCCGTACGGTGCCCGCACGATCCGACGACATGGCCCGGCAGTTCGAGCTGGACCGGCCCCGGCTGCGGGCGGTCGCGTACCGGATCCTCGGCTCGCTCGGTGAGGCGGACGACGCGCTCCAGGAGGCGTGGCTGCGGGCCGACCGGGCGGACACCTCCGAGGTGGGCAATCCCTCGGGCTGGCTCACCACGGTCGTGGCCCGGGTCTGCCTCAACCTGCTCCGTGCCCGCGACACCCGGCGCGAGGAGCCGCTGGACGACGGGGCCCGCAGGCAACCGGCCGCCACCGGCACCGCCGCGGACCCGGCCGAGGAGGTGCAGCTCGCCGACGAGGTCGGTATCGCGCTGCTGATCGTCCTGGACACCCTCGGTCCCGCCGAGCGGCTCGCGTTCGTCCTGCACGACATGTTCGACGTGCCCTTCGACGACATCGCCGCGATGCTCGACAAGACCCCCGCCGCCACCCGCCAGCTGGCCAGCCGCGCCCGCCGCCGGGTCCGGGGCGTCCCGGCGCCCGAAGCCGACCTGCCGCGCAGGCGCCGCGCCGTCGACGCCTACCTGGCGGCCACCCGCGGCGGCGACTTCGACGCGCTGGTGGCCCTGCTGCACCCGGACGTCGTCCTGAGTGCGGACGCGGCGGTCGTCCCGACCCCCGAACCCGTCACCGTCAGCGGCATGGAGCAGGTGGCCAGGGGCGCGATGGCCTCGATGGCCCGGGCCAGGGCCGCCGCCGTCGTCCTGGTCGACGGCCGGGTGGGCATGGCGATGGCCGAGAACGGCAGGCTGCGCGTCGTGCTCCGCTTCGACTTCGCCGCCGACGGCCGCATCACCGGCATCGACGTGATCGCGGAACCCGCTCGCCTGAACGAACTGGACATCACGGGCATAGGCTGAATTCATACACGTCGCGTCGGCAGAAGAAGGTGAGTGCGATGCGCGTGCTGCTCAAGGCGACGCTGGACACCGAGAAGTCGAACGAGGTGATCCGCAGCGGCAGGATGGAGGCCCTGATCAAGGAGACCGTCGACCGCATCGGGCCGGAGGCCGCCTACTTCGGCACCCTCGACGGGCGGCGGACCGCCCTGCTGGTCTTCGACATGCAGGACAGCTCGCAGATGCCGCCGCTCGGAGAACCGTTCCTCATGGAGCTGAACGCCGAGGTCGACCTCTGCCCGATCATGAACGGCGACGATCTGGCGAAGGGCCTCTCCCAGCTGGGCTGACGGCCCTTCGGCGGATCAGCTGAAGACGATCATCGACCCCTGTGCCAGGCTCCGTGTCGCCGCCGCGTGCAGGCCCAGCCACACATGGCGCTCCCGGGCGAACGGGCTGGCGTCGTGCGGCGCGGGCACCGCCGGCTCCTCCAGCTCCGTCGGGGCGAGCGGCGGCTGCGGCGCGGCCGGGGGGTTGGCCGGGTCGATGCCGAGGGCCGGGGCGACGGCCTCCAGCTCCCGCAGCAGGGTGTGCGAGGAGCCCAAGGGGCCGCCACCCGCCAGGAGTTCGTCACTGGAGAGCGGGTGCGGGAAGTCGACCGGCACGTAGGCGCCCGCGTGGTCGTAGTGCCAGACCAGGTGGGACTGCTGGGCCGTCGACTCGAACATCTCCAGCAACTGCTCGTAGTCGCCCCCGAGTTCGTCCACCGGGGTCACCGGGAGGCCGCACACCTGGAGGAGGTACGCGCGGCGCAGGAAGTGCAGCGCGTCGTAGTCGAAGCCGGCCACCGGCGCGACCTCGCCGGAGAGCCCCGGCATGTACTGGTACACCGGCACCGGCGGCAGCCCGGCCTCCGCCAGCACCTTGTCGTATTGCGCGAGTTCCTCGGCGAACGGGTTGTCCGGCGTGTGGCACAGGACGTCGACGAGCGGTACCAGCCACAGGTCACAGGCCAAAAGAGGGCTCCTCACACAGCACGGTGGTCAGGGCAGCGTAGTCGGTGTGCGCCGGGGCGCGTTGCGTGCAGATCCCATACCCATCTGGGGCCCGGCCACGACACGTCCGGCGTTGGTCATTCGCCGGCGAGCCCCTCGATCAGGGCGAGCGAGTGGCTGTTGTACGCGTCGACGAGCGCACGCGCGCCCGGGATGTCGCGCCGGGCCAGGGCGTCGACCAGCGCGGTGTGCCCGGACCACAGCGCGCCGCGCAGCTCGCTGAGCCGGCGCAGGTGCTGCACGGTGCACACCCAGCTCTGCACGCGCAGCCGGTGCAGGAAGTCGCAGAGGTAGGGGTTGCCGAAGAGGGTGGCCAGCTCGCGCCAGTAGCGCAGGTCGTAGCCGATCAGGACGGTCAGGTCCCCGGCCGCGGCGGCGCGCTGGGCCTCCTCGCCGCGCCGGCGGACCCCGGCGAGGGCGGCGGCGATGCGCGGGTCGGCCGGGTCGGGACCGCCCGGCAGGTCGGCGGCCAGCGAGAGGAACATGCCGTCGGTCACGAGACTGCGGGCCTCGATCATGCCGCGGAAGTCGTCGACCGAGTACTCGTGGACGCGGAAGCCGCGGTGGTGGTCGGCGTCGAGGAGTCCCTGCGCGGACAGGTCGACCAGGGCCTCGCGCACCGGCGTCGCGGACACGCCGTACTGCTCGGCGATCTCCTTGACCGTGAACTCCTGCCCCGGCTGGAGCCGGCCGGCCAGCACCTCGTCACGGAGCGCGTCGGCGATCTGCTGCCGCAGGGTGCTGCGCGTGACGGCACCGGTACCGCTGGGACCGGGCATGGGCGGGCGTCTCCTCGTCGCGTGCGGGGCGTCGCCGGAGGGCGCCGTCCGGGGGCGTGCTCGTACACGTGTCTACCGCTTGGCACATGTGTACCGCGTACGAGCACGCAACCCTACGCGCTCGGGGCCCGCGCCCCGCTCCGCCTACTCCGTGTACTCGTCCGCCACGGACAGTGCCGTGTCCAGGGCCGCCAGGCCCTCCTTCAGCTCCGCCTCGGAGACGTTGCACGGCGGGACCACGTGGGTCCGGTTCATGTTCACGAACGGCCACAGGCCGTGCGCCTTCGCGGAGGCGGCGAACGCGGACATGGGCGTGGCCGCCTGCCCGGTCGCGTTGTACGGCACCAGCGGCTCCCGGGTCTCCCGGTTCCGCACCAGCTCCAGCGCCCAGAACATGCCGGTCCCGCGCACCTCGCCCACGCTCGGGTGGCGCTCGGCCAGCTCCCGCAACGCCGGCTCCACGACCCCGGCGCCGAGCCGCGCGGCGTGTTCGACGACGCCCTCCTCCGCCATGACGTTGATCGTGGCGACGGCGGCGGCGCAGGCCAGCGGGTGCCCGGAGTACGTCAGTCCGCCGTGGTAGGGCCGCTCGGCGAAGGTCGCGGCGATCTCGGCGGAGATCGCGACGCCGCCGAGGGGCACATAGCCCGAGTTCACGCCCTTGGCGAAGGTCATCAGGTCGGGCACGACGTCGTACAGGTCGGCGGCGAACCAGGTGCCGGTCCGGCCGAAACCGGCCATGACCTCGTCGAGCACGAACACGATGCCGTACTTGTCGCAGATCTCGCGCACCCCGGCCAGGTAGCCGGCCGGCGGCATCATGATCCCCGCGGTGCCCGGGATCGTCTCCAGGATGATCGCGGCGATCGTCCCCGGGCCCTCGAAGGCGATCGTCGTCTCCAGGTGCTCCAGCGCACGCGCGCACTCCTGCTCCTCGGTCTCGGCGTAGAAGCGCGAGCGGTACGGGAACGGCGCCCAGAAGTGCACGACCCCGGCCGTGCCGCTGTCGGAGGCCCAGCGGCGCGGGTCGCCGGTGACGTTGACCGCCTGCTGGGTGCCGCCGTGGTACGAGCGGTAGGCGGAGAGCACCTTGGGGCGGCCGGTGTGCAGCCGGGCCATGCGCAGGGCGTGCTCGACGGCGTCGGCGCCGCCGTTGGTGAAGAAGATCTTGTCCAGGTCGCCGGGCGTGCGCTCGGCGATCAGCCGGGCCGCCTCCGAGCGCGCCTCGACGGCGAACGCGGGCGCGAACGTCGTCATCCGCGCCGCCTGCTCCTGGATCGCGGCGACGACCTTGGGGTGCTGGTAGCCGATGTTGGTGTAGACGAGTCCGCTGGAGAAGTCGAGGTAGCGCTTGCCTTCGTAGTCCCAGAAGTACGACCCCTCGGCGCCGGCGACGGCGAGCGGGTCGATCAGCTCTTGCGCTGACCAGGAGTGGAAGACGTGCGCGCGGTCCGCGGCCTTCACGGCGGCGCCGGCCTGGGGGGAGGGCTGAGGGGTCATGCGGCCGAGGGTAGATGTCCGCGATGCGGAAACGGAATCGGCGTCCTGTCTGCGGTCGGGGGCTTTCCACGACAGGTTGTCGACGACGCGGTGCCGACGCGGTGCCGATGCGTCGCGGGCGCGCGGGGCCCTCTCCGTTACGGAACCGTGGACTAGCGGCGACTCATCGCGGGGCCGCCCGCACTATCCTCGCCGTGTTGTTCATGTTCGGGGGCGGGAAGGCGGCGCGGCATGCGGGGACTGGGGGACGGGGACCCACAGCACATCGGGGTCTACCGGCTGCTGGGCCGGCTGGGCACGGGCGGCATGGGCCACGTCTACCTGGCCCGTTCGGACCGCGGGCGCACGGTCGCCGTGAAGCTGGTGCGCGAGGAACTGGCCGCGCTGGAGGAGTTCCGCGAGCGCTTCCGGCACGAGGTCGAGTCCGCGCGCCGGGTCGGCGGGTACTGGACGGCGCCCGTCCTGGACGCCGACACCGAGGCCGCCGTGCCGTGGGTGGCCACCGGGTACGTCGCCGGGCCCAGCCTCCAGCAGGTCGTCGGACACGACCACGGCGCGCTGCCGGAACGCTCGGTGCGCACCCTGGGCGCAGGTCTGGCGCACGCGCTCCAGGACATCCACGCCGCCGGGATCGTCCACCGCGACCTCAAGCCGTCCAACGTCCTGGTCACCATCGACGGCCCCCGCGTCATCGACTTCGGCATCGCGCGCGCCCTGGAGACGGTGACCGACGGCGGCGTCACCCGCACCGGCGCGCTCGTCGGCTCGCCCGGCTTCATGGCGCCCGAGCAGGTGCGCGGCGACCGGATCACGCCCGCGTGCGACGTCTTCTGCCTCGGCTCGGTCCTCGTCTACGCCGCCACCGGCAAGCTGCCCTTCGGCGCCGCGAACAGCGGTGCGCACGCCCTGATGTTCCGCATCGCACAGGAGGAGCCCGACCTGGAGGGCGTGCCCGAGGGCATCGCCGACCTCGTGCGCGACTGCCTGAGGAAGGACCCCGCGGCGCGTCCGGCCCTCGCCGACGTCCTGGAGCGCACGGGCGCGCAGGACACGGTCACCGGCGGCCGCTCCCGCGACCCCTGGCTGCCCGGCGCGCTGGTGGCCCAGCTCGGCCGCCACGCGGTACAGCTACTGGACACGGAGAACCCCGAACACCCGGCACAGCCCGCCGGCCACCCGACCCCTCCCGACACACCCGGAGCGCCCGACGCAGCGCCCGACGACGCGCTCCCCGCCGGCGCGGCGGCCGACGGGGTGGGGCCCGTGGGTCCGGGACCTGGCGGCGTGGGTCGTGGTGGCGTGGGGCCAGGAGGTGCGGGGCCTGGCGGTGCGGGATCCGGCGGTGTAGGGCCCGGTGGTGCTGGAGTCGGCGGGGTGGAACCTGGCGGCGTGGGGCCGGGAGGTGCGGGGCTTGGCGGTGCTGGAGTCGGCGGCGTAGGGCCTGGCGGTGTGGGGCCCGGCGGTGTAGGGCCTGATGGTGCTCGATTCGGCGGCGTCGGACCTGGCGGCGTGGGGCCGGGAGGTGCGGGGCCTGGCGGTGCGGGATCCGGCGGTGTGGGACCCGGCGGTGTAGGGCCTGATGGTGCTCGATCCGGCGGCGTCGGACCTGGCGGTGTGGGTCGTGGCGGTGCGGGATCCGGCGGTGTGGGGCCCGGCGGTGTAGGGCCTGGCGGCGCTGGAGCCGGCGGCGTAGGACTTGGCGGCGTGGGGCCTGATGGTGCTGGCCCCGGCGGTGTAGGGCCTGGTGGTGCTGGTCCCGGCGGCGTGGGGCCAGGCGGCGTAGGGCCTGGCGGTGCGGGACCCGGCGGCGTCGGACTTGGCGGTGTGGGGCCGGGCGGTGTGGGACCCGGCGGCATAGGGCCCGGCGGTGCAGGCCCCGGTGGTGCGTGGCCGGGCGGCGGCGGGGTCGGCCGTGGCGAGGCCGGCGGGGGCGGCCGTGGCGGGGTCGGTGGTGAGGGGGGTGGCCAGGGCGTCGGTCCGGCGTCCGGCGGGCCGCCTCCTCCGCGTGAGCCGGGCAGCGGCGGTGGCGCCCCGCTGAACCACCTCCCCACCCTGGTCGCGGGCGGGCACCCGGCCACGCCCCCGCCCGGCGACCACGGCCACCCCCGGCCACCGGCCCCGGCCTGGCACGCGTCGCAGCCCGGGCACCAGCACCCGTACGGCGGCGGGGGAGGCCTCGGCCCGACCCCGCCCCAGGGGCCCCCGCCCCCGTACGGACCGCCGCACGAGCCCGTCCGCAGCGGCCGCTCCACCGCGCTGCTGATCGTCGTCGCCCTGGTCGTCGCGCTGGGCGCGGGCGGCTCGGTCTACGCCCTGATGCGCGGGGGCGACGACGGCCGGGCGGCCGGCGATCCCACGCCCACGCGGTCCACCGGCGCGCCGCAGGACCCGGGTACGGGCGCCTCCGGTTCCACCGCCCCGGCCGACGACGGGGGCACGGTCCCGACCGGGTACGTGGGCGACTGGTCGACCAGCATCGACAACGCCTCCGGGACACACCCCCGCACGCTGAGCATCGTGCAGGGCGAGGTCGGCGACACGGTGCTGACCCTCGTGGCGGACGGGCCGACGGACACCGGCACGTACCACTGCGTGTTCGAGGCCACCCTCACGGCCGAGCCGGGCTCCGGCGGTCCGCTGCGGCTCGGCCCGTCCGAGGTCAGGACCGGTCCGTCCAGCAGCTGCACCCCGGGCGGCCCCAGCACCGTCACCCTGCGGCCGGACGGCAGCCTGGAACGCACCAACGACGACACCGGCGAGTCCCTGCTCTACACCCGCACCCAGGGGTACTGACGCCGGGGTCAGCGGGGCTCCGGCGGGCGCTGGCGGGGCATGTTCGGACGGGTGCCGTTCTGCGGGGGGAGCGGGAACCGGCCGGTGGTGCCCGTGCCCGCGCCGTCCGGGCGCGGCCCGTCGGCCGCCGCCGCGGCGTGCGGTCCCAGCGGCCCCGGTCCCGGGCGGGTCAGCGGGGCTCCGGCGGGCGCTGGCGGGGCATGTTCGGACGGGTGCCGTTCTGTGGGGGGAGTGGGAACCGGCCGGTGGCGCCCGTGCCCGCGCCGTCCGGGCGCGGCCCGTCGGCCGCCGCCGCGGCGTGCGGTCCCAGCGGCCCCGGCCCCGGGCGGAAGCACACCATCCAGTCCGCCGTCTCCGCCCGCACCAGCTCCGTCACGTCCTCCGAGAACCGCCGCAGCACCAGCAGGCACCGCTCCGCCGCCTCGCTCGCCGTCCCGTCCGCCGGGCCCAGTACCTCCCGCACGCTCTCCGACGCCCAGTCGAACTGGAGCGCCTGGAGCCGCCGCTGCACCGCCTGCGCCGTGGCCACGTCCCGCATCCAGCCGGACGTCACCCCGAAGTACCGGTCGCCCGCCACACACGCCACCGCCCACAGCAGCGCCAGATACCCCCAGGGCGCGACCCCGCCCACCGCACCCGACAGGTCGAGCAGCGGCAGCGCCGCCCCGGCCGCCGCACCCACCGCGGCCCCGCCCCGCAGCAGTACGGCACCGCGCCGCTTCCACACCCGGTCCGCGAGATACCAGGCCGCCGTGTCCAGCGCGCCCCGCTCCACCCACCGGTACAGCTCGTCCAGCCGCTCGGCGGGCAGTGCCCAGTCCCCGAGGGGAAACGTCCGCCCGGTCAGGTCGCCCGGCCGCGTCCCGGCCGCCCCGCCCTCGCCGTCCCGCCCGCGCTGCGGCGGCCCCTCGGGCTGCATCTCCGGCTGACCCACCCGGCACTCCCTACTGCTCGCCACTGCTCGCCGTACCGCTCGCCCTACCGCTCGTCGTCCGTGAGGACTCGTACGCCGGAACCCCGCGCCGGAACCCTTCCTACCGCCCAATGGGTGGCGAAGGGCCCGGTTCCATCGCTTTTCCGCCCGGAAGAGGGCGTTGATCAGGTATAGGGCTCCCAGGGCATCACTCGAAAGAGTGCTGGGGCGAGGGCCGCCCGGACCACGTAGGCTCGTGCCGAACGGCAAAACCGTATGACCGGACGCGATGGGAGCTGAACGTGATCCCCGGTGGTGGCCAGCCCAACATGCAGCAGCTGCTCCAGCAGGCCCAGAAGATGCAGCAGGACCTGGCGAAGGCCCAGGAGGAACTGGCGCAGACCGAGGTCGACGGCCAGGCGGGCGGCGGCCTGGTGAAGGCCACGGTCACCGGCTCCGGCGAGCTGCGCGGCCTCGTCATCGACCCGAAGGCGGTGGACCCGGAGGACACCGAGACCCTCGCCGACCTGGTCGTCGCCGCCGTCCAGGCGGCCAACGAGAACGCGCAGAACCTCCAGCAGCAGAAGCTCGGCCCGCTCGCCCAGGGCCTGGGCGGCGGCGGCAGCGGCATCCCCGGCCTGCCGTTCTGAGTCCCCCGGGGCCCCGGCTTTCCCGGTTCGCCTTTCTCGGACCGGCCGAAGCCATCTACCGTACGTAGTGCACGAACCTCAGGAAGGACGGCAGTCCGTTGTACGAAGGCGTGGTCCAGGACCTCATCGACGAACTCGGGCGGCTGCCCGGCGTCGGTCCCAAGAGCGCGCAGCGGATCGCCTTCCACATCCTCCAGGCGGAGCCGGCCGACGTACGGCGGCTCGCCCAGGCCCTCATGGAAGTGAAGGCCAAGGTCCGCTTCTGCGCCACCTGCGGGAACGTCGCGCAGGAGGAGCAGTGCAACATCTGCCGCGACACCCGGCGCGACCCTTCCGTCATCTGCGTGGTGGAGGAACCGAAGGACGTCGTCGCCATCGAGCGCACCCGCGAGTTCCGCGGGCGCTACCACGTGCTCGGCGGCGCGATCAGCCCGATCGACGGGGTCGGCCCGGACGACCTGCGCATCCGTGAGCTGCTGGCCCGCCTGGCGGACGGCACGGTCACGGAGCTGATCCTGGCCACGGACCCGAATCTGGAGGGCGAGGCCACGGCCACGTACCTCGCCCGCATGATCAAGCCCATGGGCCTCAAGGTCACCCGCCTGGCCAGCGGCCTCCCGGTGGGCGGCGACCTGGAATACGCGGACGAGGTGACCCTCGGCCGCGCCTTCGAGGGGAGACGACTCCTAGATGTCTGACGCCACGCTGCACGCGACCGACCAGAACCCGGACGACTTCGCGGTCCAGATCGCCGACCAGATCGAGAGCTTCCTGGTGGCCGTCACCGAGGTGGCGAAGGGCGACGAGCCCGACTCGGCCGTCCCCTTCCTCCTCCTGGAGGTCTCCCAGCTGATGCTGGCCGGCGGCCGGCTGGGCGCCCACGAGGACATCGTCCCGGACGAGCGCTACGAGCCCGACCCGGGCCCGGAACTCGACGTGGACGAGATCCGCGAGAACCTGGCCCGCATCCTCGACCCGGTCGACGTCTACTCCGAGGTCTTCGACCCCTACGAGCCGCGCAAGGCCCCGGTCCCGGCGCGCATCTCCGACGACCTCACCGACGTCATCACCGACCTCCGCCACGGCATGGTCCACTACCGGGCCGGCCGCACCACGGAGGCCCTGTGGTGGTGGCAGTTCTCCTACTTCTCCAACTGGGGCTCCACCGCCTCCGCGACCCTGCGCGCCCTTCAGTCCGTCGTCGCCCACGTCCGCCTGAACCAGCCCCTGGAGGAGCTGGACGGCCTCGACACCGACCAGGAGCTGGGCGACGAGACCCTGGAGTCGGAGGCCGGCCGGGTCATGGTCCGGGAGATCGCGGGGCCGCTGGGCCTCAGGCCGGTCAAGTAGCGGCCGTCGTCGTCGTGGGGTGCGGTCTCCTCGGAGGCCGCACCCCACGCGTAACCCCATGCGTAGTTTTCCACCATCTGGTGCGCGTCACTTTTCCCCCTTGATGGACGCAGCGCGGTCACGGACCTCAGTGCCAGACGTCCCGGAAAATATAAACCGCTACCGCTGTTTGTCAACGGAGCGAGGAAGCCTCCAATTCCGGCATAGCGCATATATCAGGGCGCAGTTGAACGCTTGGCGCCGCAGATCACGCCCGGGATCGCTGATACGGGCATGATCAAAGAGACTGCAAAGTCTGATAAGCCCGTGTGGCGGCCGCAAAACCGACGCGATGCCTTGATCTGACCGGCAGATGAACGCCCGTCGGTGGCCGCCGGTGGTGCCGGTGTGACCTTTGTGGCGTTTTGTTCACCCACAAGGGTGCACTCTTGAACGGGCGTACGAGAAACACTCGTTGACAAACAGGCTGCGCAGTCTGTTACTGTCCTTGCGCCAGCAGGACCCGCAGTGAATGCGCCATCCGGAACCTCAACGTCAAGACGCGTGAGCGGATCGCTCACCTGCACAACGAGCCGCCGCGACCTGTCCCATGCGGCTCTTCGCGCCATCCGCGCCATCGTTGAACCTCTTTGCGTGAACGCCCGGTCACCGGCCGAACGGCCGGCTCCGTGCGGGCTCGTTCCCGGCCGGCCGCGACCGTCGTGGCCAGTGAAAACACATCTGCGCACGCCAGGCACAGCTGCCCGGCCAACGCGCGTCCACCACTCGACCCGGAAGGGGTCATCAGCCATGCCTTCGATCACCGTGGGAAGCTCTCGTATCGCGTACCGAGTCGCCGGATCGGGGCCGGCCCTCATGCTGGTCCACGGCGTCGGGAAGGGCGGCGAAGCCGCTTTCGGCCACCTGGTCGACCAGTTCGCGCAGCGAAACACCGTCATCCTGCCCGACCTGTCCGGCAGCGAGGCGGCCCAGGACGACGGCAGCGACCTCACCATGGAGCAGCTGGCGGACGAGGTTGCCGCCGTGATCGAGCACGCCGGCCTCGGCCCCGTCGACCTGGTGGGATTCTCGCTCGGCGGCGCGGTCGTCGCGGCCACCGCGGCCCTGCACCCCGACAAGGTGCGGCGTCTGGTTCCGGTGGGCGGTCTGGTGCGGGCGGACCGCTACATGGAGAACCTCATCGGCCTGACGCTCAGTCAGAAGCACGACGCGGTCGCCTTCGGCCGGGTGCTGACGACCACCGCGTTCAGCCCCCGGTACATCAACTCCCTCGACAGCCTGGCCCAGGTCGACGAGATGGGTACGCACCTCAGTCCGTCGAGCGGCCGCATCCGGCAGCTGGAACTCCTGGTGCGCACCGACATCGGCGACCTCGTGGGCAAGGTCCAGGCGGAGACCCTGGTCATCGGCTGCAACCCGGACGCGGCCGTGCCCGCCCACCACTCCATGGACCTGCACACCGGGATCCAGGGCTCCACGTACCACGAGTTCGACAGCGGACACATGGTCCTCGTGGAGCAGCCCGACGCCTTCGTCCGGGTGGTCAACGACTTCATCCACCAGGCCTGACCGCAGTCGCGCCCGACGAGCCGCGCCCCCACCGGGGCGCCGGCCCGAGCGCCCGAAGTCCAGCTCGACACACGAGAGTTCAGGAGGAGAAGTGGCCAAGATACTGCTCGCCGTCAGCAGCCACGACGTTCTGGGAGACACCGGAAACCGCACGGGCTACAGCGTTTCCGAAGCGGCCCACCCGTACAACGTCTTCGTGTCCGCGGGCCACGAGGTGGACTTCGTCGCCGTACGCGGAGGTGAGCCGCCGGCCGTCGTGTTCGACGGGGAGGAGAACGACCCGGAGGTCGTGGGCTTCCTCGCCGACCGGACGGCGCAGGCGAAGCTCAGGGCGACCCGGCCCGCCTCCCAGGTGCGCTCGGACGGGTACCGGGCGATCTTCTACGTGGGTGGCCACGGCGCGATGTGGGACTTCCCCGTCTCGCCGGACCTGGCCAGGCTCGCGGTCGAGATCTACGAGCGGGGCGGCGTGGTCTCCGCGGTGTGCCACGGCCCGGCCGCGCTGACCGAGCTGCGCCTGTCGGACGGCACCCGCCTTGTCGAGGGCAAGCGCGTGACCTCCTTCAGCAACGAGGAGGAACAGTCCCTGGGCCTGGTGGACGTCATGCCGTTCCTCCTGGAGGACCGCCTCAAGGAGCGCGGCGCCCGCCACAGCAAGGCACCGAACTACGAGGCCCACACCGAGAGCGACAACCGTGTCATGACCGGGCAGAATCCCGCGTCCGCCGCCCCGCTGGCCGAACTCGTCGTGGCCGAACTGAAGAACGCGGCAGTCGACCCCGTCGGCTGATCGTCCGCAGCCCGCCCCCGTCCGGTTTCGGGACGGCGGGAACCGAACTGGTCACCAACGGCTGTCGGAACGACCGCCGGGAAAACGGAGAGCATCATGCAGAACCTGATCCAGGTCGCGGGAATCATCGACCTGGCCGAGGCCCAGATGATCGTCGACGAAGGGGCGGACTGGCTGGGGTTCGCACTGCGGCTGCCCGCCAAGAACGAGGACCTCTCCGAAGCGGACGCCGCCGCCATCGTCAAGGCGATCCAGCCGCGCAACAAGGGCGTCATCATCACCTACCTGACCGACGCCGACGAGATCAAGGCCTTCTGCGCGGAGCTGGGGGTCGGTGCCATCCAGTTGCACGGCGACGTGGCACCCGCCGAACTGCGCAGGCTGCGCGGCATCGCCCCGGACCTCTACCTCCTGAAGAGCCTGGTGGTGAAGGCGGACAACATCGACGAGCTGACCAAGCTCGTCGCGGACTCCGCCGACCACGTCGACATGTTCATCACCGACAGCTTCAATCCCGCCACCGGGGCCAAGGGAGCGACGGGCCTGGTGCACGACTGGGACGTCAGCGCCGAGCTGGTACGCGTCTCGCCCCGGCCGCTGATGCTGGCCGGGGGCCTGAACCCGGGCAACGTCGCCGCGGCCATCGAGGCGGTCCGCCCCGCCGCGGTGGACGCCCACACCGGCCTCGAGGACTCCTTTGGCCGCAAGGACCGGCTGAAGGTGCGCACGTTCGTCGCGGAGGCGCGCAAGGCGTTCGACCGGATCGCCGCCGAGGCCGAGCGGAGGTGAGCGGGATGACGGTCACGCACGTACAAGTGCCTCAGGACGCGGTGCACCTCCTGCCGCAGACCAAACACCTGCGGGCGATACACACGATCCTACGCGACCGGCACGCTAAGCGGAAGGACTTCGTCCCCAACTCCGCGCACGTCATGCGCCAGTTGATCGAGGCCGGCCTGGAGCTGTTCCCCTTCGAACCGCTCGACGTGCAGACCCCGGTGGGCAGGACCTACCACGGTCTGCGACTGGCCACGGAGATCTGCGGTGTCTCCGTCGTCCGTGCGGGAGACAGCATGGAGGCGGAGCTGCGCACGATGATGCCGGAGGTCCGGCTCGGCAAGATCCTCATACAGCGCGACCGGACGACGAAGCAGCCGCGGCTGTACTACTCGGCGCTGCCCGCCGACATCGCACAGCGCCACGTACTGCTGCTCGACCCGATGCTCGCCACCGGTGGCACCGCGCTGGCGGCGATCGACGTCCTGTGCGAGCGGGGCGTACCCGAGGAACACATCGTGTTCGTCAACCTGCTGTCCTCGCCCGAGGGGATCAGGACCGTGCACGAGCGTCGGCCGCGGGTGCGGATGGTGACGTCGTCCATCGAGGAACGGCTGGACGAGAACGCCTACATGCAACCCGGCATCGGCGACTTCGGCGACCGGTACTTCGGGACCGACCTGGCCGTGTGAGCGGGCGCCCGGCGGCGCCGCACTCTCCGGCGCGGCCGGGC
Organism: Streptomyces sp. NPDC059906; assembly: GCF_042730645.1. Lineage (NCBI taxonomy): Bacteria > Bacillati > Actinomycetota > Actinomycetes > Kitasatosporales > Streptomycetaceae > Streptomyces > Streptomyces sp. NPDC059906. The sequence goes on from NZ_JBHWKU010000005.1 coordinate 312,548, forward strand.
GCGGCGCCCCCGCACGGCCGTCGGTACCCCATCACCCAGCACCGCAGGAAGGGCACCACCATGTCGATGACAGGCGCCGAGGGCGTGACGAGAACAGCCGTCGTCTACTACTCCGGAACCGGCAACGTCCACAAGCTCGCCACGGCCGCGGCCGAGGCCGCGGAGAAGGCGGGCGCGGAGACGCGGCTGCGCCGCGTGCCCGAGTACGTCAACGAGTCCCTGGCACCCGAGTTCACCGAATGGACACAGGCCTGGGAGGAGAACGCCGGGGCGATCGGCCAGGTGCCGGCCGCCACCGTCGACGACCTGGGCTGGGCGGACGCGATCCTGCTCGGCGGTCCCGGGCGCTTCGGTCTCGTCGCCGCTCCGCTCAAGCACTTCATCGAGCAGGCCTGGCCGCTGAACGCGGCCGGCGCGCTGGCCGGCAAGGTCATGTCGTCCTTCACGTCGACCGGCGCCCCGCACGGCGGCCAGGAGAGCACGATCCTCTCGCTGAACAACGTCTTCTACCACTGGGGCGGCGTGATCGTGCCGCCGGGCATCACCGACGAGATCCTGACGGCACCGAGCAACGGCAACCCCTACGGGGTCAGTTCGGTGTCGGGCCGGCAGGCGATCCCCGGACGGCTCGCCGAGCAGGTCACCGAGGACAACCTCGCCGCCATCGCCTACCAGGCCAGGCGGGTCGTCGAGATCGCCACCGCGCTGCGCCTGGGTCGGTCGCTCGCCCCGCGGGGGTGACCCCGGCAGCGCCGATTCCGGGCAACGGTCCGAACGCGATTCAACCAATGGGGGAACGAATGATGCAGCACAACAGCATCGGACGGGGGTCGGCCGAAGAGGCCGGTCTCCCGGAGCTGCTCCGCACGGAGGCCGAACGGCGGCCGGAGGACACAGCGGTCGTGTGCGGCGACGATCAGTTGACCTACCGTCAGCTGTGGGACGGTGCCGCCCGGCTGGCGGGATGCCTGCGCGGCCTCGGAGTGGGCGCCGACGACCGGGTCGGCCTGTTCGTGGAGCCTTCACCGGACCTGTTGACCGGAACCTGGGGCATTCTCCTCGCGGGCGGCGCCTACCTGCCGCTGTCGCCGGAGTACCCCGAAGAGCGACTGCGCTACATGGTCGAGGACTCCGGCACCCGGGTCGTCGTCACCCAGGCGGCACTGGTCGACCGGCTGGGCGCGCTGGTGCCCGAGGGCACCACGGTCGTCCCGCTGGAGGAGACCGCCCGCTTCGCCGCGGCCGTGGCCCGCCCGGCCCCGGAGCACCTGGCCTACGTCATCTACACCTCCGGCAGCACCGGCCGGCCCAAGGGCGTGATGATCGAGCACGGCAGCGTGGCCGGCCAACTGCGCTGGTTCGCCTCGGCCTTCGGGCTGGGCCCGGACCGGACCGTCCTGCAGAAGACGCCCATGAGCTTCGACGCGGCGCAGTGGGAGATCCTCGCCGTGGCCTTCGGCGCCCGGGTCGTGATGGGCGGCCCCGGCATCCACCGCGACCCCGAGTGGCTGATCCGCACCATCAAGGCGCACGGGGTCACCACGCTGCAGTGCGTTCCCACGCTCCTGCAGGCGCTGCTGGACACCGGCGACCTGAGCGGCTGCACCTCGCTCACCCAGATCTTCACCGGCGGTGAGGCGCTGTCCAGGTCGCTCGCCCTGGAGTGCCTCGACGCCCTGCCCGGCCGGGCCCTGGTCAACCTGTACGGCCCGACCGAGTGCACGATCAACTCGTCGGCGTTCGCCGTGGACCGGGACACCGTCGCCGTCGGACCCAACTCGGTCTCCATCGGCGCCCCCGTGGACCGCACCACCTATCACATCCTGAACGCCGACGGGTCCGAGACGGTCGCCGGCGAGGTGGGCGAGCTGTACATCGGCGGCATCCAGTTGGCCCGCGGCTATCTGCACCGGCCCGAGCTGACGGAGCAGCGGTTCGTCGCCAACCCCTTCGGCGAGGGACGGCTGTTCCGGACCGGTGACCTCGCCCATTGGAACAGCGACGGCACCGTCCAGTTCATCGGCCGGGCGGACAACCAGATCAAGCTGCGCGGCTTCCGCGTCGAGCTGGACGAGATCAGGCTGGCGACCGAGACCCACCACTGGGTCAAGCACGCCGCGGTGATCGTGAAGGAGGATCCCCGCACCGGGTTCCAGAACCTGATCGCCTGCGTGGAGCTGAACCCGCGGGAGGCGGCCCTGATGGACCAGGGCAACCACGGTGCGCATCACCAGTCCAAGGCGAGCAAGCTCCAGGTCAAGGCACAGCTGTCCAACCCCGGCGTCCGCGGTGCGGCGGAGCTCGAAGGCAGGCGCGGATTCGACCTGCCGGGCGGGACGGCCACCCCGGCCCAGCGGCGGCAGGCGTTCGCCCGCAAGACCTACCGCTTCTACGAGGGCGGCGGGGTGAGTGGGGCCGACATCCTCCGGCTGCTCGGACGCCGGCCCACCGGAGCGGACCCGCGGAGTGCCGAAGGGCTCGGCCTCGCCGGTCTCGGCGAACTCCTGCGGTACTTCGGCCAGTACACGAGCGAGGAGCGGCTGCTGCCGAAGTACGGCTACGCGTCCCCCGGTTCGCTGTACGCCACCCAGCTGTACGTGGAGACCGCGGCCGTGGCCGGTCTGCCCGCCGGGATCTACTACTACCACCCCGTCGAGCACCGGCTGGTGCTGATCACCGAGGCGGCGGACGGCACCGGCGCGGGAGTGAAGCTGCACTTCCTCGGCAGGAAGCGCGCCATCGAGCCGGTGTACAAGAACAACATCCAGGAAGTGCTCGAGATCGAGACCGGCCACATGGTCGGCCTGCTGGAGGAGGTCCTGCCGTCCTACGGGCTCGACGTGAGAGCCCTGGACTTCGCGCCGCGCACGAAGGACCTGCTGGACGTCGAGGAGGAGGACTACTACCTCGGCACGTTCGGTGTCGTCCCGTACGCCGGCCCGAGGACCGAGGACTCGGTCGACCTCTACGTACAGGCGCACCCCGGGAAGGTCGCGGGTCTGCCGGCCGGCCAGTACGCCTACGCGGACGGCCGGCTGGAGCCGGTCTCGTCCGACGTGGTCATGCGGCGGGAGGTCATCGCCATCAACCAGGCGGTGTACGACCGGGCGAGTGTCGGCATCTCGGTGGTCAGCCGGAGCGGCGTCCCCGACTGGCGCCGGTACATCGACCTCGGGCGCACCCTGCAACGCCTGTCGATGAACGACCTGAACCTCGGTTTCATGTCGTCCGGCTACAGCTCCAGGACCGGCCACGCGCTGCCCTCGTCCAGAAGGATCGACGGCATCCTGCGCACCCTCGGCCGGGACGCGGGGCCCTCGTACTTCTTCGTCGGCGGGCGGGTGAGCGACGAACAGCGCCTGCACGAGGGCATGAAGGAGGACAGCGTCCACATGCGCGGTCCGGCGGAGATGATCCGGGACGACCTGGTCAACCTCCTTCCGGACTACATGGTCCCGAACAAGGTCGTGGTGCTGGACAGGCTGCCGGTCACCGCCAACGGCAAGATCGACCTCAAGGCGCTCGCCGCTTCCGGGCAGACGGACGTGGGCATGGACGACGGCCGGCCCTTCGTCGCGCCGCGCACCACCGCCGAACGCCGGATCGCCGAGTTGTGGCGGAAGGCGATGAAGCGGGAGGCGGTCTCGGTGCACGAGGACTTCTTCTCGTCCGGCGGGAACTCGCTGATCGCGGTCGGACTGATCAACAGGATCAACCGAGAGTTCGGCACGTCGCTGCCCCTCCAGGTGCTCTTCGAGTCCCCGACGGTCGAGGAGCTGGCCCGGCGGGTGAACGCGGGGGACGAGCAGCACTCCTCCCGGCTCGTCCCCCTGCAGTCCCTGGGCGCGGGAAGGCCGGTCTACTGCTGGCCCGGGCTGGGCGGGTACCCGATGAACCTGCGGCTGCTGGCCGACAGGACGGGCACGGACCGGCCGTTCTACGGGGTGCAGGCCCACGGAATCAACGCCGGCGAGGTCCCGTACCCCACGATCAGGGAGATGGCCGCCGTCGACGTCGAGGCCATCACCCGGCTGCAGCCGGAGGGACCGTACACGCTGTGGGGCTACTCCTTCGGGGCCCGGGTGGCCTTCGAGGCCGCCTGCCAGCTGGAACAGGCGGGTGAGACGGTCGAGCACCTGGTCCTGATCGCGCCCGGCTCGCCCGAGGTCGGCTCGGCGCCCGGCGGGCACCGGGACGGCTCGTACACCGACGAGGCGTACGTGACCATCCTCTTCTCGGTCTTCGCCGGCACGATCGACAGCCCCCTGCTCAAGGAGTGCCTCGCGGTCGCCGACGACGACGCGAGCTTCACCGCCTTCATCACCGCGAACTTCCCGTGGCTCGACACCGAACTGGTGCTGCGGATCATCCAGGTGGTGCGGACGACGTACGAGTTCACGTACACGTTCCGCGAGCTGGCCGGCCGGAAGATCGGCGCGCCGGTGACGATCATCAAGGCGCGGGGCGACGACTACTCCTTCCTGGACGGCAGCAGCGGCTACTCGGCCGCTGAGCCCACCGTGATCGAGCTGGCCGCCGACCACTACTCCATCCTCAAGGACCCCGGTATCGACGCGCTGGTGTCCGCCGTCGGAAGGCTGCCGGACCGTCAGGGGGCGACCGTCATGCCGCACGTCAACATCAAGTACTTCCCCGTTCCGCTCAGCGACGAGCAGCAGGGCCGGCTGGTCTCGGCCGTGACCGAAGCGGTGACCACGGCCTTCGGCTGCGACGAGGACCTGGTCTCGATCGCGTTCGAGCCGATCGCCAAGGAGCTGTGGAACGAACGGGTGTACATACCCGAGATAGTCAACGGCCGACGCATGCTCGGCAAGGTACCGAACTACGTTCCGGACGCGGGCTGAGAGGACGACGATGAGTTCCCCTGCGCACGAGCAGATACCCCTCGACTTCGGAGCCGAGGTGCGAGACGCCCTGCACGAGGGGCGGCCCGTGGTGGCGCTGGAGTCCAACGTGATCACGCACGGCCTGCCCTATCCGGACAACGCCGCGACCGCCCGGAAGGTCGAGGCGGCGGTGCGGTCCGGCGGTGCCGTCCCGGCGACGATCGCCGTGGAGGGCGGCAGGATCGTGGTCGGCATGAGCGACGCCGACATCGACCGGTTCGCCTCCACCCCCGGCATCCCCAAGGTCAGCAGCAGGGACCTGCCGGTCGTCCTGGCCCAGGGCGGGATGGGCGCGCTGACCGTCGCCTCCTCCGTCGTGGCCGCCGAACTCGCGGGCATCCCGTTCTTCTCCTCGGCGGGGATCGGCGGGGTGCACCGGGGCGCGGAGCGCACGATGGACGTGTCGTCCGACCTGATCCAGTTCACCCGCTCCAAGGTCGCGGTGGTGTGCGCCGGGGCGAAGAAGATCCTCGACCTCGGGCTGACCCTGGAGTACCTGGAGACCCAGTGCGTGCCGGTCGTCTCCTACCGTTCCGACGACTTCCCCGCCTTCTACTGCGTGTCCAGCGGCTTCCGCAGCCCCCTGCGGCTGGACGACGACGAGGTGATCGCCCGGTCGATCGAGAACCACTGGGCGCTGGGGAACCACAGCGGCTTCCTGGTCACCACGCCGGTCCGGCCGCAGGACGCGATCGACGGTGACGAGGTCGACGCGGCCCTCGCCGAGGCCCTGCGCGCCGCCGAGCGGGACGGGATCCGGGGCCAGGCGATCACGAAGTACCTGATGCGCGCCGTGGACCGGGCCACGGAGGGCCGCTCGTCCAAGGCCAACATGGCGGTGCTCGTCAGCACGGCCGAGGTCGGCGGCCGGCTGGCCGCGGCGCACGCCGCGTACCGGAAGGACGGGCACCGCTGATGAACACGACGAACATGATGCTGTTCGCCGGGCGCAGCCACCCCGAGCTGGCCGAGGAGGTGGCCAAGCACGTGAACGTGCCGCTGACCCCGCAGTCGGCCTACGACTTCGCCAACGGCGAGATCTTCGTCAGGTTCGAGGAGTCGGTGCGCGGCAGCGACGCGTTCGTCCTCCAGAGCCATGCCGTGCCCATCAACAAGTGGGTCATGGAGCAGCTGATCACGGTGGACGCGCTGAAGCGGGCCAGCGCCGGGCGGATCACGGCCATCATGCCGTTCTACGGCTACTCCCGGCAGGACAAGAAGCACCGGGGCCGTGAGCCGATCTCGGCCCGGCTCGTGGCCGACCTGTTCAGGACCGCGGGCGCGGACCGGATCATGACCGTCGATCTGCACACCGCCCAGATCCAGGGGTTCTTCGACGGCCCGGTCGACCATCTGCTCGCCCAGAACCTGTTGGCCGCCCACGTCGGCGAGCGGTACGGCGACGCCGCCGTCACGGTGGTCTCACCGGATTCCGGGCGGACCCGGCTGGCCGAGAAGTGGGCCGATCAACTGGGCGGCCGGCCGATCGCGTTCGTCCACAAGACCCGTGATCCCGACGTGCCCAACCAGACCGTGGCGAAGCGGGTCGTCGGAGATGTGCGGGGCCGGCTGTGCGTGCTGGTCGACGACATGATCGACACGGGTGGGACGATCGCCAACGCCACCCGGGTGCTGCTCGCCGAGGGCGCCACCGACGTCGTCATCGCGGCCACCCACGGCATCCTCTCCGATCCGGCCGTCGAGCGGTTGTCGGACTGCGGGGCGCGCGAGGTGGTGGTGACCAACACGCTGCCGATCGGGGAGGACCGCCGTTTCCCCCGCCTCACCGTGCTGTCCATCGCTCCGCTGCTGGCCAGAGCGATCCGTGAGGTCTGCGAGGACGGATCGGTGACGAGCCTCTTCGACGGGCACTCCTGACATCCACTCCCACCACCCACTCTGACCCGAAAGGTTGTCGAACCATGGCTTCGAAGCAGCAGAACGGCACCGGGACCGTCGACGGCTACCAGCCGCTGATCCCGAAGGAGCACGTCGAGCAGGTTCTGGGTCTGCGCGAGATCCTTTCCGGCGGGGACGCCGCGGACGCGGGTGCCACGACGGTGCCCTTCCTCGGGCTGACCCTGACGGTTCCCGCCGAGGTCATGACCCCGTGCGACGTCTCCCCGATACTCGGCGGAGCGATCTTCTCCGAGGTCAACAAGGGCGACCGGGTCCTGGACATGGGCGCGGGAAGCGGATCCCTCGGACTGATCGCCGCCGGGAAGGCCTCCGAGGTGCTGTCCGTCGACATCAACCCGCACGCCGTGGAGGCCGTCCGTGCCAACGCCGCCGCCAACGGGGTGGGCGAGAGGGTCCGGGCCCGGATGAGCGACGTCTTCAGCGAGGTCGACGGCAAGTTCGATCTGATCATCTTCAATCCGCCGTTCCAGTGGTTCGCCGCCCGCGACGTGGCCGACTCGGCCACCACGGACGAGAGCTACGGCGCGCTGACGAGGTTCTTCCGCGAGGCCGGGGAGTATCTCGCCGACAACGGACGCATGATGGTCTTCTTCAGCACGATGGGCGACGTCGGGTACCTCCAGAAGCTCATCGACGACAGCGGATTCCGGCACGACATCGTGTTCCGGACCACCCGGCCCGTCGCCGACGTGCCGGTGGAGTTCACCTGCCACCGCCTGTCCTGAACACCCACTGAGCAGTACTGAGGCCTCTTCGCCCCGCCCGGCGACCGGCGGAGAGGCCTCCCCCCCCCGGCGGCCCGTCCGCCGACGAAAAGCCAGCAGCCGCTGCAACCCCAGGGAGCGTTGTGTCCCGTCGCCTGTTCACCTCGGAGTCCGTGACCGAAGGTCACCCCGACAAGATCGCTGACCAGATCAGCGACACGATTCTCGACGCGCTTCTGCGCGAGGACCCGACCTCCCGGGTCGCCGTCGAAACCCTGATCACCACCGGTCTGGTGCACGTGGCCGGCGAGGTCACCACCAAGGCCTACGCGGACATCGCCAGCCTGGTCCGCGGCAGGATCCTGGAGATCGGCTACGACTCCTCCAAGAAGGGCTTCGACGGCGCCTCCTGCGGCGTCTCGGTCTCCATCGGCGCGCAGTCCCCGGACATCGCCCAGGGTGTCGACACGGCGTACGAGAACCGCGTTGAGGGGGACGAGGACGAGCTGGACCGGCAGGGTGCCGGTGACCAGGGCCTGATGTTCGGCTACGCCTCGGACGAGACGCCGACGCTGATGCCGCTGCCGGTGTTCCTGGCGCACCGCTTGTCGAAGCGCCTGTCGGAGGTCCGCAAGAACGGCACCATTCCGTACCTGCGTCCGGACGGCAAGACCCAGGTGACGATCGAGTACGACGGTGACAAGGCCGTCCGTCTGGACACGGTCGTCGTCTCCTCGCAGCACGCGAGTGACATCGATCTGGAGTCGCTGCTGGCTCCGGACATCAAGGAGTTCGTCGTCGAGCCGGAGCTGAAGGCGCTCCTGGAGGACGGCATCAAGATCGACACGGAGAACTACCGCCTGCTGGTCAACCCGACCGGCCGCTTCGAGATCGGCGGTCCGATGGGTGACGCCGGTCTGACCGGCCGCAAGATCATCATCGACACGTACGGCGGCATGGCCCGGCACGGCGGCGGCGCCTTCTCCGGCAAGGACCCGTCGAAGGTCGACCGCTCCGCGGCGTACGCGATGCGCTGGGTCGCCAAGAACGTCGTGGCCGCGGGTCTCGCCGCGCGCTGCGAGGTCCAGGTCGCCTACGCCATCGGCAAGGCCGAGCCGGTGGGTCTGTTCGTGGAGACCTTCGGCACCGCCAAGGTCGACCCGGAGAAGATCGAGAAGGCGATCGACGAGGTCTTCGACCTGCGCCCGGCCGCCATCATCCGCGATCTCGACCTGCTGCGCCCGATCTACGCCCAGACCGCGGCGTACGGTCACTTCGGCCGTGAGCTGCCCGACTTCACCTGGGAGCGCACCGACCGCGTGGACGCGCTGCGCGAGGCCGCCGGCCTGTTCTGAGGCTGCCCCCGTCGCCCGCCGTCCCCGCCACCCTTCAGGAGGTACTCCGTGCGTATCGCCGTGTCCGGCTCCATCGCGGTCGACCATCTCATGGTCTATCCCGGCCGGTTCAGAGAACAGCTGATCAGCGAGATGGTCGACCACGTGTCCCTGTCCTTCCTCGCCGACCGTCTCGACATCCGTGAGGGAGGTGTGGCCGCCAACATCTCCTTCGGAATGGGCCGGCTGGGTCTGCGACCGGTGCTCGTGGGCGCGGCCGGTGCCGACTTCGCCGGGTACGGGGACCGGTTGCGCGAGGCCGGCGTCGACGTCGGGTCGGTCCGGGTCAGCGAAACGCTGCACACGGCGCGCTTCGTGTGCACCACGGACGCCGACCAGAACCAGATCGCGACCTTCTACGCCGGAGCCATGGCCGAGGCAGCCCGGATCGACCTCGCGGAGGTGCATCTGCGCACCGGCGGACTCGACATGATCGTGGTGGGTGCGGACGATCCGGGTGCGATGGTGCGGCACACGGCCACCGCGCACGCCCTGGGCGTCCCGGTCGCGGCCGACCCCTCCCAGCAGCTCGCCCGTCTCGACACCCGGCAGACCCGGGACCTGGTGGACGGAGCCAGGCTGCTGTTCACCAACGAGTACGAGAGCGCCCTGTTGCGGGAGCGCACCGGGTGGAGCGAGCAGGAGGTGCTCGACCGCGTGGGCACCTGGATCGTCACCAGGGGTGCCGAGGGCGCACTGATCATGACGGCCGACGGGCGGCGGACCGGGGTCCCGGCCGTGACGACGGACGCGGTGGTGGACCCGACGGGAGGGGGCGACGCCTTCCGGGCGGGCGTCCTCGCGGCCCTGGCCTGGGAGCTGCCGTTGGTCCGGGCCGTTCAACTGGGCTGCGCCATGGCCACGCTGGTGCTCGAATGCGTCGGAACGCAGGAGTACAAGGTGCTTCCCTCGGAGCTGTTGGCCCGCGTCGGCCGGACCTACGGCTCCGAGGCGGCGCAGACCCTGCGGGCCGGCCTCGGGACCGGCGTATGACCGGCGGCGTCCGGCTCGGCCGGCCGACCCTGCGGGAGGCCCTGGCCCGGGGCACCCCCTTGTTCTCCTTCGAGTTCTTCCCGCCCAGGACCCCGGCCGGCAGCCGGGGTCTGTGGCGGGCGATCCGCCGGATCGAGTCGATGGGCCCGGACTTCGTGTCGGTGACCTACGGGGCGGGCGGCTCCTCCAGGGACCGCACCGTCGAACTGACCGAGCGGATCGCGACGGAGACGACCCTGCGTCCCGTCGCCCACCTCACCGCGGTCGGGCATTCGGTGCCGGAACTGCGGCACATCGTCGGCCGGTACGCCGACGCCGGTGTACGGGACGTCCTCGCCCTGCGGGGTGACCCGCCCGGGGGCCCCGCCGCCGCGTGGACACGGCATCCCCAGGGCGTCACGCACGCGCACGAACTGGTCTCCCTCGTACGGGAGCTGGGGGACTTCGGCATCGGCGTCGCGGCGTTTCCCGAACGCCATCCGCGTTCGCCCGACTGGGACAGCGAGATCCGGCACTTCGTCGCCAAGTGCAGGGCGGGCGCGGACTACGCCATCACGCAGATGTTCTTCGACGTGGAGGACTATCTGCGGCTGCGCGACCGGGTGTCCCGGGCGGGCTGTGACATCCCGATCATTCCGGAGCTGGTGCCCGCCACCGACGCCCGGCAGATCAGCCGCTTCGCCGAACTCAGCGGCGCCGCCTTCCCCGAGGACCTGGCGCACGCTCTGGAGGCCGCGCGGGGCGATCCGGCCCTCGGGCACCGCATCGGCGTCGAACACGCCACGGCCATGGCCGAGCGGCTGCTCGCCGAGGGCGCGCCGGGACTGCACTACATCACGCTCAACCGGTCGACGGCGACGCTCGACATCCACGCCCGGATCGTGGGGGAGGGCAGCGCGCGGTACCCCCGGGCGGGGCCGCGTTGACGGGCGGACGCCGAGGACGGACGCGCCGGCGCTCAGGGCTGCTGGCCGATGCCCGGGACGTCGATCAGGCGCAGGAACGCGGTCGCCGCGGGCGTGCGGCTGTCGGGGGTCCAGACGACGTACTCGACGCGGGCGGGTGCGTCGGTGACCTGGATCGTGGTCACGCCGCTGAGCTGGGGCACGTACGCGGCGGGCAGCATCGCCACGCCGAGTCCCTGCCCGACCAGCCGGGCCAGGAAGTCCGCGTTGGTCACCTCGAACGCGACATCACGGGTGAGGCCGGCGGCGGAGAAGGCCAGGTCCGACTGGATCCGGCCCGCGGTCTTCGCCGGCAGGTCCACGAACTCCTCCGAGGAGAGCCGGCGCAGGTCGACCGGCCCCTCGTCGGCGAGGGGGTGATCGGGCGCGACGACGGCGACGAGCCGGTCGTGCCCGATCACATGGGACTTGACCCCCTCGGGCCGCACCGCGGGGGGCAGACCGAGGAAGGCGACCTCCAGGCCGCCTTCTCTGACCTGTTCGACGAGTTCGTCACTGGCGCCCACCCGCAGGCTGATGCGCACCTTCGGGTACCGGCGGCGGAAGTCGCGCAGGGTGCCGGGGATGTCGACGGCGGCGACGGACGGGATCACCCCCACGGAGAGCTGCCCGCGGACCTCACCGATGGCGGCGGCGACCTCGACGACCGCGCGTTCGGCGGCGGCCAGGCACTGGCGGGCGGCCGGGAGAAACGCCTCACCGGCCGGCGTCAGCCGCACCCGGCGGGTGGTGCGCTCGAAGAGCTTGGTGCCCAGTTCCTGCTCCAGCCGGGCGATCTGGTGGCTGAGGGCGGACTGGACGACGAGGCAGCGCTCGGCGGCACGGGTGAAGCTCAGGGTCTCGGCGACCGCGAGTACGTAGCGCATCTGCTGGAGCTCCATGAGATTCATCTTGCCCCACGATAAACAAGATGACAAACATGTGTTGGACTCATTGATGGTGGGCGGGGCAGAATCGAAGAGTGCCCCGTCCGGGCTCGCGGAATGTTCCTCCGCGGGATCGAAGGCCCGTCACTCACGCAATTTCCCTGATCTGTTCCGACGGCCTTTTCATGTCGCGAGTGCGGGCTTTTTGTTGCGAAATACCAACCGGAAAGGACCGGTCCGTCATGACCAGCACGCCGTCCAGCCAGCAGGTGAAGACCGCTGTCGACATGTGGTTCGACCCCCGCTGCCCGTGGGCCTGGATCACGTCGAGGTGGCTGCTCGAAGTGGAACAGACGAGGCCCATCGAAACGAGGTTCCACGTGATGAGCCTCTCGGTTCTCAACGAGGGCCGGGAAGTGCCGGAGAAATACCGGCAGGGCCAGATCGACGGCTGGGGCTGCGTGCGCGTCTGCATCGCCGCCGAGGAGCGGTACGGCACCGAAGTGCTGCGGCCGCTCTACAACGCGATGGGGACCCGGATCCACCACGAGAAGGCCGGTCTGGGCCGGGACATGATGCTCGGGGCGCTCGCCGACGTCGGTCTGCCGGCGGAACTCGTCGAGGTGGCGGACACCTCGGAGTACGACAAGGAGCTGCGGGCCAGCCACCACGCCGGCATGGACCCCGTCGGCTCCGAGGTCGGTACACCGGTCATCCACGTCCCCGGGGCCGACGGCGAGCTGATCGCGTTCTTCGGGCCCGTCATCACGCCCGCACCCCGGGGCGAGGCCGCCGGACGTCTCTGGGACGCCGTCCTCACCATGGCCGGGACCGACGGGTTCTTCGAGCTCAAGCGCACGCGCGACCGTGATGCCATTTTCAGCTAGCCGAGTGGTCCCGACCCGGGCAGATCCTCGTTCTCAGGGAATGATCGACGTGAATGCAGATACGCCATGAACAATGGCCGACAGCTTCTCACCTCAGCCGTGACGGCGCTCGCGCCCGCGATCTGGGGCAGCACCTATCTCGTGACGACCGAATGGCTTCCGCCGGACCGTCCGCTGCTCGCCACCACCGTGCGGGCACTTCCGTCGGGCCTCATTCTGCTGCTCATTTCCCGGGTGCTGCCGAAAGGGGAATGGCTATGGCGTTCCCTCGTGCTCGGAACACTCAACATCGGCGCTTTCAACCTGCTGCTGTTCGTCGCGGCCTACCGCCTGCCCGGCGGTATCGCGGCGATGATCATGGCGGTGCAGCCGATGATCGTGCTGGTCCTGGCGGCATTGATCATCGGCGACAGGATACGCGCCGTCCACGTGGTGGCCTGCGCCCTCGGCGCGGCAGGCGTCGTGCTGCTCGTGTTCCAGGGCTCGGCCGCACTGGACACCATCGGGGTGCTGGCCGCACTCGGCGGGGCGGCCTGCATGGCCACCGGCATCACGTTCACCAAACGCTGGGGGCGCCCGGCCGGAGTGGGCCTGCTGCCCTTCACCGGCTGGCAGCTGACGGCGGGCGGCCTGGTGTCACTGCCGTTCACCCTGTCCGTCGAAGGACTGCCCGGCTCTCTCACGGGCGAGAACGTCTTCGGGTTCGCCTACCTCATCGTGTTCGGCGCCGTGATCAGTTACGCGCTCTGGTTCCGAGGCATCGAGAAGCTGCCCGCGCTGGCGGTCTCCTTCCTCGCCCTGGGCAGTCCGGTCGTCGCGACGATCCTGGGGATCGCCTTCGAGAACGAGTCCTTCTCCCTTCTGCAGACGGTCGGGATCCTGGTGATCCTCGCGGCCGTGGTGCTCGCCCAGCCCAGGACGCCCAGGGCACGCGGCACCGAGGCCGGCAAGGCCGCCGCGACCGACGGGCCCGTGCCGGGCGGACCCAGGCACGCCGTGCGCCAGGGCGAGCCACGTCCTTGAGGCGTTGGCGCCCGGCCGAGTCCCCACCCGCTTTTCCCGCACGTCCTTCCCCGCACGTCCTTCCCCGCACGTCCCTCCCCGCACATACCCACACATGAGTACACCGCTGGAGAGTTGTCATGTCTGCACAAGTACAAGAGAGTTCACCCTCGGCCGTGAAGGGATGGCTGGGCGTTGCCGCCATCACGGCCAGTCTCTTCGTCTTCCTGACCACTGAACTGATGCCCGTGGGCCTGCTCACTCCGCTGAGCGAGGACCTGGACATCTCCGTCGGCGTCGCCGGCCTCATGGTCACCGCACAGGGCGTGGCAGCCGGCCTCGGTGTGCCGTTCATCGTCGCCTGGACCCGGCGCGTCAACCGGCGCCCGCTGCTCACCACGCTGCTCGCGGTGCTCGCCGTGGGCAACGTCATCACCGCCGTCTCGCCGAACTACGCGCTGATCCTCGTCACCCGGCTCGGCATGGGCTTCGCCAGCGGCGTCTTCTGGGCCATCGGCGTGAGCATGGCCATGCGGATCGTGCCCGAACGACAGGCCAACCGGGCCGCCGCGGTGGTGATGTCCGGCATCGCCATCGCCACGGTCGTCGGCATCCCCCTCGGCACCGTCATCGAGGCGCAGACGGACTGGCGGACCACCTTCGGCATCTGGGCCGGCCTCAGCGTGCTGGTCTTCATCGCGGTCGCGGCCCTGGTCCCGTCGATGCCGTCGCAGAACGCGGTGTCCGTCCGGGAGGTCTTCCAGCTGCCGGTCAGGAACGGGCAGCTGCGCACGGTGCTGTTCATCGTGGTCTTCTTCGTGCTCGGCCACTTCGGTGCCTACACGTTCGTGCGCCCCTACCTCGAGGACACCGCGGACGCCTCGTCCGGCTTCATCACCACCGTCCTGATCATCTTCGGTGTCGGCGGTGCGGTCGGGAACTTCATCGCCGGACACACGGTGAACAAGAGCCTGCGCGGCACCTTCGTCATCGGCCTCGTCGGGCTCCTGGTGGCCCTGCTGCTGCTGCGCGCCACGGGCAGCGGCGAGACGGGCGCCGTCATCGCGCTGGTCCTGTGGGGACTCTCCTTCGGCGCCGTGCAGCTGTCCCAGATCAACATGACGCTCGCCTCCGCGCCCGACACCTTCGAGGCCGCCATGTCGCTCAACACCATGGCGTACAACACCTGCATCGCACTCGGTGCGCTCTTCGGCGGACTGTTCGTCGACCACGTCGGCGTCACGAGCGTCATCTGGTTCGGTGTGGTGCTGGCCGCGGCCTCGCTGCTGCTGCGCCTCGCCACCGGCTGGGGGAAGGGGACCAAGACCTCGGGCGACGTGTCCGAGGACGACCTCGCCCCCACCGCCGGCTGATCATCCAGCCCTGAACCCGGGTGGCCGGTGTGCCACCGTCCACCCGGGCCTGCGAGCGTACGGCGGCGGCCACATCCGCCCCCGTACACCGGGCCGCCGCCGCTTCCGATCCCCCGTCGACGCGGCGGCGGCCCGCCACCGTGCCCAGCCCCGTCTGGAGGTCGGACATGCTGAACATCGCGCAGCCGCTGTACGACTGGTGCCGTGCGGCCCGCCCCTTCGCCCTCGCCACCGTCGTCGATGCCGGCGACCCGCCCTCGTCACCCGGCCCCGCGCTCGCCGTCGACACCGAGGGGCGTGTGGTCGGCGGCATCCCGGGCGGCTGCTGTGTCCAGAAGGCCGTCTACGAGAACTGCGTCGGGTTGCTGCGCGACGGCGACGGCCCGGTGCGCGCCCGGTTCGGCCGACGGCACCAGAACCCGTCCGCCGCCCCCGGGACGGGCGGGACAGAGGTCGACGTCCTGGTGCAGCGGGTCGACCCCGTCGCCCAGCCGCACCTCGTCGACGCCCTCGACGCGATCGTACTGGGGCGCTCCGCCGCCCTGGCCCAGGTCGTCGACGGCCCCGGCGCTCTCCTCGGCCGCACCCTGTACGTCCCCGAGCGCGGTCCGCACCGCGGCACGCTGGGCGACGGGGATGCCGACCGGGCCGTCGTGGCGCAGGCCCGAGCGCACCTGAGGGCCGGTCGCACCGGGTGCCTGAGCGCGCCCGCCGCCGGTCCCCGCCGCACCCGTCTGTCGGCCCTCGTGCACACCCAGGCGTCCTGCCCCCGCCTGCTGATCTTCGGCGCCGCCGACTGCGCGGCCGCCCTCAGCAGGGCCGGCCAGCTGCTGGGCTGCCACGTCACCGTCTGCGACGCCCTGCCCGCCTTCGCCACGCCGGCCCGCTTCCCCCACGCCGACGAGGTCGTCGCCGACCGGCCGCACCGGTACCTGGAGCGCGCCGAGGTGGACGGGCGCACCGCGATCTGCGTCCTCACCCACGACGCCGAATGCGACATCCCCCTGCTCTGCCGGGCGCTGAGCCTTCCCGTCGGCTACGTCGGGGCCACCGGTTCACGCCGGACCCACGAGCGCCGCCTGCACCTGCTGCGCGAGGCCGGGGTGCCCGAGGACCGGCTGGCCCGCCTGCACGCCCTGGCCGGTCCGGGCCCGGGCGCGAGCACCCCCGAGGAGCAGGCGATCGCCATCACGGCCGACATCATCGCCCACACCGACCGGGGCACCGGTGCCGTGCGGTTTCCTGGACCCTGACCCGGGAACGGCCGGGAACGGGGTACGAGGAGAGGAACGACGTGACATCGGAGAACGGCGTGACATCGGAGAACGGCGTGACATCGGAGAACGGCGTGACATCGAAGAACGGCGTGACATCAAAGAACCTCACCTGGGTCCACCGCCTCGACGAGGTGGACCTCGACGAGCTGTCACGGCTGTACCGGCTGGCCCCCCTGGGCAACAAACCCCCCGAGGCACTCGCCACCGTGTACGGCAACAGCCGCTACGCGTGCTTCGTCTACGCCGGTGACGTGCTCGTCGGCGCGGGCCGGGCGCTGGCCGACGGTGTCGACTGCGCCTACATCGCCGACGTGGCCGTCCACCCCGAGCACCAGGGGCGGGGCCTCGGCTCCGACATCATCCGCAAGCTCGTGGAGCTGGCGGCCGGCCACAAGAAGATCATCCTCTACGCCGCCCCCGGCACCGAGGCCTTCTACCGCGGGCTCGGCTTCCTCCACATGAACACGGCGATGGGGATCTGGTCCGATCCGCGACGGGCCGTCGACATCGGGCTGCTCAGCCCGGAGGACTGAGGGGTTCCCCCCGTACCTGTATCACCAGGCTCTCCCGGACGTCCCGAACGCCTGTCAACCTGCTGGAGCCGACGCGCGACCGTGTCGGCGTGAACTTCCACGGCAGAAGCGGCGGAGACGAATGGCGGACAACCAATTCACCACTCACTCGGATCACTCGGGGCTTTTCGATCTGAGTGGGAAGTACGCCCTTGTCACGGGCGGCACCAGTGGCATCGGAATGATGATGGCGCGCGGCCTTCTCCGGGCGGGCGCCCGCGTAGTCATCAGCTCACGCAAGGCAGACAGGTGCGCGGAGGCACAGCGTCTGCTGTCCGAATTCGGCGACGTGCGAGCCATCCCCGCCGACCTGTCCAGGCACGACGAGTGCCAGCGCCTCGCCGACCTTGTCGAAGTCGACTCGGAACGCCTGGACATCCTTGTCAACAACGCGGGAGCGATGTGGCGCGAGCCGCTGGCGACGTTCCCGGACGAGGCCTGGGACGCGGTGCTCGACCTCAACCTCAAGTCGCCGTTCTGGCTGGTCCAGGCGCTGCTCCCGGCACTTCGCAGGGCGGGCACCGCCGATGATCCCGCGCGGATCATCAACATCGGCAGTATCGCCGCCATCCACGTCGCCCAGTCGCCCAACTACTCGTACGCCAGCAGCAAAGCGGCACTCCATCAACTCACCAGAGTGCTTGCCAGGGAGCTGGGTCCACAGCACGTCACGGTGAACGCGATAGCACCGGGAGTGTTCCCGTCGCGGATGATGACGTCCACGCTCGATGCCATCGGCGACACGATCGCGGCGGCGACCCCGCTGCGCCGGCTCGGCCGCGACGACGACATGGCCGGTGTCGCCGTGTTTCTCGCCGGCCGGGCCGGCTCCTACCTCACGGGCACCGTCATCCCGGTGGACGGCGGCATCGCGACGACCGCCTCGGGTACCCCTTAAACGCGCGACGGGCCTACGGTGAGGGAATGGCCAGGATGGATCTACGCACCGAGATCCGGGAGTTTCTCGGCTCGCGCCGCGCCCGCATCGCACCCGAGGAGGCGGGCCTGCCCGCCTACGGCGGCAACCGCCGGGTCAAGGGTCTGCGCCGCGAGGAGGTGGCGCTGCTGGCCGGGGTGTCGGTCGACTACTACGTGCGCATGGAGCGCGGCAGCCTCGCCGGTGTCTCCGACGGCGTGCTCGACGCGTTGGCCTCCGCCTTGCGACTGGACGAGGCCGAGCGCGACCACCTGCTCCACCTCGCGCGCCGGTCCAGAGCGCCCGGCGCCCCACGCCGGCGTAGGCCCGCCGTGCCGGTGCGCTCGACGCTGCAGCAGGTGCTCGACGCGATCTCCGGTGCGCCGGCCTGGATCGGTAACGCCCGCTATGACGTGCTCGCCATGAACCAACTCGCTCGCGCGCTGTATTCACCGGTGCTGGCCGACCCCCGACGGCCCGCGAACACGGCGCGGTTCGTCTATCTGAACCCCGAGGCGGCCAGAGATTTCTTCGTCGACTACGACCAGGTGTCCGGTGACGCGGCCGCGAAGCTACGCATGGCAGCCGGCCGCAATCCCCACGACGAGGGTCTGATCGCCCTGGTCGGCGAACTGTCCACGCGCAGTGAGCTGTTCCGGCAGCGGTGGGCGTCTCAGGACGTGCGGCTGCACCGCTCCGGCCGCAAGCGGGTGCGCCATCCGGTCGTGGGCCGGCTCGACCTGGACGTCGAGTCCCTGGAGCTGCCCGCCGAACCCGGCCTGCACCTCAACGTCTACACCGCGGCCGCGGGCACACCGGCCGCCGACAACTTGGCGCTCCTGGCGTCGTGGGCGGCCACCCAACAGACGCCGGCGACGGAGCTCGAAGCACACGACGACGCGTGACCACGAGCAGTTCGGCCCGGAGCTTGAGCCCCGGGACCCGAGCTCTTTCCTTGGGTTTCTGGTCTGGTTGAAATACCCAACCAACCAAGTCTGAACGTGAGTTGAGGCGGCGTACCTCGTAAGAGTGACGTTCTGTGATCGGCTTGCGTCACTGTGTCAAGCCGCTCTAAGTTCGCGGCATATGACCGACAAATGAGTCGGTCCCGGGGGTGCGCCAACACCAATCCGGGACCTGACCGACGCATCGAAGGAAAGAGCTCCGATGGTGGCTTGCGCCAACCTTAGTCCCGCCCTCCCCTCCCCGTCCCACCCCATGGCCAATCCGGGCTATGGAAAACGCCCCGCGGGCGACGAAGACCCGCACGCCGACCCGGACTTCGCACATCTGCCCCCGCGTGAGGCCGAGATCGCCGTCTTCGTCGACCACCTAGACGACGGCCACGCGATGGGCCACAAGGCGATCGCGGCGGAGCACCCGCGCTACGGCCAGCAGGCGACCCGTACGTCCCTCAACCGCATCAGCCAGGCCGGCCACCTGCGCTGGATCAGGGAGCACCTCACCGTCGAGGACAACACCATGCGGTGGGTCACGCGGACGTACTGGTCGCGTACGCGCAGGTCGGAGGGCTGGTGGGAGGAGTTCGCGCGGCAGCGCAACGGCCGCATCGTGCCCGGCGGGCTCCACCCGGGCCTGGCCCGCACCGACGAGCCCGAGCTGCCCGAACCCGAGACCGAACCCGAGACCGGACCCGAGACCGAGCCACAGCCCGAGCCGCAGCCCGAGTCCGGCACGGACCGGGAGTCGAGCACCTCGTATCTCACCCTCGCCGCGATCCGCGACACGGAACCCCGCATGCGCCTGTCCGAAGCCGACTGCCGGTCCCTGGCCGCGCTGGCCGAGGAGTGGCTGACGCGCGGTGCGACGCCCCGGGAGATCACCCGCGCGGTGACCGACGGCCTTCCCGCAACCGTGAACAACCCGGGCGGACTCGCCCGCAACCGACTGGAGAACAAGATGCCCCCGAAGAAGGCGAAGATCCGCCAGAAGGCCGCTCCGCGCCGGGCCCGCGTGACCCGCGCGGTCATGGCCTGCATGGACTGCGACGCGGACGAGCGGACGACGGAGATCAAGGGCGGCATGTGCCCCGACTGCCGCGCCGAGTTCGAGGCGGCCGTGGCCGCCGAGGAGGCCGGCCTGCTGGACGCCGGGTACGTGCCGGACACGTTCCTGGCCAACCCGGGCGCGGTGTACGAGGTCGTGGACGTGCCCCGCCGCGCGGCCGAGGTGCGCGCGGCGGCCGGCCTGCGACCAGCGCCTGAGCGGGCGCTGTGAGCGGACCTCCATGAACCGGGCGCCGCCCCGGTACCTCCGTGGTACCGCGAGGGGACGGCGGTGAGACGGCGACGGTATCCGGCGGCTGCACCGTACTGGCCGTGGCGGTTGCCGGGCGGGCGGCCGGGAGCCGGGCGGGGGACCGAGCGGCACGAGCCCTCACCGGCCACGAGTACCTGCACGTCCGGTGTGTGGAACATCGGCTCGGGCGTCGTGCCGGGCGTGGCGTGGGCCAAGGCGCGCGAAGAGCTGGGCTACGAACCGCAGTACCGCGACTTCTTCTCGATTGTGGAAAGCGTTGTGAAGCATGACGACATATGACGGAACGGGCGCGGACACGGGTTACACCCTGGTCCTCTCGGGGAGCAACCGCGTCGCATCGCACAGCAGGGCCCTCGGCGACCACGTGGCCCGACAGCTGGAACAGGCCGGGGAACGCGCCGTGGTGGTCGACCTCGCGGAACAGCGTCTGCCCTTTCACGATCCCGCCGACCACCACGCTCTGGAGCAGTCCCCCGACGCGCGGGTCCGCGCCTTCACCAGGCTCGCCGCCGACGCGCACGCGTTGGTCTGGGTCACCCCCGTCTACCACGGCACCCTCAGCGGGGTGCTGAAGAACGCGCTCGACAACCTCAGCATCAAGCAACTGGCGGGCAAACCCGTCCTGCTCATGGCCAACGGCGGCGGTCGCTTCGGCGGCGCGGTCTTCGACCACATGCGCACGATGGCCGTCAACCTGCACGCGGTGGCCGTCACCTGCCAGGTCCTGGCGCTCGGCGAGGACTTCGCCCCCATACCCGACGGCGGCTACCAGCCCGTGGACGCTCAGCTGCTCTCGCGGATCGAGCGCGGTACCGGTGAACTGCTGTCGCTGACCGGCGCACTGGTCCGGGAACGGGTGCGGGTATGACACCGTTCACCGCGGCGCCCACCGGGCACCGCCGCACGGTGCACGCGCGGACCCCCGCCAGAACCCCCGTCCGGCTGCGGCCGGACCCGCGCGCCGCACTGACCGGGCTCGCCCTCGCCGTCCCCGCCGGACGAGGCGTCGACCCCGACGGCCGCACCGGCCTGGCACACATGGTGGAGCACCTGGTGCTCAAGGAACCGCGTCCCGGTGCGCGGCCGTTCCCGTTCGTGCTCAACGCGTTCACCACCCGCGACCTCACCGTCTACGAGACCGTGTGCGCCCCGGAGCAGTCGGTCGGCGCGGTCCAGCGCCTGCTGTGCGTCCTGAGCGCGAATCCGGGGGCCAGTCAGACCCTGCTGGACACCGAGCGGAGGATCGTCGACGTCGAGTCCGGCGGTGCGGGGGGTCCGCTGGACCGCGCCGACTCGGTCATGGGCGCGCACCGGGACCGCGACGCGATCACCCCGGCGGACCTCACCGCCTTCCACGCCGTTCACTACCGGCCCGAGCGAGCGGTACTGGCGGTCGCCGGTGCCGTGGAGTCCGACGCGCTCGTGGCCGCGTCCGGTCTGCGGCCGTGCGAGGGCCGTCCGTCCGGCGAACGCACCGCCCGGCGAGGCGCTCCCGTACGTACCGGGTACCGGACACCGGCCCGAACGGCTGGATCGCGACGGCTTGGCCCTCGGTTCCCCGGAGCGACCCCCGGCACCGGGTGGCAGCCCTGCTCGCCACCCTGCTCTCGGCGGGTGACGGCCCGCTGCTGACGCGGCTGCGGCACGTCAGGGGAGACACCTATCGGATGGAGGCGAGGACCGTCGCGCTGCTCACCACGGGCCGGCTGGTGGTGCAGGGCGCCGTGCGCGCCGAGGCCGCCGAGAGCTGCGTACGGGCCGTGCACCACGCCCTGGCGGAAGTCGCGCGGGCAGACGTGGACCCGCGTCTGGTGGACCTGTCCAGAAGACGCCTCCTCACCCGGATCGGCCATGCCGTCAGCACCGACCGAGGGCGCGCCGCCGACCTCGTCTCCGCGCACCTGCACGGGTTGCCGCGCGACCACCACCACGGCATCGAGGCCGGAATCCTCGGTGTCCCGGACGAGGCGCTGCACCGGTTCGCGCGCGAACTGGCCGAGGCCGGTGCGGCCGACGTCGTCATCGGGGGCGCCGGCCACCACCGGGCCCCCGGCCCACCCGCCTCGACGGCCGTACACGTCAGCACCGGAGCCGGCCGGTGCCCCACGCCCAGGAGTGCTGGATGACCTACCGCCAGGTGCTGCGCAATCGTCCCTTCACCCTGCTCGCCACGGCCTCCTTGATGTCCAGCCTGGGTGATGTCCTGGCAGGCATCGGATTCCTGTTCGCGGCGTACGCGGCGACCGGGTCCACGTCGCTCACGACCGGGGTGGCGGTGGCACAGGTACTGCCCTACCTCCTGTTCGGACTCGTGGGCGGTGCGCTGAGTGACGCCCTGCCGCGGATGCCTCTCATGGTCGGGGCCGACGTGGTCCGGGCGGCCGTCCAGCTGATCACCGCCGGCGCCTGTGCCGGAGGGATGGTTCCCTACCCGGTGCTGCTCGTCGTCGTGTTCGTCCTCCAACTGGGCGGCTGCCTGTTCAATCCGAGCTCCAGGGCCTGCGTCGTGGAGTTCGTCGGTCCCGAGAACCGTGTCGCGGCCAACTCCACGCTGTCCCTCATCAGCAGCCTCACGCTGATCGTGGGTCCGCTGCTAGCCACCGCGCTGCTCCGGGTCACGAGTGTCGCCGCGTTCATGGCGCTGGACGGCCTCAGCTACGTCCTCAGCGCCGTCCTCCTGGCGACGGCGGCCCGGTCGACGCGGGGCACGGCCGCCCATCCCGCCCCGGCGAAGGCGTCGGACGTGGTGGACGCCGTGCGGAACGTCCCCGCACGCATGCGGATGTTCTTCGGCGAGGTGCGGCGACGTCCCCAGCTGGGCGGGCTGCTCCTGTCCACGCTCGTGACGATCGTGTGCTCGACGTGGGCGTGGCGCGTAGGGTTCCTCTTCAAGACGAGCCCCGCACCGGACTCCGGCAAAGACACGTACATGCAGATGCTCACCCTCTTCTCCGCCACCGGGCTGGTGGTCGGTCTGCTCCTGCCCGTCCTGTTCTCCTCGTTCACCCTGTGGCACTACCGGGGAGCCGTCGGGTGCTGGGCCGCGGGCCTGACGGTGCTCGGCCTCACCGACGGCTACCTGCTCACCGCCGTGGGTGTCCTCCTGCTGGGCGTGGGCATCACCACGGCCGCGCAGGCCCGGATGTTCATGCTGCAGAGTTCGCTGCCGCCCCATGTCATGGGCCAGGGCTTCAGCGCGGCGGCCGTTCTCCTGTACGCGGGGGACGCCTTCAGCCTGACCGTTTTCGGAGGGCTGTCGGACAGCGTCTCGGCCACGACTCTGATGGCCGCCGCCGGAATCCTGATGGCCGCCTCCGTTCTCCTGCCACTTCTCCTGCACGTCTGCCGTTCCGGTGCGCGGCCCGCCCTCGCGGCGGACGACCGGGTAGCGGCGCCGACGGGCCGGAGCGAGGCGGGCGCATGAGCCCAAGGGCGCTTGTCATCGGGGGAACGGGCATGCTCGCCCCCGCTGTTCGGGTACTGGCCGACGAGGGCTACGAGGTGTTCCGGCCGAGTCGCCGTGGTGGTGGCACCGGTGTGTGGATCAAGGCCGACTGGACCGATCCGCCCGGCTTCGCGCGTACCGTGGCGCAGCGCGTCGGTGATCCGGTCGACCTGTTCGTCCTGTGGGCCCACCGCCCCCACCGAGCCGAGATCGCGCGGTTGCTGCGCCCGCTCGTCGGCACCTCCACGGTGGTGGTCGAAGTGGCCGGCTCGGCCCAGTACCGGGAGAGGGGCGAGGAGCGCGACATCGCGGGCTCCAGGCTCGTCGTCCTGGGGCGGGCCGCCGGGCCCCACGGCGAGCGCTGGCTGACGCACCCCGAGATCAGCGAGGGGGTGCTGAGGGCGCGGCACGCGCCGGTGGGCGCCGTGCGGTTCGTGGGCACCGTCCCCGAGTGACACGGTGCGACGGTGGATTCACTACGTGTGAGTGGCGACAAAATGTCATGCGCACATGTCGGAAGTATGGAGATCCTCCTGGCGGAATGCCACAGGATCTCACGGGCATAGCGCGCGTTCGGCTTGTTATGGGTACAAAGTCATCGTCTTGACTGGCCTGTTCCGTACGTGGCTACCTACCAAGATCAGCGTCTCTCCAGGTAGGAGCCAGCGTGGACCCACGGACAAGCACTTCCGCCGAGCCACGCGTTCGCTTCCTCGTTCTCGGCCCGCTCGAAGTCTGGTGCGGCGAGGACCGCCTGCAACTGAACCAGCCCTTGCAGCGGTGCGTCCTGGGCGTGCTGCTCCTGGAAGCCGGACGTGTCGTCCCCCTCGCGCGTCTGATCGAGGCCGCGTGGGGCTCGCAACCGCCGGCCACCGCACGGCATCAGGTGGTGAAACTCGTCTCCCATCTCCGCAAGCGACTGCCCGACCCGGAGACGCTCATCAGGGACGGCGCCGGGTACCGCATCGTGATCGAGGACGACCAGCTCGATCTGACCCGGTTCGGTGCGCGTCTGGCCCGGGCGCGGCAGGCTGCCGAGGGCGGCGCACCCGCCGCCGCGGCCGATGAACTGTACGCGGCGCTGAAGCTGTGGCGGGGCCCCGTCCTCGAGGGCTCGGGCGGCGCGGTCGTCGAATCCGCGGCCGCCGTGTTCGAGGAACGAAGACTCACCGCCGCGGAGCAGCTGGTCGATCTCAGGCTCGCGGCCGGGCAGGCGGTACAGGCCGTCGGTGACCTGCGGGCGCTGATCGCCGAGCACCCTCTGCGGGAGTCGTTGCGGGTCCAGCTCATGCGCGCCCTCTCGCACCGGGGGCGGCCGGCGGAGGCACTGGAGGAGTACGCACAGGCCCGGCACCTCCTCGCGGAAACGCTCGGCGTCGACCCCGGACCCGAACTGACCAGGACCTACGAGGAGATCCTCCGCGGCGCCGGCCCGGAGCACCGCCCGTCCGGCGGCGGCCTCGCCCACGCCCCCCAGCCGGTGCCCGCACGGGTCACGGCCGATCTCCCGGTCTGTGCGCTCCCCTACGACGTCCAGGACTTCACCGGCCGCGAGGCGGAGACGGAGGCGCTCCTGGCGGTGGCCGACAGGCCGGGGCCCACCATGCGCCTGTTCACCGTCGACGGCATGGGCGGAAGCGGCAAGACGGCGCTGGCCGTCCACGTCGCACACGCCCTGCGGGCGACGTACCCGCAGGCGCAGCTCTTCGTGGACCTGTGCGCCTACAACCCGGGCAGCGCCCCCCTGTCCCCGGGGGAGGCGCTGGGTGTGCTGCTGCGCTCCCTCGGTGTCCCCGGCGATCACATTCCGGAGGAGACCGCCGCGCGCAAGACGCTCTGGCGGACCGTGACGGAGAACATCAGGCTCCTGCTCGTCCTGGACAACGCGGTGGACGCCCGCCAGGTCGGCCCCCTGCTGCCCGTCTCGGCAGACGCGCTCGTCCTGGTCACGAGCCGGACCCGGATGGCGGACCTCGACGGCGGCGCCTCCCTCGCCGTGACCTGCATGCCCCGGCCGGACTGCCAGGCCCTGCTCGCCCGTTGCGTGGGCAGCCGGCGCATCGACGCGGAGCCGGAAGCGGTCGACGCGCTCATCGAGCTCTGCGGCCGACTGCCCTTCGCCCTGCGGATAGCCGCGTCGCGACTGCGTGCCCGGGCGCGCTGGCGGGTGCAGGACCTGGTGGACCGGCTGAGCGATGAACAGCACCGGCTCGACGAGCTGGAGAGCGGCGACCACAGCGTCAGCGCGAACATCGCGCTCTCCGTCAGGGCTCTGGCCCCCGAACACCAGCTGCTTCTCAGGCAGCTCGGCGCGCACCCGGGGACCGACTTCGGCGTCGGGTCGGTGGCGGCGCTCGCCGGGATCGCGCGTGCGCGGGCCGATCGCTCGCTGGACGTTCTCCTCGACGCCCACCTGCTGGACCAGCAGTCCGCCGACCGGTACTCCTTCCACAATCTCGTGCGCAGCTTCGTGCACCAGCTCGCCGCCGAGGAGCAGTTCGCGCCCGAGCGCGAGCGTGCCGTGCACCGCCTGATGGACGACTACGTGGTGACGTCCCGGGCGGCGACCGACATCCTCCAGCCCGGCCGCCGGGACATCCCCCTGGATCTGCCCGCCGACGCCGGGGCCCACCGGATGCCCGGCGACGAGACGCAGGCGCTGGCATGGTTCGACGCCGAGCGTGCCAACCTCGTCCAGTGCGTGCACGTGGCCCGGCGGACGGGGCTCGACCGCCACGCGGTGCTGCTCGCCCGGGATCTGGGCAACTTCCTCCAGCAGCGGGGATTCCTCGGCGATCTGCTGGAGGTGGACACCCTCGCCGTCGAGGCGGCCCGGCGAGTGGGAGACAGGTCGTTGGAGCGCAGTGCCCTCATCTCCCTGTCCGCCCCGTGCTGGCACACGGGCCAGCACCGCCGGGCGCTCCACGTGCTGGAGCAGGCACTGGCCATGGCCGTGGCGGACGACGACCCCGCCGACGAGGCCCTGATCCTTTCGAGGATGGGCTCGCAGCTGAGCAACCTCGGCGACTTCACCGCGGGGCTGAGGCACAAGATGTGGGCGCTGCGGCTGCACGATCGGCTGCGCGACCCGCGTGGTGCCTGCTGGGCGTTGATCGGAATGAGCTCGGCGCTGGTGCGCCTGGGGCACTACGAAACCGCCGGGGGCTGTGCCACCAAGGCGCTGTCACTCGCCGGAACCCTCGGGGACGCCGACGCGGAGATCATGGCCAGGGTCAACCTGGCCAACGCCTGCAACGGCCGAGACGGACACGACGACGCACTTCGGCACCTGGAGGAGGCGCTCGGCGTCGCGGGGCGAACGGGCGCGATGGACGGCCTGGCGGTGGTGCACGCACGCCTGGCCGACACCTGTGCCCTGGCCGACGACCTCGACGGTGCGTTCATCCACGGAAGCCAGGCCCTGGAACTGGCGAGGGCGATCCGCCGGCCGGCGCTCACGGCGACGGCGCAGAACCTGCTCGGCGCCGCGCATCACCGGCTGGGCGACGCCGAGGCCGCGCTCTCCCGGTACGGCAGCGCGCTGGAAGCGGCACAAGAGGCCGAATCACGGTACGAGCAGGCTCGCGCACTGGCGGGCACGGGCAACGCGTTTCGTCTGCAGGGGCGTATCGAGGAGGCGTTCGCGCGTTGGGACGCCGCGCTCACCTCCTTCGCCGCGATGCGCGTGCCGGAAGCGGCCGTCGTGGCCGAGACCCTCGCCACCGCCCGCCGGTCCGGGCCGCCCCGGGCGCCGGAAGAACACCTGGCCCGGACACCGGCGTCGCACGGGGGCGGGTGATCAGCCGCCGACCTTGTCGTCCTGCGGCGTCACGATCGCCGACGCCCGCACGGCGTGCTCCTGCGAGGTGTCCGTCGCGGCGTGAGCGGCCACGAGGGCCCCGGTGGTCAGCAGCAGCCCGGCGAGGGCGAGTCCTCGACGAGAGAGAAAAGTGCGCAAGGTGATCCCCGTTCTTCCCGAATGGTCCGCAGGCGGTGCCGCCTGCGGGGGAAACCCTCCGACGGCGCGCTCCTCCTGCGGTCCCACCTCGGTACCACCGCGCGCCCGTGGGACTTGTGAACGTGTGACACAGGGCACTTTTCCGAGTGACCCGGGCCGGGATGGGCATGAGCCAGCCTGAGCGAGTACCCGGGTCTCACCATGCGATACCGCAGGGGCGAAACCCGGACGCTCGGTAAAATGAGCCGACCGCAGTACATATACGTACGTGCGGAAAGAGACGGATTGAGCGAGGAGCGCACGTGGGCCTTGTCGTGCAGAAGTACGGAGGCTCCTCCGTAGCCGATGCCGAGGGCATCAAGCGCGTCGCCAAGCGGATCGTGGAAGCGAAGAAGAACGGCAACCAGGTGGTCGCCGTCGTTTCCGCGATGGGCGACACGACGGACG
This sequence comes from Streptomyces sp. NPDC059906, assembly GCF_042730645.1. NCBI lineage: Bacteria > Bacillati > Actinomycetota > Actinomycetes > Kitasatosporales > Streptomycetaceae > Streptomyces > Streptomyces sp. NPDC059906. The sequence continues at coordinate 340,454 of NZ_JBHWKU010000005.1, forward strand.
AGCTGATCGATCTCGCCGAGCAGGTTTCCCCGATCCCTGCCGGGCGTGAACTCGACATGCTGCTGACCGCCGGGGAGCGTATCTCCATGGCGCTGCTGGCCATGGCGATCAAAAACCTGGGGCACGAGGCCCAGTCGTTCACCGGCAGCCAGGCCGGAGTCATCACCGACTCGGTCCACAACAAGGCCCGGATCATCGACGTCACACCGGGTCGCATCCGCACCTCGGTCGACGAGGGCAACGTGGCCATCGTGGCCGGCTTCCAGGGCGTCAGCCAGGACAGCAAGGACATCACCACGCTGGGCCGCGGCGGGTCCGACACCACGGCCGTCGCCCTCGCCGCCGCGCTCGACGCGGACGTCTGCGAGATCTACACCGACGTCGACGGCGTGTTCACCGCCGACCCGCGCGTGGTGCCGAAGGCGAAGAAGATCGACTGGATCTCCTTCGAGGACATGCTGGAGCTCGCTGCCTCCGGCTCCAAGGTGCTGCTCCACCGTTGCGTGGAGTACGCCCGCCGGTACAACATTCCGATTCACGTGCGGTCCAGCTTCAGCGGACTGCAGGGCACGTGGGTCAGCAGCGAGCCGATCAAGCAAGGGGAAAAGCACGTGGAGCAGGCCCTCATCTCCGGAGTCGCGCACGACACCTCCGAGGCCAAGGTCACGGTCGTCGGGGTGCCCGACAAGCCGGGCGAGGCGGCCGCGATCTTCCGCGCCATCGCCGACGCCCAGGTCAACATCGACATGGTCGTGCAGAACGTGTCCGCCGCCTCCACGGGCCTGACGGACATCTCCTTCACGCTGCCGAAGACCGAGGGCCGCAAGGCCATCGACGCGCTGGAGAAGAACCGGCCGGGCATCGGCTTCGACTCGCTGCGCTACGACGACCAGATCGGCAAGATCTCCCTGGTCGGCGCGGGCATGAAGAGCAACCCGGGCGTCACCGCCGACTTCTTCACCGCGCTCTCCGACGCCGGGGTGAACATCGAGCTGATCTCGACCTCCGAGATCCGCATCTCGGTCGTCACCCGCAAGGACGACGTGAACGAGGCCGTGCGCGCCGTGCACACCGCCTTCGGGCTCGACTCCGACCGCGACGAGGCCGTGGTCTACGGGGGCACCGGGCGCTGATGTCCGCCAGGCAAGACACCGGCCGGGACGGCGGCCGTACAAGTCGGCCCACGCTCGCCGTCGTGGGCGCGACCGGTGCCGTCGGCTCGGTCATGCTCCAGATCCTGTCCCAGCACGCGGACGTCTGGGGCGACATCCGCCTGATCGCCTCCCCGCGCTCGGCCGGCCGCAAGCTGGCCGTGCGCGGGGAGGAGGTCGAGGTCGTCGCGCTGAGTGAAGAGGCCTTCGACGGGGTCGACGTCGCCATGTTCGACGTGCCCGACGAGGTCTCCGCGCGGTGGGCGCCGATCGCCGCCGCCAAGGGCGTGGTGGTGGTCGACAACTCCGGCGCCTTCCGGATGGACCCGGACGTGCCGCTGGTCGTGCCCGAGGTCAATCCGCACGCGGTGCGGATGCGGCCGCGCGGCATCGTCGCCAACCCGAACTGCACGACGCTGTCCATGATCGTGGCGCTGGGCGCGCTGCACGCCGAGTTCGGGCTGCGCGAGCTGGTCGTCTCCTCGTACCAGGCGGTCAGCGGGGCCGGGCGGGACGGCGTGGACACGCTGCGCCGGCAGCTGTCGCTGGTGGCCGGCACCGAGCTGGGGACGCACCCCGGTGACGTGCGGCGGGCCGTCGGCGACGACACCGGGCCGTTCCCGGAGCCGGTCGCGCTGAACGTCGTACCGTGGGCCGGATCGCTGCGGGAGGACGGCTGGTCCTCGGAGGAGATGAAGGTGCGGGACGAGTCCCGCAAGATCCTCGGGCTGCCGAACCTCCCGGTCGCGGTGACGTGCGTACGGGTGCCGGTCGTCACCACGCACTCCCTGACCGTGCACGCCCGCTTCGAGGGCGAGGTCAGTGTCCAGGGGGCCCGGGAGATCCTGGCCACCGCTCCCGGCGTCGTCCTGTTCGACAACCCGGCCGCGGGGGAGTTCCCGACGCCCGCCGACGCGGTCGGCACCGACCCGACCTGGGTCGGCCGGGTGCGCCGGGCCCTGGACGACCCGACCGCCCTCGAACTCTTCGTCTGCGGGGACAATCTGCGCAAGGGCGCCGCGCTCAACACCGCGCAGATCGCGGAGCTGGTGGCGGCCGAGTTCGGCTGAACCGGGATCAGAGAGGCGAAAAGGCCCGGCGGCCGTGGGTTTCGTTTGTAGGATCCATGGACGAGATGTGATCCGAAAGTTGGTCCGGACTACTTGTACCGGGCACCCGCGCCGTCAGAGGATTTCCTCCCCGCCCTCCGCAACCGTGCGAGCGGCGGGGAGCGTCTTTGCGGTCACCCATTCGTGGCGCGGGGCGTGGTTCGGCGCGGGGACGCCGAGGACGGGCGTGGGGACGCCCGTTCACATGGAACACAGGGGAAGAGCGGACGATGAGGGCCTATGACGCACCGTCAGCCGGGTGGCCGCCCGGGCGGCTGCCCGACGGACCCGGGAACGTGACGCCCGGCACGTACAACCCTCACGGGGGTGGACGTGTCCAACTGGCGTGGCAGAGGTTCTCGATTTCACCGCAGGCACGCGGGGCGCGGCTCTGCGCCCTCCCGTCCGGTCCGTCCGTCCCCGTGTGGCCGGTCCGGCCGGTGGCATGCCGGTGATCGCGCCGATGCCCGCAGCGCGGCCGGCCCGCATATCGAACCAGCGCGACGGCGCCGAGGACGTGGCGGCGGGTACCACCGTCGACCACCTCACCGAGACCTACCGGGCGCACTACCGCTCGCTGCTCGGTCTCGCCGCCCTCCTCCTCGACGACACGGCCTCCTGCGAGGACGTCGTCCAGGAGGCCTTCATCCGGGTGCACTCGGCGCGCAAACGCGTCCGCGACCCGGAGAAGACCCTGGCGTACCTGCGGCAGACCGTCGTCAACCTCTCGCGCTCGGCACTGCGCCGCCGCATCCTCGGCCTCAAGCTCCTGTCCAAGCCCATGCCGGACATGGCGAGTGCGGAGGAGGGGGCGTACGACCAGCTGGAGCGCGACTCCCTGATCAAGGCGATGAAGGGCCTCCAGCGCCGGCAGCGCGAGGTGCTGGTCCTGCGCTACTTCGCCGACATGACGGAAGCCCAGGTCGCCGAGACGCTCGGCATATCCCTGGGCTCGGTCAAGGCCTACGGGTCGCGCGGGATCGCGGCGCTCAGGGTGGCCATGGAGGCGCCGGCATGAGCGACGGCAACGACGCGCGACGGGACACCCGCGACGGGCGTGACCTGGGGTCGGGTGCTCGTGATGGGCGTGACTCGGGGTCGGGTGCTCGTGACGGGCGTGACTCGGGGTCGGGTGCTCGTGATGGGCGTGACCTGGGGTCGGGTGCTCGTGAGGGGCGTGACTCGGGGTCGGGTGCTCGTGAGGGGCGTGACCTGGGGTCGGGTGCTCGTGAGGGGCGTGACTCGGGGTCGGGTGCTCGTGACGGGCGTGACCTGGGGGCGGATGCCCGTGACGGGCACGACCCGGGGGCGGATGCTCGTGACGGGCATGACGCAGGACCGGACGCCCGGGACGGGCATGACGCGCCCGCCGGACCGGCCGGGCGGGAACAGCAGAAGCACACGCACGACACGCACGCTGGGAACGGAACTGTGAACCACGGCCCCGCCGCGCAGGGCCCCGACGCTCCAGGGGCCGACGGGCCGGCCGCCGACGAGGCCGCCCTGCGCGCGATGATGCAACGAGCGGTCCGGGAGATGGAGCCGAGCGACGGCACCCTGGAGCACCTGCGGCGCGCGGTGCCCGCCCGGCGGGCCCGCAAGCGCCAGGCCCTCGTCGGCGCGGCGGCCGCCGCCCTCTTCCTCGGTACGGCGGTCCCGGCCCTCGTACACGTCTCCAACGCCACCGGCGCGGGCGCCGACCCGTCCGTCGCGGGCAACGCCTCACAGGCCCAGGGCGGCGCCTCCCAGGGCAAGGACCCGGCCGGCGGCCAGAGCGGCGTCGCCGGCTCCGGGGACACGCCCGAGGACCCGGACAAGGCCGACCCCAAGGAGACGCCCGGCGGCAAGGAGCCCGGCGCCGCGACGGGCGCGCCCCCCTCGGGCGTCCCCAGCGCCAGCAGCCCCGCCGACGTCCCCGCCTGCGCGCCGGGGTCGCTCGGCCCGGCCGTCGCGAGCAGCGCCGAGCCCGACTCCACGGGCGTGGTCTACGGCTCCTTCCGCGTCACCAACGTCTCCCCGGGCGGCTGTACCGTCACCGGCCCCGGCACCGTGGTCACCGCTTCGCTGGGCGCCGCGGAGGCCACCAGGATCGGCACCGCACGGCACGCCGCCGGGGACGCCGCGGCCGGACTGCCCGACCCGTCGCTGGAGACCGCCTCGCTGGCCCTGGCACCGGGCGCCGCGTACGAGGTGCAGTTCGCCTGGGTGCCCTCGGAGACCTGTCCCACCACCGGCGGCACCCCGGGAGGCGGCAGCGGCGGGCCCTCGCCAGATCCCTCGCCCACCGCGGACACGACCGCCGCGGGCGGCACCTCCGCGGGCGGCGGCGAGGCCGGGCCCACGACCCAGCTGATCACCGAGGACGGCCCGGCCGAGGGCAGCGTGTCGGTGACGTACACGCCGGAGGGCGGTTCCGGATCGGCGACGGCCACGGTGTCCAACGCGTGTGCGGGGACCGTCTACTGGACCGGCCTGCTGGCGGACTCGGGCTCGGGGGCGTAGCCCGCAGGTCAGGTCCCGCGGGTCAGGAGACGAACCCCGCCCTGGCCTTTCCGGCGTCCTCGTCCTCCGTGGCCTCCGTGGCCTCCGTGTCCTCCGTGGCCTCCCCGTCCTCCGCGACCAGGCCCAGCTCGGCGTCCCGGGCGAGTTCGACCTCGCGGCGCAGCAGCCGGAACCACATGAAGATCACGAAGCCGACGAAGGCGAACCACTCGGCGGTGTAGCCGAGGTTCTGGAAGGCCTTCAGGTCGAGGCCCGTGTTCTGCGGCGCGCTCACGGGCACGGCCCGCATCCCCGAGTCGCCCTCGTTCAGCGTGACCCAGGCGTCGTACACGTCGTAGGGCACGAGGTTCAGCAGCGTCGCCGCGCTGATCGCGCCGGTCTGCCCGTCGGGCCACCCGGAGCGCCCGCTGACGCCGCCCGCGCCGGGGGACTCGGCGGCCTGGAGCGCCCCGGTGACGGTGACCTCGCCGGTGGGCGGGGCCGGGGCCTTGGCCGGGTCGGGTTCACCGGGGAGCCAGCCCCGCACGACCGGCAGGGCCTCGCCGCTGTCGGTGCGCAGGAGCGTGAGGACGTAGAAGCCCTCCCGGTCGTCCAGCTTCCGCTCTGGGACCAGCAGCTGATCGTCGTACCGGCCGGTCACGGTGGCCTGCCTGCCGACCGTCGCCTTGTCCACGGGCAGCAGCTCGGTCAGCGGGCGCGCCGCGTCCCGGGCGGCCGACTCCTGCTGCGTGGAGGCGGTCTCGTGGTCCTGCACCCGGTCCTCGAAACGGCCGAGCTGCCAGGAACCCATGAAGATGCAGAAGGGGATGGACAGGACGACGAAGACGTTGATCCCCCACCATCGGGGCGTCAGCAGAAACCGGTACACGCCCTCCACGGTACGGTGCGCGCCCGGACCACCCGGCTGCGGGGTTGTGGAAAACGTGACGGAGGGAGGAGGTTGTCCACAGGCTGGGGATCTCTTCTGCGCGTTGTCGCCGGGTCGGGGCAGTATGGGGCCATGACTGAGAGCAACGGGTTGCGGCAGACGCAGGGCGAGCAGGTGCCCGACTGGGAGAAGCGGTTCCGGGCGCCGAGGGTGTCGCTGCCCGACTGGGCCGAGGACGCCCCGGACCGCTCCCTGTTCGTCTCGAACGCGACGGGGACGTACGAGCTGTACGCCTGGGACCGGTCGAGCGGGGAGCAGCGCCAGGTCACGGACCGGCCCAACGGCACGACGGACGGCGTGCTCGCGCCGGACGGCGACTGGATCTGGTGGTTCGACGACAAGGACGGCGACGAGTTCGGCGTCTGGCGCCGCCAGCCCTTCGCGGGCGGCGCGGACGAGGAGGCCGTGCCGGGCCTCGACCCCTCCTACCCGGCGGGCCTCGCCCTCGGCCGGGACGGCCGCACGGCGGTGATCGGCCGCTCCACCGACGAGGACGGTACGACGATCCACCTCGCGCGCGGGGACGGCGGCGCACCGGCGGAGATCTACCGGCACCGCGAGTCCGCGGGCGTCGGCGACCTCTCCCACGACGGCTCCCTGATCGCGATCGAGCACACCGAGCACGGCGACGCCATGCACTCGGCGCTGCGCGTCCTGCGCCCCGACGGCAGCACGGTCGCCGAGCTGGACGACACCAGGGGCGGCGCGGAGGAGCTGGGCCTTGAGGTGCTGGGCTTCGCGCCGGTCGACGGCGACACCCGGCTGCTCATCGGCCACCAGCGCCGGGGCCGCTGGGAGCCCCTGGTGTGGGACGTGGCGACGGGCGAGCAGACCGACCTCGCCCTGGAGCTGCCCGGTGACGTCAGCGCCGAGTGGTATCCGGACGGCTCCGGCCTGCTGATCGTGCACGGCTTCGAGGCCCGCAGCGAGCTGTTCCGCTACGACTTCGCCGAGCGCGGCCTGACGGAGATCGACACCCCCGCCGGCACCGTCTCGGGGGCCACTGCCCGCCCCGACGGCAGCGTGGAGTACCTGTGGTCCTCGGCCGCCGAGCCGTCGGCCGTCCGCTCCACCACCGGCCGCGTCGTCCTGGACCCGCCCGGCCTGAAGTCGCCCCGCTCGGTCCCGGTGGAGGACGTGTGGGTGGAGGGGCCGGGAGGCCGCATCCACGCCCTGGTCCAGAAGCCCGCCGGGGCGGCCGGTCCGTTCCCGACGGTCTTCGACATCCACGGCGGCCCGACCTGGCACGACAGCGACTCCTTCGCCGCGGGCCCGGCCGCCTGGGTCGACCACGGGTACGCGGTGGTCCGGGTCAACTACCGGGGCTCCACCGGTTACGGCCGCGCGTGGACCGACGCCCTCAAGCACCGGGTGGGCCTCATCGAGCTGGAGGACATCGCGGCGGTGCGGGAATGGGCGGTCGCCTCGGGCCTCGCGGACCCCGAGCGCCTGATCCTCACCGGCGGCTCCTGGGGCGGCTACCTCACCCTCCTCGGCATCGGCACCCAGCCCGAGGCGTGGACGCTGGGCATCGCGGCCGTGCCGGTCGCCGACTACGTCACGGCGTACCACGACGAGATGGAGGGTCTCAAGGCACTCGACCGCACCCTGCTGGGCGGCACCCCCGAGGAGGTCCCCGAGCGCTTCGAGGCCTCCTCCCCGCTGACCTACGTCGACGAGGTCAAGGCCCCGGTGTACATCTCGGCGGGCGTCAACGACCCGCGCTGCCCGATCCGCCAGGTCGAGAACTACGTCGAGCGCCTGGAGGCCAGGGGCGCCGTCCACGAGGTCTACCGCTACGACGCGGGCCACGGCTCCCTGGTCGTCGACGAACGCATCAAACAGGTACGCCTGGAACTGGACTTCGCAAGCAGAAACCTCCCGAAGCCGTAGCGCCTTCCCGGGGCGGCTTCTCGGCCGACCGAGTGTGTCTTCGGGCTGGCTTCTTGGCCGACCGAGTCGGGTGGTGGGTGGGCATAGGCCGGGGGTCCAGGGGGCGGAGCCCCCTGGCGGGGTCGTAGGGGCGGCGCCCCTACACGTCAGCCCCCCGCCGGGCCCGCCGCCCCAGCAACTCCGCCAGCCCTCTCCGCGTCGCCGCCAGCACCACCCGATCCGAGCCCCGCAGGACATACGTGTTGGGCAGCTCCCACACCAACCGCGCCCCCCGCACCCCCTCCGCGGCACCGCCCTCCCCCCGCCGACCGTCGGAGACCTCCCCGTCGGAGACCTCGAGCGCCAGCACCCGCCACGCCCCCGCCCGGAACGCCTCCCCGACCGTCTTCCCCTCCAGCTGGGGATGCCCCGCCACCTCCACCGCCGCGAACAGCAGCACCCGCCGCTCGACGGGGATCGCCCCGAGGATCTGGCGGCCCATCATCGCCCCGGCGAAGGACGGCGCCGCCAGGTGCGTCACGCTCCGGCTGCGGGTGAGCGCGCCGGGGTGGGCGGCCCGCAGGGTGCGGTACACGGCGGTCGCGAAGTCGTCGTCGTACAGGCGCAGCACCACCCGCAGCCGCGACCGTACGGACCGCGCGTACAGCACCGCCTCCAGGTTGGTCGTGTCCACGCTGGTCAGGGCGAGCAGCGAGTGCGCCCGGTGGATCTTGGCGGCCTCCAGGACGCCCTCCTGGGTGACGTCCCCGAGCACCACCGGCACCCGCAGCCGCCGCGCGGTCGCCATGCCGCGCGCCTCGGGGTCGGCCTCGACGCACACCACGGGGATGTCCATCTCCCGCAGCCGGGTCAGGACGCGGGTGCCGATCTTGCCGAGACCCAGCAGGACGACATGCCCGCCGAGCCCGCGCGGCGGCTTCCGCAGTGTCGACGCGCTGCGGAAGGTTCCGAGGGCTTCCAGCACGGCGGCCAGCAGGACGGGCAGCAGCAGCAGCCCGACGAACCCGGAGAGGAGCTGGAGAATCTGACGGCCGGTGTCCTTGTTGTGCGCGGGTTCGTTGATGGAGAACAGGTCGAGCAGTGTCACGTACGTCGCGTGCAGGGGATGGTCGCCGGTGACCAGCATCAGGGCCACGGCGAGGGCGACCACGCAGGCCGCCAGGCCGGCCAGCGACCACCGCAGCCGCCGTGAGAACAGTTCGCCGAAGGCGGGCACACCGGCCCGCCCGGCGGGCAGCGGCGGCCCGGAGTACGACACCTGCTCCAGGGCCACGGTCCCGCGTCCGGTGGCCGCCTCCACCGCCGCCGCGTCGGGCAGCAGTTGCGGCCCGTGCTCGCCGCTGTCCTCCGAACCGTCCGCACCGGCCGGGTCGTTGCTCGTCGCGGACAGCAGTGCCAGGGTGCACAGCCCCGGGTCGGCCACCTCGCCGGGGCGGGGCGGATTGCGTTCGACCGCGCGCAGCAGCAGACCGTCCGTCTCGACGACCTTGCTGGTGCCGACGAGGGCGGTGGCCGCCAGCGCGGGCGCGGCGGTGTCGGCGTCGGACAGGACGGTCGTGGACCCGGCTCCGGTCCCGGCCCCGGTCCCTGCCCCGGGGCCGTCGCCCGTCGCCAAGGTCACGCTCTGGTCGAGGAGTTCCTCGATGTGCTGGCCCAGGCGCCGGTTGTACAGACGCAGGACCAGCCGCAGCCGGGGGTTGAGCCGACGGGCGGTCAGGGCGGCACGGATGTTGGTCTCGTCGTCGTCGTACACGAGGGCCAGCGCGGTGGCCCTCTCGACACCGGCGTCCGCGAGTACGTCCTCGGTCGGCTCGGTGGCGTCGAGTTCGCGGTCGGCGCCGCCCGGATCGCCGTTGCCCGTCCGGTTGACCGCCGCGTTGACCATGTCCAGCAGCGCCGCCGAGGCCGCGCGGGCCCGCCCGACCGGCTGGCGCACCCGGTGCCCGGCGGGCGGGACGACGAGTGTGACCTGTTCGCGGTAGACGCCGCGCAGTTCCGCGGCCAGCCGGTGGGCCAGTCCGTCGTCGCCGCACACCACCATGTGCGCGTACCCGTCGCCCTGCGGAACCTGGCTCGGAACGCTCCCCGTATGAGTCCCCATTTGAGGAAGGACAGTACAGGCGACGGGCGCGGTTCCAGGAGTGCCCGAAGAGATCGAGGGCGGCATTAAAGACGCGTAAAGATTGCCGGAGACCGGCAATGACGTGCTGTCGCGCCGCGTGTGACGATTCATCTCACCGAAGCTCAGCGACGGGCGGGAGGGGGACGGCACGCATGGCCTGGTTTCTCGGGCTGGGTATCACGGGGGTCGTGCTGCTCGCCCTGTCGCTGGTCTTCGACGGACTGCTGGAAGGCGTCTTCGACGGAGTGCTGGACGGCGTCCTGGACGGGTGGCTGTCGCTGCCGGTCGTCGCCGGGTTCGTGGCGATGACCGGCTTCGGTGGCGCCATCGCCCTCGGCGCCGGCTGGACCGGTCCCGCGGGCGCCGCCGGGGCCGGCGCGGTCGCCGGAGTGGGGGCCGGCTGGCTGACGTACCGCTTCGGCCGCGCCCTGATGCGCGACCAGACCGCCGTCACGCCTCGTACCGACGACCTCCTCGGCACGTCCGGCAAGGTCGTGACCGCCATCCCGGCGGACGGCTACGGCGAGGTCCTGCTCCGGCTCGCCGGGCAGCCGCTGAAGTGCGCGGCGCGCAGCACGGTGCCGCTGGCGCGGGGCGCCGAGGTGTGGGTCGAGGCGGTGCCGACGGGGACGTCGGTGGTGGTACGCCCGGTGGACCGCTGAGTTCTCCGCCTTCTGTGTCTCCTCTGCCGTCTCTGCCGTCTCTGCCGTCTCTGCCTGCTCTGTCTCTCTTCTGTCCGTGTTCTGTCCGTTCTCTCTGTGTGATTCGGGGGCGTTGTCATGAGTCCTGTCGTCATCGCGGTGCTGGGAGTCGTCGTACTCCTGGTGCTGCTCGCCCTGGTGGTGGTCAGCCGCTACAAGGTGGCCGGTCCGAGCGAGGCGTTCATCGTCACCGGGCGGCGCGGCAAGAGGTCCACCGATCCGGAGACGGGCCGCGTGTTCACCGACAACAGCGGCCAGAAGGTCGTGGTGGGCGGCGGCGTGTTCGTCGTACCGTTCGTGCAGCAGCGGTTCACGCTCGACCTCTCCTCCCGGCACATCCCGGTCGCCGTGCGCGGCGCGGTGACGCTGCGCGGGGTGAAGGCCAATCTCGAAGGTGTCGCGATCGTCAAGGTCGGCGGCACGGAGGACGCGATCCGCGCCGCCGCGCAGCGGTTCCTGATGCAGCAGGACGGCATCGTCGGCTTCACCCAGGAGGTGCTGTCCGGCGCGCTGCGCGCGATCGTCGGCCGGATGTCCGTGGAGGACGTCATCCGGGACCGGGCCGCCTTCGCCGGCCAGGTCGCCGAGGAGGCGGAGGCGAGCCTGTCCGGGCAGGGCCTGGTGCTCGACGCCTTCCAGATCCAGGACATCACCACCGAGGGCTCCTACCTGGAGGACCTCGGCCGTCCCGAAGCGGCACGCGCGAAGCAGGAGGCCGACATCGCGGAGGCGGTCGCCCGGCGGGCGGCCGAGCAGGCGCGGCTGAAGGCGGAGGAGGAGATCGCGGTCGCACAGCGGACCCTCTACCTGAAGCAGGCCGAGATCAAGGCCGAGACCGACCAGGCCGAGGCCCGCGCCAACGCCTCGGGTCCCCTCGCGGAGGCGGCCCGGCAGCAGGACATCCTCGCCGAGCAGGAGAAGGTCGCCGAGCGGCAGGCCGCGCTGAAGGACCGCCAGCTGGACACCGAGGTGCGCAAGCCCGCCGACGCCCAGCGGTACGCCGCCGAGCAGGAGGCGGAGGCCCGCCGGGTGGCGCGGGTGAAGCAGGCCGAGGCCGAGCGCGCCGCCGGGATCGCCGCGGCCCAGGCGGAGGCCGAGCGGGCCCGCCTCACCGGTGAGGGCGAGAAGCAGCGGCGCAGCGCCCTGGCGGACGCCGTACGGCTGGAGGGCGACGCCGAGGCCGCCGCGATCGGTGCCAGGGGCGCGGCCGAGGCCGAGGCGATGGAGAAGAAGGCCGACGCTTTCGACCGGTACGGCGACGCCGCGGTGCTGCAGATGCTGGTCGAGGTGCTGCCGCAGGTGGTGGCGAAGGCGTCCGAGCCGCTGGCGGCCGTGGACAAGATGACGGTCATCTCGACGGACGGCGCGAGCCGGCTCACCCGCACGGTCGCCGACAACGTGGCGCAGGGCATGGAACTGCTGGGCTCGACCACGGGCGTCGACCTGGCGTCCCTGCTGAAGGGCGTCACGGGAAAGGAGGGCGTCACGGGAAAGATGGGCATCACGGCCAAGGACGGCGTCACGGCCAAGGGCGAGGCGGGCCGGGCCACCACCGAGAACGGCAAGGTGGAGATCACGGACTGACGCCCCCGCGTCGACCGGTTGCCGGGACGGCCCGCGAGTCTAGATCTCCTGGGCGGGCCACCCCAGCAGCCGGGCTCCGATGACCGCGGTCTGCAGCGTGTAGCGGTGCACCGGGTCGGAGGCGTTCGCCCCGGTCAGCTGGTGGACGCGGTCCAGCCGGTAGGTGAGCGCCCGCACGCTGAGCGTGAGACGCCGGGCGGCCTCGGCCGCGGTGCAGCCGGCGTCGAAGTACACCTCCAGGGTCCGCAGCAGCGGCTCGGCACCGCCGCGGGCCTCGCGCAGCGGACCCAGCACGCTCAGCACCAGGTCGGCCATCGCCTGGCGGTCCCGGGCGAGGACCGGGTAGACCAGCATGTCCGCGGCACGCACCACGGGCTCCTCCAGGCCCAGCCGGTCGGCGAGTTCGAGGGTGCTGAGCGCCTCCTCGTAGCTGTGCACGACGCCGCCCGCGCCGTTCTGCGGCCGCCCGACGGCCACCCGGTTGCCGTCCGTGGCGGCGTAGGCCTGCTTGGCGAAGAAGGTGAGGACCTCGTCCTGGTCGCCGGGCGCGATGCAGATCAACTGCCCGTTCTTGGTGGTGATCAGGACGCGCCGGTCGCCGAAGCGGGAGATGAGCGCGCTCTCCACGACCCGCGTGACCGGGGCGGTGTCGTCGTACGCCTCGGGCCCCTGGGCCACCGCGACGGCGTGGGCGTGGGAGAGGACGAGCCCGAAGCGCTCGGCCCGTTCGGCGAGGCGGCCGAGGTCGCTGCGCCCGTAGAGCAGGTCGTCGATGAACTCCCGCCGCGCGGCCTCCTCCTGGCGTACGGCGAGCCGCTGCGCGCGTTCGTAGCCCTCCGCGAAGGCGTCCACGGCCTGGGCGACGGCGGCGAGCACGGTGCCCGTGGCGTCGGCGCCGGAGACCGTCGCACCGCGGCCGGGCCAGGAGGTGCGGGTGGCGTCCAGGTGCAGCCGGACGAGACTGCGCAGGCTGTGCCCGGCCTCCGCGGCCTGCTCTCCGAAGAGCCTGCGCTCCTCCAGCTCGTCGCGGGTCAGCCGGCGCCCCGTGTCGGCGACGCCCGCCAGGATCTCGGCGTACCCGGCCAGGTACGTGTCCCGCTGCTCCGTCTGCAGGTCCGTCACCCCGCGCCTCCCCTGCCGTTCACGCCCGGTGCGCGGTGTCCGGCAACGTGAGGGTAGTCAACGCTGCCGGAAACCGGCAACGCGGAAGGCAGGGGGCAGCGGCTAACCTTCGCCGGCCTCTCCCTAGGGCCGCTGGTACGGCTGCTGACCGGACGGTCCGTACGCCTGACCACCGGCCTCCTGCGCCTGGAGCTGCTCCGCCTGCTCCTTGGTCACCTGCTGCTCGGCGCCGCAGAAGGTGCACTGGGTCGCGTACTTCGTCGAGAAGGGGAACAGCGGCACGAAGAACAGGGTGAACTTCGTGACGCGCTTCCTGAGCGTGTGCGCGGCGGGATTGCCGCACCGGCCGCACACCAGGGTCAGTATCGCGAGCTGGTAGAGGTACCCCTTGGTGCCAAAAATGATCACGAGCTGTTCCTTCCCGGTCGGCCCCCGCGGGCGCGCGGGACAGCCTGATCACGTATGTCTACACGTACACCTACAGGTCGCACGCCGCCGTATTTGGGTGCCGCCCCGGATGGCCCGGACGGGCCCGTGCGGGCGAGTCTGGAAGCCACTCCCCTTACCCGGCCGCCACATCCTGGTGTGATCGTGATGCCCCACCCCGCAAGGAGAGCACATGGCCCGCCCCGCTGACCGCGTCGCCCGTCCAGGGCCCCGCGTCGGGAGGAGGACCCCATGCCCGTACCCGAAGACCGCCGGCTCGACGAGATCGAGTCCCGCCTGCACCGCGAGGACCCCCAGTTCGCCCGGGCCTTCGCCGACGGCCGTCCCTGCCGCCCGCGCGAGTACCGGTACCACCGGGCCTGGCTGCTGCTCGCCGCCGCCCTGGGCGCGCTGGCCGCCGGCATGTTCCTGGCCCACGGGCTGCTCATCGCCGCCGGGCTGGTCTTCGCCGGTGTCGCCGGTGAACTCTTCGACCCGCACCGGCGCGAGCGCGGCACCCGGTGCCCGCCGTCCGGGTCCTGACGTCGGCGGGCACGGGGCGGCGGACACGCGCGCGTGCGGGGTGGTCGGCACGGTCGCGTACGGGGTGGCGGGCACGGTCGCGTACGGGGCTGCGCACGCCGGTGCATGCGGGGCTGCGCACGCGGGCGCGTACGGCCCGGAGCGCGTCCGATGACCCTGTCCGAGCTGTACGTGATGCTGCTGATCGGCGGCACGGTCCTGCTGGCCAGCATCGCCGCGGCCCGGGCCGCCCACCGCATCGGCCTGCCCAGCCTGCTGCTGTTCCTGTGCGTCGGGCTCGTCGCGGGCGAGGACGGGCTCGGCCTGCGCTTCGACGACGCCCAGCTGGCCCAGGCACTGGGTGCCGCCGCCCTCGCGCTCATCCTGGTCGAGGGCGGGCTGACCACCCGGTGGAGCGACGTCCGGAGCCTGCTCGCTCCGGCCGGAGTGCTCGCCACGGTGGGCGTGGTGATCTCCGTGGTGGTGACCGCCGCGGGCGCGCACTGGCTGCTGGGGATCGACTGGCGGCTTGCCCTGCTGATCGGCGCGATCGTCTCCTCCACCGACGCCGCCGCCGTCTTCGCCGTACTGCGCGCCCTGCCGCTGCCGCGCAAGGTGAGCGTGCTCGTGGAGGCCGAGTCCGGCTTCAACGACGCGCCCACCATCATCCTGGTCCTGCTCTTCTCCACCACCGCCGAGCTGCCGGGCCCGCTCCCCGTCGTGGGCAACCTCCTCTTCCAGCTCGTGGCCGGCGGCGTCCTGGGCGTGGTGATCGGCCGCCTCGGCGTCGCCGCGCTGCGGCACATCGCTCTGCCCGCGACCGGCCTGTACCCGCTGGCCACCGTCGGTTTCGGCGTCATCGCCTTCGCCGCCGCCGGAGCGCTGGGCGCCAGCGGCATCATCGCCGCCTACCTCTCCGGGCTCGTCCTCGGCAACGCCAAACTGCCCCACCGCGCGGCCACCCGCTCCTTCTCCGAGGGCGTCGGCTGGCTGGCCCAGATCGGGCTGTTCGTCATGCTCGGCCTGCTCGTCGACCCGAGCGAACTGCCCTCCGCGATCCTCCCGGCCCTGGTCGTGGGCCTGGTCCTGCTGCTGCTCGCCCGGCCGGTGTCGGTACTGCTCTGCCTGCTGCCGTTCCGCGTGCCCTGGCGCGAGCAGGTCTTCATCTCCTGGGCCGGTCTGCGCGGCGCGGTCCCCATCGTGCTCACGACCTTCCCGGTCGTGGCCGGGGTGACCGGTGCGCGCGACGCCCTGAACATCGTGTTCGTGCTCGTCGTCCTGTTCACCCTGCTCCAGGGGCCCACACTGCCCGCCGTGGCCCGGTGGACGGGGGTGACCCGTCCGGACGCGCTGCGCGAGATCCAGGTCGAGACGGCGCCGCTCGACCTCCTGGACGCCGACCTGCTCACCGTGTCCGTCCCGCCGGGTTCGCGGCTGCACGGCGTCACCGTCTTCGAACTGCGGCTGCCGCACCCGACCGCCGTCACCCTGGTCGTCCGCGACGGCGCCAGTCTCGTCCCCGACCGCGACACCGTGCTGCGCGCCGGTGACGAACTGCTCCTCATCACCACACCCCAGGTCCGGGAGGCGGCGGAACGCCGACTGCGCGCCGTCGGCCGCCGCGGCAAACTGGCCCGCTGGCTGGGCGAGCACGGCACTCCGGAGTCGGAGCCATTGCTCCCCATGCACCCCGAAAAGCATCACAATGCGTAATAAGTGATGCGGTAAACTTCTTTACCGAGCCGTGATGCTCCGTCGAGCGGACGGGCGCTCAGTTCACCCAGACGGTACGGCAGTTCGAGGAGACGGGGGCAAGCCGGATGCACCAGACGCACCGAGCCGCCCCGCCCGTCAGCCCCGCCGACCCCGTGAACCCCACGCGCATCGACAACACGGCCCGAGACAGCGTCCCCGAATCCTGACGCACCCACACGCCGCAACCGAGGCCGGCAACCCCTCAGCCGACCGAGGGCAGCCGCCCGCTCCGTAGCTGCGAGCAGCCGCAACGCCGCCGCCGCGGACAGCCGCAACGCCGCCGCCGCTGCGAGTGCCGTAACGCCGCCGCCGCTGCGGGCAGTCGTGCCGCTGGGGCGGCACGGGTGGGCGCAGCGGCACCCCGCAACGCCGGGCAGCGCACCCACCCGGCCCGCACCGACCACGCACCGCACCCGCACCGCACCCGCACCCGACCACGCCCCGCCCGCGGCCCCGCACGCCCGCCGCCACCGACCCCCCCGGAGGACAGACGCCCGTGCACAACACCACCGCCGTGCTCATCGAACTCGGAGCGATCATCCTCGCCCTGGGCCTCCTCGGCCGCATCGCCGGCCGCGTGGGCTTCTCGCCCATCCCCCTCTACCTCCTGGCCGGCCTCGCCTTCGGCCACGGCGGCATCCTGCCCATGCAGGCCAGCGAGGAGTTCACCGCCACGGGCGCGGAAATCGGCGTCATCCTGCTCCTGCTCCTGCTCGGCCTCGAGTACAGCGCCTCCGAACTGGTCACCAACCTCAAGACCCAATACCCCTCCGGCGCGGTCGACTTCGTCCTGAACGCCGTACCCGGCGCCGTGGCGGCACTGGTCCTGGGCTGGGGCCCGGTGGCCGCCGTCGCACTCGCGGGCGTCACCTGGATCTCGTCCTCCGGCGTGATCGCCAAGGTCCTCGGCGACCTGGGCCGGCTGGGCAACCGCGAGACCCCCGTCGTCCTCGGCGTCCTCGTCATCGAGGACCTCGCCATGGCCGTCTACCTGCCGATCCTCACAGCCCTGCTCGCCGGCGTCAGCCTGGCCGGCGGCGCCGTCACCCTGCTGATCTCCCTGGGCACCGTCGGCGCCGTCCTCTACCTCGCGCTGCGCCACGGGCGGCTGATCAGCCGCGCGGTCTCCTCCGACAGCGCGGAAACGCTCCTGCTGGTGGTCCTCGGCCTGACCCTCGTCGTGGCGGGCCTCGCCCAGGAACTGCAGGTCTCCGCGGCGGTCGGCGCGTTCCTCGTCGGCATCGCGCTGTCCGGCGAGGTCGCCGAGGGCGCCAGCAGCCTCCTCACCCCGCTGCGCGACCTGTTCGCCGCCGTCTTCTTCGTCTTCTTCGGCCTGTCCACCGACCCGGCCGACATCCCGCCGGTCCTGCTCCCGGCCCTGCTCCTCGCCGCCGTCACCGCCCTCACCAAGGTCGCCACCGGCTGGTACGCCGCCCACCGCGCCGGCCTGCGCGGCGCGGGCCGCTGGCGGGCGGGCGGCACGCTGGTGGCCCGCGGCGAGTTCTCGATCGTCATCGCCGGGCTCGCGGTGGGTGTCGAGCCCCGCATCGGCCCGCTGGCGACGGCGTACGTCCTCATCCTCGTCGTACTCGGCCCGCTCACGGCCCGTTTCACCGAGCCCCTCGCCCGCCGCCTCACCCGCGGCCCCCGCAAGGCCGCGCCGGCCACCGCGACCACTCCCGCGGAGTCGACGCACGCCAACGTGTGAGGGTCGGGGCGGTGGCCCCGCGCACCGAAGCGAGGGCCGGGCTCACTCCCGCCCGAGGATCTCCGCGGCCGCGTCGACGCCCTCCCGCGTACCGATCACGATCAGTGTGTCGCCGTCGGCCAGCCGGAAGTCCGGCCCCGGGGACGGGAGCGCCTCGGCCCGCCGCAGCACCGCGACGACGGACACGCCGGTCTCGGTGCGGGTACGGGTGTCGCCCAGCAGGCGCCCGTTCCAGTGCGACGCCGCCGACAGTCCGATCCGCTCCGCGACCAGCCCCAGCTCGGCCGTCGACAGCAGGCCCGGACTGTGCTGGGCGGGCCTGAGCGCGTCGACGACCGCGGCCGCCTCCTCCGCGTCCAGCCGCAGCGAGAGCGCGGCGTCGTCCGGATCGTTTCTGCGGTACGCGCTCAGCGTCCGCGCCCCGCCCTGCTCCGCCACCACCGACAACCGGCGCCGCTCACGGGTGACCAGGTCGTAGCGCACGCCCGTCCCCGGCAACGGCGTCCTGCTCGTACGCGCAGCACCCACGGCCGCCTCCCTGTATCCCCAGGCCAGTCCTTCCGGCAACCCGCGACACCCTAGATCCTGTCCGGCCGGGCGCGGCCGTCCCGTGCCACTCCCATACGCCTCCCTTACGCCGTACCGCCCTCCTTGTCCGGCATGACGACGAGACTGATGAGGTGGCGGACGCGGCCGTCGTCCGGTCTGCGCCCGGTGCGACGGGCGACCACGGCCTCCAACTCCGCGACGAGTTCGGTGAACTCCTCGCCCGTCAGCCAGACCGCGCCCTGCCGGTAGAGGACGCCTTCGCGGACGGGCTCGGTGTCGTCGCGGGAGAGGTAGCGGTCGAAGTCGGCCATGAGGGCACCGGTGAAGACGGTGAAGGCCTGCCGGTGGTCGTCCTTGGTCATGGCGGCGCGGGCGTCCTCGTCCACGAGGGCCTCGTCCTGGCGGACCCGGTAGCTGCGCTCGACGGTGCCGCGCACGCGCCTCTCCTGGCTCACCTCCAGGACACCGGCCTCGGTGAGCGTGGCCATGTGCCGGTACATGGACGCGGGCGAGACGTCGGGGAGGCGTTCGCGCAGCTGAGCCGTGGTCAGTTCACCGGCTGCGACCAGGGTTTGGAGGATGCGCATGCGGACCGGGTGGAGGAGGAGATTCGAGGTAGCCATGAGACTCATGTTCTCACATCTGATAACGTTCTCGTAGTTGAGAGCGATCGAGAGAGGCGGAGCCTTGCCCGAAACCGACCTGACGGTCACCGCCGACGACGGGACCTCGCTGGCCGGCACCCTGAGCCTTCCCGCCGGCCCAGGACCGCACCCCGCCGTCCTCCTGCTGCACGGTTCCGGCCCCCTGGACCGCGAGGGCAACACGCCCAGGCTGCCGCTGAACCTCGGGCGCCCGTTGGCCGACGCCCTGGCCGCGGCGGGCGTCGCCACGCTGCGCTACGACCGGCGCGGCGCGGGGGCCACGCCCGGCGTCTGGGAGGAGAGCGGCTTCACCGACAACCGCCGCGACGCGAGCGCCGCCCTGCGTGCCTTGGCCGCGCACCCGGACATACGCCCCGACGCCGTCGGCGTCGTCGGCCACAGCGAAGGCGCCCTCCACGCGATGACCCTCGCCGCCCGGCAGGAGGTGGCGGCGGCGGTACTGCTGGCCGGGTTCGCCCGCGAGGGTGAGGCGGCCTTCCGCTGGCAGGCGGCGTCGGTCTTCGGGGGCATGTCCGCCCCGGTCCGCCTCCTGCGCCGCCCGCTGGGCGCTCTGGGCGAGCGCGTCCTGGCCCGCGTCAAGCGCACCCGCACCGACGTGGCGCGCATCGCCGGTCTCCGGTTCAACGCCCGCTGGATGCGCGAGATGCTCGTCCACGACACCCGTGACGACCTGGCCGCCGTCCCGGCCACGGTCCCCGTGCTCGCCGTCACCGGCGACAAGGACGTCCAGGTTCCTCCCGCCGACCTGGACGAGATCCGGCGCCTGGTGCCCGGCGGCGACACCGAGATCCACCGCGTCCCCGACCTGACCCACGTACTGCGCCGGGACACGGGCCGGCCCACGCTCCGTTCCTACCGTCGCCTCCTGCGCGAGCCGGTCGACCCCGAGCTGCTCGCCCTCGTCGCGACCTGGCTCCAGACCCGCCTGTCCGAGCCCTCGGGCGCCCCCGCGGAGGAGCGGCGTACGACCCGCTCCTGACCGCAACGAAACAACATCGGGCGCGCACGACACACAGCACCCACGACATCCGTCACCACGATCTCCATCACCACCATCTCCATCACCACGGACAACCGAAGGTTTGGCATGCTCACTTCACGCACGGCGTCGCACGGCACCTCACTCGGCGCATCCGTCCACACCGCCGCACCGGCCCCCGGCCGCAACTACCGCGCCGACCTGACCCTCTTCATGGTCATCGCCTTCGCCGTGAGCTGGCTCTCCTGGGGTACGGCGATCGCGCTGGGCGGCACGGAGACGAACGAAGCCGCCAACGCCCCCTACATGCTCGGAGCCTTCGGTCCCCTGATAGGCGCCCTCGTCATCCGCGTGCGCCGCCGCCGACGCGGCGAACCCGTCCCGGAGCACGTGGTCCCCTTCCGGGCGGCACTCCTGCTCATGGCCGTACTGCTGCTGGTGCTGGGCTCGGCGACCGTACTGGCCGCCGCCCTGCTGGCGAGCCGTGCGGGCGGCCCCGAACTGAGCCTGGACGTGGCCAAGGACGCCGTCGAGGACTTCGGCGGGCCCGCCGCGTTCCTCGTCGGCATGCTGGTCAGCGGCCCGCTGTCCGAGGAGCCGGGCTGGCGGGGTACCGCCTACCCGCGGCTGCGCGAGAAGCTGGGCACCCTCCAGGTCTGCCTGGTCCTGGGCGTCACCTGGGCCGTGTGGCACCTCCCCCTCTTCTTCATCGACGGCACCGTCCAGCACGACCTGGGCCTCGCCACCCCGAGCGGTGTCCTGTTCGTCGTCAGCAACATCCCGATGGCCATGCTGGTCACGGCCGCTTACGAGCGTGCCGGCATCGTCGCCTCGATCGCGGTGCACTTCGCGGTCAACGCGACGATGATCCTGCTCGCCGTGGAGGAGCCCGAGGTGCAGGCCATGATCCTCGGCATCCAGGCCCTGACGGTGACGGCCCTCCTGCTCACCCACCGCACGGGACGGCAGCGCCCGTAGACTCCGCGACCATGACGGACGATCTCCGCTTCACGATCCTCGGCAGCGCGAGCCCGTCCCCCCGAGCAGGGAATCCTTGCTCGGGATACCTCGTCGAAGGCGGAGGCGGAGGCGGAGGCGGGAGTGGGGGCGAGGGCGGGGGCGCCCGACTGTGGATGGACGCCGGAAGCGGGACGCTCGGCGCGCTGCGCGAGCACATACGCCTGGACCAGCTGGACGGCATCTGGATCTCCCACCTCCACGCGGACCACTGCGCCGACCTGCTGACCGCGTACTACGGCCTGCTGTACGCGGAGGTCGAACTCACCGCCTCCGTTCCCCTGCTGGCACCGCCCGGCATCGCCGACCGGCTCGCCCGCTTCCTCACCAACGGCCCGCGGCGAAGCCCCGTCGAGGACGCCTTCCGGGTCGTCGAACTCCACGACCGACACCGCGCCCGCATCGGCGGCCTCACACTCACCAGCCGCGCCGTGTCGCACGGGATGCCCGCCTTCGGGGTCCGCGTCGAGACCGAGGACGGTGCCCGTCTCGCCTACTCCGGGGACAGCGCCCCGTGCGAGGCGCTCACCGAGCCGGCCGACGACTGCACGGTGCTGCTGTGCGAGGCGGACTCCGCGCAGGCACCGCCGGCCGGCACCGAGGCGGTGCACCACACCCCGGAGGAGGCGGGTGCGACCGCCGCCACCGCCGGTGCGCACCGCCTGGTCGTCACCCACCTCGGCCCGTTCCTGGAGCCGTCGGCCGCTCTCGACCGGGCGGCGGCGTGCTACGAGGGCCCGGTGGAGTACGCGGCGCCCGGCCGCACCTTCCTGGTGGCGTGAGCGTGGCCCCGCTCGCTCGGTCCGGCTGCTCGGCTGCACGCCTACGCGATGGGAAAGTCGAAGTAGGTGTCCGGGTGCGGTTCCTCCTTCAGCGTGTAGTGCCACCACTCGCAGTCGTACGAGGCGAAACCGCAGGCGGCCATGATCGAGCGCAGATGCCGGCGGTTCGCCGCCTCGACCCGAGAGACCTCTCGGGCGTCGTGATGCGATATCGCGTCCATGAGGTCGTGGTCGCCGCCCATACCCGCGAGTTCACCGGTGGTCAGGTGGTACAGCGTCAAGTCGACGGTGCCACCCCGGCTGTGGCCCGACCTGGCGGCCACGTACCCCCTGTCGAACATCTCGGCCCTGCCGATGTTCGGATAGTGCCGGGCCTTCGTCCGGCCGTCCTCCGGCTGTTGCG
This sequence comes from Streptomyces sp. NPDC059906, assembly GCF_042730645.1. Lineage (NCBI taxonomy): Bacteria > Bacillati > Actinomycetota > Actinomycetes > Kitasatosporales > Streptomycetaceae > Streptomyces > Streptomyces sp. NPDC059906. The sequence continues at coordinate 362,372 of NZ_JBHWKU010000005.1, forward strand.
ACCAGCGGAGGAAGCAGTCCACGGCGCGCTGCGGGCGGTAGCCGTCCCAGAGGAGCAGCCCGAAGCCGAGGCCTTCGGCCCGCTCCTGTGCCCTTCCCAGAGCCGCGCACAGGGCCTTGGTGCCGACGATCCGGTTCGCCAGGTATCCGTCCACGGGTTTGCCGGTGAAGTTGTCCCAGGTGGCGTACTTGGCGTCCCACCGGATACCGGACACCAGCTCGTCCACGAAGGCGAAGTCCCCGGTCATCGGAGCTTCCCCGTCAAAGCCAGGGACAGCGTCCGGTCGATCACCTCGGACAGCGGCAGACCCGCGGCCGCCATCATCCTCGGATAACGGCTGTACGAGGTCATGCCGGGCAGGGTGTTGACCTCGTTGAGGACGACGTCCCCGTCCTCCTTGAGGAACATGTCCACCCGGGACAGTCCCCGGCATCCCAGGGCGCGGTACACGGCCTTCGCGGTCTCCTGGACGAGGGACCGCTGCTTCGCCGGGATGTCGGCGGGAACGACGGGCGTCGAGTTCTCCGAGCCGCTCTCGGGCTCCTCCTCCTGGTGGATCCGGAAGAATCCGTGGGAGAGCGCGATGCGGTCCACCTCGCCCGCGATCAGGTCGGGGTCGTTCCCCAGGATGGCGCAGCCGATCTCGCTGCCGACGACGGCCGCTTCGATCAGCACCTTCGTGTCGTACCGCCGGGCAGACTCCACCGCGGTCGCCAGATCTTCCGGCCGGGACACCTTGCTGACGCCGAGGGACGACCCCGAACGGGCCGGCTTCACGAAGACGGGGTACTCGAGGCTGCCGGGATCGATGGTCTCGTCCCCCGTCACGGTCCAGAAATCCGGCGTGGCGATCCCCGCACTCCTGGCGACGACGTACGCGAGGGATTTGTCCATGCACAGGGCGGAGCTCTGGACGTCGCAGCCCACGTACGGAATGCCGGAGAGCTCCAGCAGCCCCTGCGTCGCACCGTCCTCACCGAGGGTGCCGTGCAGGACGGGAAGGACGACGTCCAGGCGGACCGTCCGGTACCGCCCCTGCTCCAGGACGAGCAGCCCGTGCACGCTCCGGTCCGGTGACAGCACGACCGGACGGCAGTCGCCGTTCTCCCAGTCCGGGCCAGGACCGTCGCAGAGCCTCCAGGCGCCGTCCTTCGTGATCCCCACGAAGAAGGGCTGGTACTTCTCGGTGTCGAGGTTGCGTGCGACCTCCTGGGCCGACTTGACGGAAACGGCGTGTTCTTCGGAAGAGCCCCCGAATACGATGCCGACCGTCAACCTGGCCAACTTGTCCGACTCAGCCATGCTGTTTCCTGCTTCCGAAATTAAGGCAGTTGATGATGGAGTTCTCGACCGTGTCCCTCAGGGCGTGGTCGGTGTAATAGGCGGTGTGCGGGCTGATGAGTACGTTCGGCATCTTCTGCAACCGCGGGAGCCACGTGCTGTCGATGGTTCTGTTTCTGCAGTCGGCGTAGAAAATCCCTTCCTCCCCCTCGACGACATCCAGCGCCGCACCGCTCAATCTGCCGCTCTCCAACGCCGGGACCAGTGCCTCGGTGTCGATGAGCGGGCCGCGTCCGGTATTGATGACGAACGCGCCCCTTTTCATCCGCCGGATACGTCTTTGATCGAGAAGGTGATGCGTGTCCGGGGTCAGCGGCACATGAAGCGACACGATGTCGCTCGACCTCAGCAACTCGTCGAGGGGGACGTAATCTGCCGCGATGGTGGGCCGATTTCCGTGGGCCAGTACGCGGGAGCCGAAACCCCGCAGCCTGTCCACGACCCCCGCACCGATACGCCCCGTCCCGATCACCCCGACGGTCAGGTCGCGCAGCTCCTTCCCGCGTATCTCGTTCAGCCGGTAGTCGTGCAGCTCCGCGCGTCGGACGGTGGATTTCGCGTTGCGCACCGCCATCAGCATGAGCATCAGGGTGTAGTCGGCCACGCTGTCGGGAGAGTAGACGACGTTCTCGACGGATATCCCCACACCGGCCGCGTATTCCACGTCGATGTGGTTGTAACCGATGCTCCGGGTGGATATGTACCTCACGCCGGCTCGGTGGAGTGCACGGAGAGTGGCAAGTGTGACCGGGGTCTTGTGGCCAATGCTGATGCATTGATTTCCGGCCGTTAGCTCGATGTTTACTTCGGATACGGCGGCATCCGTGAGGGTCGCCTCGACGCCGAAACGGGGCGCCGTCCGACGGAACAGGACGGCCTCGTCCTGCCCGCAGCCGTAAACCGTGATTCCCGTTGCCGGCAGGAGCGGTGACGGGGGAGGGATCGAGGAGGTCGAGGAGAAGGTCATGCCTCCATTCAAGGCGCCTCGGTGTTGCCGTCCCGTATGCGCTTTTCGATATCCTGACGATATATTACCTACCAGTAATGTCGCCTGGGGGACGGCTCATTGGCCACGTCGCTTCATGTAGAGGTCGAAGGTCCGGTACACTAGCGGCCGCAGCGGCAGGTCCCACTCGCCCACGTACCGTACGGCCCGACCGCCGGTGCCGACCTTGAACTGGATCAGTCCGACGTGCGGGTCGTCCGCGTCGAGGGTCGGAGTGATGCCGCGCAGGTCGTAGACATCGCAGTCGGCGGCGAGCGCGTCGCGGATCATCGCCCACTGGCAGGCGTTGGAGCCGCGCACCTCGCGCTTCCCGGTGGACGAGGCGCCGTAGGCGTACACGGCGTGGGTGCCGACCCGGACCATGACGGTGGCGGCGACCAGGTCGCCCCCGTGGCGGGCCAGGTAGAGCTTGATCCGCTCGGGGTCCTCGGCACCGAGCACGGCGAACATGGTCGCGAAGTAGCGCAGCGGCCGGGGCGTGAAGTGGTCCCGCTCGGCGGTGTGGACGTAGAGGTCGTGGAACGCCTTCACGTCGTCCGCGACCGCCGCCTCCCCGACCGCGGCATACCCGGGCGTGGCGTCTCCGTGTGTGACCTCGACGCCCTCCTTGGCTGCCTTCCGTATGTTGCGCCGCCAGAGCTGGTTCATGCCCTTGAGCAGGTCGTCCTCGGTTCTTCCGGCCAGTGGGAGCTCGTACTTGAACTGCGGATGCCCGACCCCGAAGCCGTCCTCCGGGCTCTGCGGCAGCCAGCCGGCGTCCCTGAGCCGATCGGTCACGTGGGCACCGACCGGATCGGTCCACCGGGTGGGCAGTCCGGTGAGGCGCCGCGTGCCCGGATCGGCGATGCCCTCCTTGATCTCGTCCGCGCTCCACACGTCCGTGCACACCGGCGGACCGAGCCGTATCGCGAACGCACCACGTGCCTTGAGATACGCGGCGAGCGGATCGAGCCACGCGTCTATGTCGCCGGTCCAGTCGATGACCGGGCCCTCGGGCAGATAGGCCAGCGTGAAGCGCTTGAGCCGTGGCACCGGTCGGTGCAGGACGAGCCCGGCACCGACCAGCCGCCCGCCGTCGAACCAGCCCAGGGACTCGCTGTGCCACTCGGTCTTGACGCGCCCCCAGGCCGGGGTCTGCAGGAAGCTGACCGAGCGCTGCGCCCGCACGAACGCCAGGTGCTCGGCGGCACTGATCGGCCGGACGGTCGGCCGCGTCGGGGCCGCTGTTCGTACTGGTTCGCTGTAGGCCATGCCCCCAGTCAAGGCGGCGGGGTGTTGCCGACGCGTATGCGGTTTTCGATACGCCGACGATATGTTCCGGGCTGGGCCGGGACGGACCGCACCGACCCGCACCCTGCCCGTCAGACGATGCTCACAACCAGGCCGACCAAGCTGCCCGGGCCAACCAGGCTCACCAGCTGACCCCGGCCGCCACGGGCAGATGGTCGCTGCCGGTGGCGGGCAGCGTCCACGAACCGGTCGGCTCCACGCCGCGCACCAGGATCTGGTCGATCCGCGCCACCGGGAACTTCGCCGGCCAGCTGAAGCCGAACCCGTCCCCGGCCGCGTCCTGGACCGAGTGCAGCTGCGAGGTGATGCCCGCCAACGCGCGGTCGTCCACGGTGCCGTTCAGGTCGCCGAGCAGCGCCACCCGCTCACTGCGGTCGGCGGCGAGGGCCTCGCCGAGCGCCCGCGCGTTCCGGTCGCGGGAGTCCGTCCAGAATCCCGCCCGGGGATTGAGCCGTACGGAGCCCAGGTGGGCCACGTACACGACCAGCGGGCCCTTGTCCGTGGCCACCGTGGTGCGCAACGCCCGGTTGCCGGCCATCGTGACGTCGGCCGGTTTGGTGTCCGCCAGCGGCCCGTAGTCCGTGGCGATGTCGACCGGCCGCGTGCCCGACAGCGGCAGCTTGCTCCACACCCCGACCGTGCCCTGCACCGTGTGGTACGGGTACTCCTTGGCCAGCCCCTTCTCGTAGACGTCCCGGTCCTGTGCGGTGATCTCCTCCAGCGCCAGAACGTCCACTCCGGAGGCGGCCAGGTCGCGGGCGGTGCCGGTCGGGTCCGGGTTCTCGGCGCCGACGTTGTGGGAGGCCATGGTGAGGTCGCCGCCCGAGCCGGACTTGTCGCCGAGCAGCCCGCCGAAGAGGCTCAGCCACACCGTGACCGGCAGCACCAGCGCGGTCACCGCGGCGGGGGAGCGGCGCCACAGCGCTCCGGCGGCCAGCAGGGGGACGAACAGGCCGAACCACGGCAGGAAGGTCTCGACCAGGCTGCCGACGGACCCGAACCGGTTCGGAATCTCCGCGTGCAGCATCATCACGAAGCCCAGCAGCAGCGCCGACACCGTGAGCAGCGGCGCACGCTTCCAGAGCTCCGGCCGGACGGCGCTGCGGAGCGTCGCCGGGGAAAGCCGTCTCCGAGCCGGTGCCGGTGCCGCTGCGGCCGGCGGTGGTAGGACTGCTGGTGCTGGCGGCGCTGGCGGCGGCGGTGGCGGCGGTGGTGAGGTCTGACGCATGCGCCCAGTGAACGCGGCGGCGTGTTGCCGGCACGTATGCGGTTTTCGATATGCCGACGATATGTGGCGACTCGTAACCTCGACACCATGCGTGTGCTGATTGTCGAGGACGAGCCCTACCTGGCGGAGGCGATCCGTGACGGCCTGCGTCTGGAGGCCATCGCGGCCGACATCGCGGGCGACGGTGACACCGCGTTGGAGCTGCTGAGCGTCAACGCCTACGACATCGCCGTCCTCGACCGTGACATCCCCGGCCCTTCCGGTGACGAGATCGCCGAACGCATCGTCGCGTCCGGCAGTGGCATGCCGATCCTCATGCTCACCGCGGCCGACCGCCTCGACGACAAAGCGTCCGGCTTCGGACTCGGCGCCGACGACTACCTGACCAAGCCGTTCGAACTGCAGGAGCTCGCGCTCAGGCTCCGGGCACTCGACCGCAGGCGCGCCCACAGCAGACCTCCGGTGCGGGAGATCGCCGGCCTGCGCCTCGACCCGTTCCGCAGGGAGGTCTACCGGGGCGGCCGCTACGTCGCGCTGACCAGGAAGCAGTTCGCCGTGCTCGAAGTCCTGGTCGCAGCCGAGGGCGGCGTGGTCAGCGCCGAGGAACTCCTGGAACGTGCGTGGGACGAGAACGCCGACCCGTTCACCAACGCCGTCCGCATCACCGTCTCGGCCCTGCGCAAGCGTCTTGGCGTACCGGGGATCATCGCCACCGTGCCGGGTGTCGGATACCGCATCGACACGGCACCCGTCACCGAGCAGACGGGCGGCGACAGTGGATAGGAGACCCGGCCTGAGCGTCCGACTGAAGCTCACCCTCAGCTACGCGGGATTCCTCATGCTCGCGGGTGCTCTGCTGCTTGCAGCCGTGGGGGTGTTCCTCGTGCGCCAGGGGTGGTTGATCACCAATGAATGGGGGTCGGTGCGAGCGACTCCCGGCACGATCTTCCTCCGCAGTTTCGCGCCCACGGCAGCGTGGGTCATGGCGTTCCTCCTGGTGTTCGGCCTCGTGGGCGGATGGTTCCTCGCCGGACGCATGCTCGCTCCCCTGGACCGCATCACGGAGGCCACCCGCACGGCCGCGACCGGCTCCCTTTCCCACCGCATCCGGCTGCCGGGCCGCAGGGACGAGTACCGCGAACTGGCCGACGCCTTCGACGAGATGCTCGCCCGCCTCGAAGCCCACGTGGCCGAACAGCGGCGCTTCGCGGCCAACGCCTCGCACGAGCTGCGCACCCCGCTGGCCGTCTCGAAGGCCATCCTCGACGTGGCCCGCACCGACCCGCACCAGGACCCCGGCGAGATCATCGACCGCCTCCACGCCGTGAACACCAGGGCGATCGACCTCACCGAGGCCCTGCTCCTGCTCAGCCGCGCCGGCCAGCGCTCCTTCACCCGGGAACAGGTCGACCTGTCCCTCCTCGCGGAGGAAGCCACCGAGACCCTGCTCCCCTTCGCGGAGAGGCACGGTGTCACCCTCGAAACCAGCGGCCAGGTAACGCTGGCCCTCGGATCACCGGCCCTCCTCCTCCAACTGACGACGAACCTCGTCCACAACGCGATCGTCCACAACCTCCCCGGCCGGGGCAGGGTCTGGATCCACACCGCCCCCGGCCCCCGCACCACGCGGCTCCTCGTCGAGAACACCGGCGACCTGATCAGCCCCCACCAGGCCTCGACCCTCACCGAACCCTTTCAGCGCGGTACCGAACGCGTACACACCGACCACCCAGGCGTCGGCCTGGGCCTGGCCATCGTCAACACCATCACCCAGGCCCATGACGGCACCCTGACCCTCACCCCACGCCACAGCGGAGGCCTCCGCGTCACGGTGGAGCTGCCCGCGGCCGCTCCGCACACCGGCAGATGAGCCGTTTGGGGGGCGCGCACGGACCTATTGGGCGCGGAGGTAGTCACCGAGGCGGCGTAGGTCGACCTGCGCCGCCGTGCCGGGAGCCAGCACGATCCGCAGGTGGCTGGCGACCACGCTTTCGCGCGACGACGTCAGGTACGTGATGATGATCAGCCTCACTATGTCCGCCTGAGTGATCCGGCCCGAGAGCCGGGCGAGTCCGAGACCGACAGTGGTGATGGAGACTGTGCCCAGGTGTGCCGTGTTGCGGACCGTCGCCCAGAGTTCCATCAAGGCGTCCCACAGTTGGGAGACGCTGGACTCGCAGACGTAGTCGTTGCGCATCCGGCTGTAGGCCACTCCGTAGTAGCGGCGGTGTTCGGAGCCCAGGACAACAACGGTGCCCATAGGGTAGCGGTCCAGCTTTCCGAGCGGTTTGTCCTCCCGCCTCTCGCTCGCCACGATGGTGCGACCGGCGAGGGCCGAGGCGATCTCCGCGTCCAGCCGTGCCGTGTCGCCGGCGTACTCGCCTGTCAGGAGTTGGGCCTGGACACTGCCGGGGTGGATGAGGACCGGCAACGCGGTGTCGAAGGTGTCGGACATGCCGACGACGAGGTGGCCGTCCTGAGAGAAGAGGTCGCCGACGACGACGGAGACGCGGGTCGCGGGCAGTTCGAAGGAGCGGTCGAAGGAAAGACGTGGCCAGGCTGCCCACGTTCCGTAGCCGAGAGCGAGGGCCAGGGAGGCGGCGAGGACCGGGGCACCGAATTCCTCGGCGAGGTCGGGGAAGAGGCCGGTGCCGAGACCGCAGATGCCGGCGATCAGGCCGAGACCCGTGAGAAACGAGCGGCCGAAGTGGGCGAGAGTACTGCCGCGTCGCAGGTTCGCCAAGACCGCCCTGCCGGAAGAGCGGCTCACTGTGACGGCGGAGGCGACGACGTGCCGGTGCCCGCCCGGTCGGACTCTTCGGGCTGCCCGTCTGCCGCGCCGGTGTGCGTGAGGGCGCCGTCCGCGGTGAGCACACCGGCGGACTCGGGCGGCTCTACAGGGGTGAGGACCACAGTCTCCCGTCCAGGGCTGGCGATGATCTGGAATCCGTCGTTCGACCGCACGGTCACATGCACGCCTCGTCGTCTGACGAACTCCTCTACTTGTGCGCGAACAGCTTCCGCGTTCTCGGCGTCGATGGTGCCCACGTCGTATCCGACCAGGAGATCTTCGGGAGTGCGGTCGGTATTGACGCGGTAGGTGAGCGCGCGCTCGTCGGGCAGTGCGAGGTAAGCGATCAGTTCGTCGATGACTTCCCGTCGGCTGTCGGCCTTGCCCGCGGCGGACGCGAGGGGGTCACGCAAGACCGTCATCGGCACCGAGGAGTCGACGCGTTCGATGAGGGTGCGCAGAACGTTCTCCTGGCGGCGGGCCAGCACGAGAACCTCTTCCAGGACATCGCCCTGGGCCCGCGCCGGGGTCGTGGCGGCGGCGTCGCTCGGCATGTCCCGGGCCACGCGCAGCGCGTTCTCGATCCGGGAATAGAAGGCGTTGAAGGAGTCCTTCAGCCGGTCGTTGTCCAGGAAGTTGAGGCTGGCGTGGTCGCGCAGAGACTTCATCATTTCCAGCAACTGCGTTTCGCTCGTGCTGGAGACAGCCTGGAACTGCTTGAGCGGGCCGGTCAGGTCGCTGACGGGGAGATCGAGCAGGAGCGGCACGACTCGTGCGTCACCGATGGTTTTGGACAGCGCGCCGGCCTCGAAGTTGATCCAGGGCTTGAGGCTGTTCTCCCGGGTGACACAGACAATCCCGAAGGAGCTTCCCTCCAGTTCGGCGGCTATCTTCGGCAACGGCCGGTCGCCCCGGTCGATGTCCACGGACGAGACGAAGGGCGCGGCTTCCTGAATGACGAGGGGCAGCCAGCCCTTGAGGGACTCGGCCATGTGCTTCGCCTGCGGGCCCGACCAGCTGATGAACACCTTGATGGGCATGGTCAGATGCCGTTCCGAACGTCGTCGTACATGACGTCGGCGTTCGGGCCCGGGCGTCGGTGCCAGTGAAGGGTGATTTCGAAGTTGGTTTCGTCCAGTCCACGTGCGATGACGGCCTGTCCGCTGCCCGTGAGGGTCAGTCCGAAGCGGACGGTGATTTCGTCGGGCTGGTCGGCGCTTTCCCGGGCGGCTCTCGCCGCCGCGGAGGCAGCCTGAAGGATCGGCCGGAAAGCCCGCTCCAGCCGGCCGATGGGCCGGTCGGGATCGATGGGGCGGAGGTCGTCGGCGGCGGGCCTGATCTCCACCTGCACTTCGTCGCCGTCGTCCGTGGTGTACCTGACGACCTGTTCCCTGTCGGGTCGCATCACGCCCATGCCGTCCCCCTTGCGTCCCACGCCGTGGAGAAGAGATTACGGTCTGGGCGGGGGCCGTGGCGGGCACTCCGGAAAGTCGTGACTGCGCAGGCCCGCCGCCGGCCAGGGCGGCCAGGTGCGCTCGACATGCCCGCGTCGTACCGCAGGAATCGATCCGTTCGGCCGTCTCGGCACTGCACTGTTGTTGGCCGCGGCCCAGTAGCCGTCTCGAGATCGGCTACTCCATCGCTCCCGACGTCCGCCGCCAGGGTCCTTGAGGTCCCCGTCGGCAGTGCTGAGCACGAAACCACTCAGGGGCCCGACCCGCTGAGCGGATCAGGCCCCTGACCTGGTACTTCACTGTCGGGGTGGCGGGATTTGAACCCACGACCTCTTCGTCCCGAATGAGGTTCGGTTGGTGATCTTGCCAGCGCGATTGGTGTTTTACCTGATCAGGGCGTTGGTCTTGCGCGGTCTTGCGCGGTCTTGAAGAGGCTCGGAGAGCGGGTCGGCTCCCAGATGGCTCCCGAGGAGCCACGCGTCCGGACCCTGCCACTAACGTTCTCTATGTACTGGGCGAGGCGCTCGGGGAGCATGTCCACGAGACTGAGACTGACCGACATGGCTGCTGTCATCGTCCGGGCGGAGGCGTCGGCCACGCGGTCCCCTTGACTGCCGCGTCGAGGAGGTCGCCGAGCCGATGCCAGGCGCCCGGGCCGGCGTGAGACATGGGACTCGCCGCGAACCGCTCCCACGCCGCGTCACGGTCTCCGAGCGCCTCGGTGACGTAGGCGGCGACTGCGGGATGAGCGGTGTTGTAGTGCCGGCCGCGGGCTTTCAGCGCTGACCAGGCAGGCAGCAGCCGGAGCAACTCCGCAGGGCACTCGGGCTGGGCCAGCAGGATCTCGGCCCAGCTTCCACGTAGGTCGGGTCCGCCGCCCAGGCGCCTGCGTAGGTGCAGCGTCAGGTCAAGCAGTGCCTGCTGCGGGGCGGAGTGGCGGGCCAGCACGTCGTCGAAGGTGAGGGACTTTCGGTAGGAACGGACGGCAAAGGAGAGCAGGGCCTCCTCGATGAGCGGGTCGTTGCCCGTGTGTCGGTCCAGGTAGGCGACAAGAACGTCCTCGTCGGCGTCGGCCAGCTTCTTGAAACCGATGTCCTGCGGGTCGCCGAGGGAGGCCGTGCGCCGGCCCGGCAAGGCGGGGACGGGATCGGTGACGAGCGGCATGATGGTGGCGATCAGTTCCTTGGCCCGTCGGTTCTCCTCCCACGCGGAATGGCCGGAAGAGTAGCCGTGCGCATCGGACCGGGCGGACAGGGCCCGCCGAGTGTCCTGCACCACGAGACGTGCTTTCTGCCGCGCCTCGTCCGGGACTTCGGGGAGATGCACGAGGAGTGCGTGCAACCAGCCGAGATCGCGCACGGTCGGATAGCGAGAATCGGGGTCAGGCTCCCAGAGGCTCAAGGCGGTAAGGGAGATGGTCGCGAACCGGGTGCCGAGGGCGGCGACGAGTTCTTCAGACGCCAGCCATTCCCGTGGCCGTCCGAGATGCTGAGCCTCGCCGGGGTTGAGGAGGAACCGCCAGGTTTGCTTGCCTGCGCGCTCCACCCAGGCGACAGCGGAGCGGCAGGCCATGGTCTGGAGGTACCCGGACTGCATCTCCGCGTCGAGGAATCGCTCTACGTAGTCCCGCTCCTCCTGGGACGCAGCCGCCAGCTCGTCGGCGTAGCGCTCCCGTGCCTGCGCGGGCGTCAGCCCATCCCGGCAGGACCGGGAGATCCGGGTGAGGAGGACCGCGCGACCGAAGTGCTCCAGGTCGTGGGCGGCGACTTCCTCCAACAAGGACGGTTCGACGCGCCACGGCAACGAGTTGAGCAGGTGCTCGCGCACCACGCGATCGGCGTCACGGTGCTGCGCGCACCAGGTCAGCAGGCGGCGGTGATGCACGGTCTGTGCCTGGACGATGCCGGACCACATGCTGTCCCATGCGTCGGATGCGGCACGGTGGCGCTTCATCCACACCTCGACGTTCTCTTCGCCGTCATGCTCGTCCGGTCTGGACGGGAGGCAGTCGAGGGCTGCGACGAACATGTCCTCGTGCAGGTCGTGTTCACCGAGTACGAGCTGGGCCGGCGTCGGAACCGTCAGCAGCTCGGGGGTGATGGGCAGGTCCGTTGCCGAGCGGCGATGGAGCTCAGCAACGACGGCGCGGATGAGCGCTGCCCCACCCTCTTTCCGGCCAAGCACACCGAGTCGCGCGTCAGTGCACTCCCGCAGATACCGCACCCTGTATGCGTCCGGGCAGGCGGGGTGCGACAGGGCGACGCGGGTCAACTCCATGCGGTCGGTCGTCATGTATGGCTGCGGTTCGCGATTCAGATCGCTCTCCACCGCCGTGGCCAACAGCCACTCGGGCGCCGACTGCGCGAGCGGCCCGGTGAGCAGGGCCATGAGCAGGCCATCCCGATCCGGGCCCGGGGGTGTCGTGCGTATCGCCTCAACAGCCATGCGCGTAGGCGGGGAACCGTCGGATGCCTGTGCGATGACCGTACGCAGAAATTTGAAAGGGAGAGACGTACGTGACTCCGCGGCAGTCATCGGACTCCAATCTCCAACACCGCGCCCCTGGCCTCTGATCGGTCCCAGCCGGGCACGGTGATCCAGCAGGTGTTGGCGTCAATCATGCCGAAGGGGACTGACAGCGCAGTCGGTTACGGACATACGGGTCTAGATGGGGGTTGCCGGAGCAGAGTGGCTCCCGGAGTTCGGCACGGCGCCGATGTCTCTACGTCAGGCGTGACAGGTCGGCCACCAAGAGGTCGAGGGCCGCTTCCTCATGGAGCGCGACGCCGAGAGCGGTCATGGCTGGGGCGAAATCCGGGTCCCAGCCGGCGCTGACCGGCTCGCCGTCGAGCATCAGTTGAGGGATGCCCTCGGCTTGACTGCGAGCGGCCAGATGCTCGTAGTCCGCGGTGCCCATGTGCCACGGCAAGGCTTCATAGCGGCGGATGGTCGAGATGGCGAGAGTGATCCCCGGCCAGTCGAAGTCGCCGTGGTACGTGAAGCTGTAGCCCGTGGCAGCGGGGGAGTCGAGAAGCGTAAGGACCACCGTGCCGGCACTGCCGGACGTGCAAACGAGGGGCTGGACGCCCGCCGCTTCCGCCGGAACTCGCCAGCCCGCGACCTGCTCCGAAACCGTACATACGGCGCGCCTATGAAAATACCCGGCAATCTGCCCCTTGAGGCGTAGCACCGTGAGTCGTACACCCTTCCTGAGTGCAGGGAACCCGTGTGGAGCGGGGCGCCGGTGAAGGATTTCGGTAGCTTCGAGACCCTCGGTTTACTCGTCCGCTCCCCGGTCCTCTCGTGCTGACCTAGGATCGTTAGCGACCATGCACCCACCGTGATGGTTCGAGGCGGACCGAGAGCGTACACACCTTGGGGAGGCCCCGTATGGCTCGGCCTCTCCGCGACCACCGGCAACCCGGGGCGACAAAAGGGCGCGGCGAAGACGATGAGGGACCAGCGCCTGACGAGGGGCGAACTGATCGACGGCCGCTACGAGCTGGCGGAGCTGCTCGGCAGAGGTGGCATGGGCGAGGTGTGGGCGGCGTACGATCAGCGGCTGGACCGGTCTGTGGCGGTGAAACTGCTGACGCCACGGACGGCTGTCTCCAGGATGCCGCGCGGGCTCGATCCGCAGGACCCCGCCGTCGTCCGCTTCACCAGAGAAGCACGACTGATGGCCAAGCTGGAGCATCCGTACGTACCGGTCATCCATGATGCGGGCACCCATCGAGCGAGTCGGCTCTATCTGGTCATGCAGCGCGTGTACGGACACACGCTGGACCGGCTGGTGGCCCAGCGCGGGCCCTTTCCCGTGGAGTGGGCCGCCGCGGTGGGCGCCCAGGTGTGCTCCGTGCTGGTCCAGGCTCACGGACGCGGCTTCGTCCACCGGGATCTCACGCCCCGCAACGTGATGCTCACGGCAGACGGCACGGTACGCGTCCTCGACTTCGGTATCGCCACCGCCCTGCAACCACCGGACGGCCCACGGTTGACCGACGCAGGCATGGTGGCCGGAACTCCGGGCTTCATCTCTCCAGAGCAAGGCAAGGGGCAGGCGGCCACTCCCCTCAGTGATCTGTACGCACTGGGGTGCGTGCTGTACGAGATACTGGGTGGACGACCGCCGTTCACGGCCGACGAGCCGCTGGCCCTGGTGGTCCAGCACATCGCCGATACTCCAGTACCACTGGAACGGCTGCGTGACGACGCACCAGCCGAACTGTGCAACCTGGTCTCCCGCTTACTTGCGAAGCGCCCGGAGGATCGGCCAGTGGACGCAGCCGAAGTCCGGGAGGCCCTCACGCCCTGGGCCGAGCAGGCGGTGCCGAAGGCCGCCCGCGCCGGAACGCCGAGGCCCGCCAAGACCACCGCGCGCCTGCCGCACGATGGCAGCGACCTTCCGAACGATCCTCCTTCGGACAAAGCGCACGCATCCGTTCCGGAGCACGCCCCGGCCCCGCCCGCAACTGCACAACCTTCCGTTCGGCTAGCGCAACCGCCGCCCACCTTCGGGGCCCGGTCACCTGCGGAATCGGCGGACCTGCGCGAACGCGCGCAACGCCTTGCGGCAGAGGGACGGTTGTCACAGGCACTGGAGCTGCTGGGCAGGGATCTCAACGAGGTGCTGCCCCGTTTCGACTCCTCCCATCCGGAGGTCGTGTCCCGCCGACTGGCCATCCTTCGCTTGCAGTTCGAAGGGCAGGAACTGCAAGCGGCACGCGAGGGCTGCCTGGAGCTCGCGGAGACCCTCGTGTCGACCCGTTCCGCGCCGGACGCAGACCTCGCGGCTTGCCGGGTGATGGCGGCCCGCTGCCTTGGCCGGCTCGGGCACAACTCCGCCGCCCTCCTGGAGCTTCGCGAGGCACTCGATCTCCAGAAGAAGGTGCTTTCCCCTCTGGATCCGGAGGTGTTGGAGACCCGCCGGGATATCGCCACCCTCCTGGCGGGCTCAGGCTCGGCGGGTGAAGCCCTGGAGGCTCTGCGCCACCTCGCCGACGACCAACGGACGGCGCTGCCTCCCGACCATCAGGCCCATGCCGAGGTGGAGCGTCTGGTCAGCCGCCTGGGCAGACTGACCCGCGCGCTCCGCCTCCCGCAGTGACCCGCCGACGCCCCGTCCGCAACCAGGAGAGAAAGTATGTGATCTAGGTCAACGAAGGAATCGCTCGCCAATATGAGGCACTCCGGTAGGCACCGCCGTCTCGCCGGTAGTGATAGTGGAGGATGTCCGCATGCCCGGAACCACCCGTACTTCCGAAGCCTCCGGAATCGTCGCGCCGCCGAAGGTGAATGCTCTCGTTCAGGTACGCGGCCAGAACTGGGTGGTGTCCGGAGTCGAAGCCGCCCCGGCTGGCGATGCCACCGTGGTGCATCTACAGTCCGTTGCCGATGGCCGCTACGGCGACACCCTCTCCGTGATATGGGAGGTCGAGCCGGGACGCCGCGTCCTCCCCGCCGGCTCCCTTCCGGACGCCTCCACCGGAGCGTTCGACCCGCCGGAGCAGCTCGCGGCCTTCCTCGACGCCGTCCGCTGGTCCGCCGTCGCTTCCGCCGACGTGAAGACGCTCCAGTCCCCCTTCCGGTCAGGGGTGGCCATCGAGCCGTACCAGCTGGAACCGGTCGCTCGAGCCGTCGGCGCCCCCCGTGTCAATCTGCTGCTCGCCGACGATGTCGGTCTCGGCAAGACAGTGGAGGCCGGACTGGTCGCCGAGGAGCTGCGGCTGCGCGGCCGGGCCCATCGCGTCATGGTTGTCTGCCCAGCGGGGCTCACCCTCAAGTGGCGCGACGAGATGGCCGACAAGTTCGGCCTCGACTTCACCGTGGTCGACTCTGCCTGCTGCGCCGAACTGCGCCGCACGCACAGCAGCGCCGCCAACCCGTTCCGAGTGTTCCCCTTGACCATCGTCAGCCTCCCCTGGTTGCGCACGCCCAAAGCGCAGCGGCTTGTCGACGAAGTGCTACCCCCGGGAGGGGCGACGGAGCTGCCGGGCCGCCCCGGGCGCCGTACCTTCGATCTGCTGATCCTGGACGAGGCGCACCATGTCGCCCCGAGCGCGCCCAAGCAGATCTACGCCGTCGACTCCCAGCAGACCAAGCTGATCCGGCGTCTCGCCCCCCACTTCGAGCACCGGCTCTTCCTCTCCGCCACCCCGCACAACGGCTACCAGGAGTCGTACACCGCCCTGCTGGAACTCATCGACAACCAGCGCTTCTTCCGCGGCGGCGAGCCGGACAAGGCCGCCCTCGACGACACCGTCGTACGACGTCTGAAGACCTCCGTGACCGACGAGGAGGGCAACCCCCGCTTCCACGTCCGCGAGTCGAAGGCGCTGCCTGTCGAGTACCCCGACACCGAGCGCGAGATCCACGCCCTCCTCACCCGCTACGCAGAACTGCGCAAGAAGCGGGTCACGCCCGACCGGCGCGGCGGCCGGAAGGCCGTCGACCTGGTCACCCTGCTGCTGAAGAAGCGGCTGTTCTCCTCTCCCGCCGCCTTCGCGCACACCGTCGGTGTCCACCTCGAATCGGTACGCGCCAAGGCGAAGTCAGGCGGAAAAAAGGAGGTTCCGGTCCCGGTCGAGACCCCGCTGTGGATCACGCAGTACGAGGACTACGCCGCCGAGCTCGACGACGAGGAGCTGGCCGAGGCCGAGCACGACGCGATCACCCGCGCCTCCACGGTCACCCCGGGATCTTCCGAGGAAGAGGCCGAGCTGCTGGAGCGGATGGCCCGCTGGGGCCAGGCCCACCAGGCGTCCCCTGACGCCAAGGCCAAGGAGCTCGTCAAGACCCTCAAGGCCGTCTGCTTCACCGGCGGGACCTGGGGGAACGAGCGGGTCGTCGTGTTCACCGAGTACCGCGACACCCAAGACTGGCTGCTGAACCTGCTCCAGCAGGAGGGCCTGGCGCAAGAGGGCCGCGTCCTCACCCTCCACGGCGGGAAGAATGCCGACGAGCGCGAGCAGATCCGGCTCGCCTTCCAGGAACAGCCCACCAGCCCCGAGGGCACGGTACGCATCCTCATCGCCACTGACGCCGCAAGCGAGGGAATCGACCTCCAAGATCATTGTCGATATTTGATCAACTACGACATCCCGTTCAACCCCAACAAGCTCGAACAGCGCATCGGCCGCATCGATCGCTACGGCCAGCGATACAACCCGCAGATCATGCACTTCGTCGGCGCCGCCTGGGACAAGGCCAGGACAGACGTGTACGAGGCCGACCTGGAGTTCCTCGCCCGCATCGCGCGGAAGGTCACGCAAATGGAGGAGGACCTCGGCGAGGTCAACGCCGTACTCGCCGAGAAGGTACAGCTGCGGATGACGGGCCAGCTCAGCGACTTCGACATCGAGCACGCCCGAGCGAAGAAGATCAAGGGGCGCCCCACGGGCGGCAAGGTGGACGCCGATCAGAACGTCACTGAGCAGGTGCGGCGGCTCAGCGCCCAGCTGAAGCAGACGACCGTGGAACTCGGCATCACCCCGGACCGGGTCGCCCGCGTGGTGAACACCGCGCTGAACCTGGCCCGCCAGCAGCCCCTAGTACCGTGCCTCGACGAGAACGCGCCGTCCGAGGACGACTTCCGGCAGGGCCTGTACACCGTGCCCCCGCTGACCGGCTCGTGGGAGCGCGCCACCCGCGGCCTGCCCGACAAGCTCCGCCCCGACGTCCTTCGCCCGGTCACCTTCGATGCGCGGGCGGCCTCGGGACGCCCCGACATCGTGCTGGCCCATCTGAACCATCCCCTGGTAGCTATGTCGACGCGGCTGCTGCGCGCGGCCGTCTGGAACGCGGACAACGTCGACCTGCGCCGGATCACGGCCGTCGTCAGCGACGACCCCGCCCTGGAGACCACGTTCGTCGGCGCGTACGCCCGCTTCGTGCTGGTCGGCACGGACGGGCAGCGCCTCCATGAGGAGATCCTGCACGCGGGCGGCTGGCTCGGCGACAACGGCTGGCAGCGTCGGCTGCGCGGAGTGGAGGCGGTCGCCTCGATCCTGGACCGCGCGCTCACCGAAGGCCGCCCCGCCAAGGAGCGCCTGCTCCACCGGCTCCAGCAGAGCTGGCCGAAGACGTACGAGGGCCTCACCCAGTCCGTCGACGCGCGCGGCAAGGAACGCAAGGTGTCCCTGATGGACCGGCTGGCCGAGCGCCAGGCCGATGAGGAGCAGCGCATCAACGCCACCCTCGACCGTCTCCAGCGCACTCTGCGGAACCGGCTCGGCGAGACCTCTTCCGCCACGGCGGCCTCCCCGACGGGCGGGATGGACACGCTCTTCGGCCTGGACGAGCTGAAGGATCCCGACGAACGCCGCCAGCTCGCCGACGACCGCAAGCGCTGGCGGGCCCGGCTCGACGGCGTGGAGGACGAACGCGAGCGCGAACTCGCCGCGATCGCCGCCCGCTACCGCGAACCGCAGGACCATCTCTTCCCCGTCGCCGTCGTCTTCGTCATCCCCGCCAAGGAGGCATACTGATGAGCTCCGCGCCGCGCTCCGGAAGCCGCCGCCCCTCCGCCGCCGCAATCCGTGCCGCGAAGGCGTCCGACGGCAAGCAGCAGCACCTGGACTGGCTGAACCTCGTCGAGGTGTCCGGCCCGTTCCTCACCCTGCCGGTCCTGCTGCGCAGCTGGCCACAGCTGGAAGGCGTGCCCAGCGGGCGCCGCGCCGACATCCGCCTCCACCACGGCATCTGGCAGGACGACCGCAAGGGCGCCGGCCGCCTCGACTGGATCGGCTTCCAGCTACGCACCCTGCTGGAATGGGACGACGCCCTACATCTGCGGGAGGGCGCCGGACAGTTCGGCGACAGCGGTGAGAGCCTGGCCGAGGACGACACGCTGCTGGACCGGTTCGCCGTCAGCCCGCCCGGGTCCGACACCACCGTCCGCCCCGACTTCGCCCTCGTCCGCCCCGGAACCGACCCCACCGCCGAACCGGATACTGCTGGCACCGCCCAGCACGTACCGATCCTCGGCCTGATCCTCCCGCCCGACACCGTGCCGACCCGCCGAATCAGGGACGACTCCTGGGCGGCAAGCGGAGTCGACCGGCTCGCCCACGTCCTGCGCCACCATGGCGTCGAGCTGGGCCTGGTCACCGACGGCCGTTGGTGGTCCCTGGTCTGGGCACCGCCCGGCGGCGTCACGACGAGCGCCACCTTCGAGACCATCGCCTGGAACGAGGCAGCCGACCTGGTGGCGGTCCGCGCCTGGGTGTCCCTCCTCCGCCGCGGCCGGTTCTTCGGACGCCCGGTGGACGAACTGCTCCCTGCGCTGCTGCGCGAGAGCCTGGACGGCCAGGAAGACGTCACCGAGGCGCTCGGCATCCAGGTCCGTCAAGCCGTCGAACTCCTGGTGGATTCCATCGGCCGCGCCGAGGCCCGGATGGTCAAACGCGGCGGCAAGGGATTGTCAGGCGTACCGGCGAGCGAGGTCTACCGGGGCGCCGTTGCGGTCATGATGCGCGTCGTCTTCCTCCTCTTCGCCGAGGAACGGGGCCTGCTGCCCGCTGACAACGAGCTTTACGCGGAGGCGTACTCGGCCGGCCGGCTGTACGAGACGCTGGACAAACGCCGCCGCGCGGACGGCGAGGACTCCCTGGACCACACCACCGCCGCCTGGCACCGGCTGATCGCCCTCTTCCACGCCGTGCACGGCGGAGTGGACCACCCACTGCTCACATTGCCGGCGTACGACGGCTCGATCTTCGACCCAAAGCGCTTCCCCTGGTTGGAGGCAGTCCCGGAGGGCGCGGACGCCACGGGCGACGACGCCACGCGGGCCGCTGACGGCCACACTTCCCTCCTCCCGATCGACGACCGCACCGTCCTGCACGTCCTCGACTCGGTGCAGTTCGTCGTCGTCAACAGGGAGCGGCGCCGGCTTACCTTCCGCGCGCTCGACGTCGAGCAGATCGGCTACGTCTACGAGGGCCTCCTCTCGTACGACGGCAAGCGCGCCCAGGACACCGTGCTCGGGCTCATCGGCAAGCCCGGCCTGGAGCACGAAGTGAGCCTGACCGAACTGGAGGAACTGGCTGCCCCGTTCGGAGTGGGCGCACGCGCCGTCTCCGGTCAGAAGCTCGATCTCCCTGGCCTGTCGAAGAAACTGTACGAGCACTTGAAGGACCCCAGGCCGCCGGCCGCGGCGTCGAAGATGGAGAAGCTGCTCGCCCCTGGAGACGACCAGGTGCGGGGCAAGGCGACCCACCGCCTGCTCGCGGTCACTGAGAACGACCGCGACCTGGCCGAGCGCATCCTCCCCTTCCACGGCCTCCTCCGCGACGACCTTCGTGGTCTGCCGGTGGTGATCCCGGAGGACGGCTTGTACGTCACGGAGTC
The DNA here is from genome assembly GCF_042730645.1 of Streptomyces sp. NPDC059906. Lineage (NCBI taxonomy): Bacteria > Bacillati > Actinomycetota > Actinomycetes > Kitasatosporales > Streptomycetaceae > Streptomyces > Streptomyces sp. NPDC059906. The sequence goes on from NZ_JBHWKU010000005.1 coordinate 381,832, forward strand.
CCGCCTCCGCAAGAACACCGGCACTCACTACACGCCGCGTGTCCTGGCCCAGCAGGTCGCCGTGGGAGCACTGGAGCCACTCGTCTACCGTCCGGGCCCGCTCCAGACGGCGGACGACAAGCAGTGGAAGCTCATCGGCGCGGACGACATCTTGAAGCTCAAGGTCGCCGACATCGCGATGGGTTCGGCCGCCTTCCTGGTTGCCGCCTGCCGCTACCTCGCGGACCGTCTAGTCGACGCCTGGGTCGAGGCAGAGGACGAGGAGGCCCTTGCGTTCCGCGGCAGCCACCGCGACCAAGCGGGCGCGATGACGGCGGCGGACGCGGAGAGCGACCCGGTGATGGTCCGCGCCCGGCGCCTGATCATCGAGCACTGCCTGTACGGGGTGGACATCAATCCCATGGCGGTGGAGATGGCCAAGCTGTCGCTGTGGCTGATCTCCATGGACCCGGAACGGCCGTTCACGTTCCTGGATGACCGCTTGGTGGCGGGGGACTCGTTGTTGGGGGTCGCCAAGCTGGAGCAGATCGAGAACATCCACTTGGATCCGGCGGCAGGCCGCAAGCTGCACAAGGGGGCCTTCGACGAGCAGTGGACCGAGCAAACGCGCACCCGAGTCCACAACGCGTCAGGCAACCGGCAGGCCATCGCCGACATCCACAGCGACTCCATCGCCGACCTCGACGAGAAGCGACGCCTACTCGCGGCCAGCAACGAACACCTGCAGCGCCTCCGGCTGATCGGTGACCTGACGACGGGAGCGAGCCTCGCCTCCGGGGGCGGTAGCGATTCTCTGTACCTAAAGGCCGCGGAGCTGGCCAGCACGGTCGCCTCGGATACGGTCCGCGACTCCGATCCAGTGATCCATGAAGCTCGGACGCGTGCTCTGGAGTGGCTGAGCAAGGACCTCCCCACGGACGGCTTCGTCCGCCTGCCCGTGCATTGGCCACTCGTCTTCCCTGAGGTCTTCGAGGCGGAGCAGGGAGGCTTCGACGCGATCATCGGCAACCCACCGTTCCTCGGTGGCCAGAAGCTGACGGGAACACTGGGGCAGGCGTACCGCGAGTACTTGGTGCTCGGTCTGGGGCGCGGGCAGCGTGGTAGCGCTGACCTCGTCGCGTACTTCGAACTCAGAGCCCACCAACTGCTCAGCGAGCGCGGCCAGACGGGTCTGATCGCTACCAACACCCTTGCCCAGGGCGACACTCGGGAGGTTGGCCTCGATCAGCTACTCGACGACGGCATCGAGGTACGCCGAGCGGTGAAGAGCGCACGTTGGCCTTCGAGGTCTGCGGCGCTGGAGTACTGCGCTGTCTGGACTACCAGGCCGGGGTTGGGTGCTGAGGCCACTCGGGTACTGGACGATGTGGAGGTCCGGGGTATCACTTCGTCGCTTGATCCACGGTCTCGGATTTCGGGACGGCCGTACCGTCTGGTAGCGAACAAGGGCCAGTCGTTCCAGGGGTCCAACGTGCTGGGGAAGGGCTTCATCGTCACCCCTGAACAGGCCCACGACCTCATCCAGCGCGACCCCCGCAACAAGGACGTCCTCTTCCCCTACCTCAACGGCGAGGACCTCAACTCCCGCCCGGACTGCTCGGCCAGCCGCTGGGTGATCAACTTCCATGGCTGGAGCGAGGAACGGGCCCGGGGATACCCCGAAGTATTCGCCATCGTCGAGAGAGACGTGAAACCCGAACGACTCAAGAACAACCGCAAAGT